>CALXAP010000001.1 GCA_944386325.1 uncultured Clostridia bacterium
ATTCTATAAACATCTCCAATCGCATTCAAAATTTATTCAATATTATATATCAAAATCTTTATCTTTAAGCTGTGAATTGTAACCTTTAATCTTATTTTATAAGCTGTGGATAGTAACTTATACGTTTCTTGCTAGACCTTAAATTAATGTAACAAATATTAAAAATTACAAAAAAGGTCTAGCAAAGCTAGATTTGTGCATTGACAAATGCCAAAAAAATGTTATAATAATGTTTGTAATTGAGGTGAATTTTATGGTTGCGAAATACTGGAAGAAAGTATTGTTTATAATTTTAATAATTGCATGTCTTTTTAATGTAGTAAACAAATTGGTACAAAAAACATCTTTGTTAAATGAAATACAATCATCTGTACAGTTTATAAGTAATCATAAAACAGAAAATGAGAATAATTAATATTGCATTAAAGTTTTATTTATGTTAATATAATTTATAATGTGAAAATTAGAGGAAGAGGTGAATACATAATGAAAGAGGGTATACATCCAAAATATCAACCAGCAAAAATAATATGTGCATGTGGTAATGTACTTGAAACAAATTCAACAAAATCAGAACTTAAAGTTGATGTATGTTCTAAATGCCATCCTTTTTGGACAGGAAACTTAAAACATAATACAACAGGTGGTAGAGCAGATAAATTCAAGAAAAAATATGGAATTGAATAGAAAGATAAGCCTTTGTAAAGTAACATTTTTACAAGGGTATTTTTCTTTTTATAAACTTGATTTAGTAAAACATATGTTATATAATTTACTAAATTATATTTATTTTTGGAGGGAAAAGTGAAAAAACCAGAATTACTAGCTCCAGCAGGTTCTTTTGAAAAAGCAAAAACTGCATTTATGTATGGAGCAGATGCTATTTATTGTGGAACTTCTTCTTTATCTTTAAGAACAAGAGCAGACATGGATGATAATGATTTATTTAAAACAATTAGATATGCACATGAAAATGGAAAAAAAGTATATGTTGCAATAAATATTTTTCCATGGGATGAAAGTTATGAAGAAGTTGCAAACCAAGCAAGAATGTTAAATGAATTAAATGTAGATGGTGTTATTGTATCAGATGGAGGAGTTGTAGAACTAATTAAACAAGTAGCACCTGATATAGATATACATATAAGCACACAAGCAAATACTGTTAGCTTGCATGCAAGTAGATTTTGGTATAATAATGGTGCTAAAAGAGTTATTTTAGCTAGGGAATTAAATAAAAATCAAATTAAATATATTACAGAAAATAAACCTAATGGTTTAGAAACAGAAATATTTGTACATGGTGCAATATGTTTTGGCTATTCTGGTAGGTGTTTTTTAAGTGATTTCTTATCTTGCAGGAGTGCAAATCTAGGTGATTGTGCTCAAAGTTGTAGATGGAAATATAATGTTTATGTTGAAGAAACAAATAATCCTGGTAATTTAATGCCTGTTGAAGATGATAAAAATGGTACATATATATTTTCATCTAAGGATTTATGCTTAATAAAGGAAATACCAGATATAATTAATTTAAATGTAGATAGTTTAAAAATAGAAGGAAGATTAAAAACAGAATATTACTTAGCTACAGTAATAAATGCATATAGAAATGCAATAGATGATTATTTTAAATATCCATCAAGATATGATTATACAAAGTATTTAAAAGAGCTTGAAAAAACTAAAACTAGAGGATTAACTACTTTTTATTTTAACGATAGGAATAATAAGGATTTTCAAGATTATACAGGAAATCAATATAATTCAGAATATGAATATGGTGGTAAAGTTATAAAAACAGATAAAAATTTAAAAACAGTTATAGAAATAAAAAATAAACTTCAAAAAAATGATTTGATGGAAATTATAATACCTGGTCAAATAGAACCTGTTGAATTTAAAATAGAAGGTTTATGGGACTATGAGACTGATGAAGAAATAGGATATATTAATCCAGGAAGGGCAAATCAAAAAGTAAAATTGCGTTTACCAATAGAAGTAAAAGAAGGCTATATAATTAGAAGAAAGAAAAATTAATAATTTAAGTTTTGGAGGTTTTAGTGCAAAGCTTTTTTGTAAATAAAGAACAATTAGATATTGATAAAAATGAAATAGAAATAATAGGTGACAATTTTAATCATATAAAAAATGTGTTAAGATATAATATTAATGATAGGTTAAATATTGTAGTTGAAAATGAAAATAAGTATTTATGTGTAATTAAAGAAATTTCCAAAGAAAAAATTATATGTAATATTGAAAATAAAATAGATACAAATTGCGAAGCAAATATAAAAGTAGATATTTATCAAGGATTACCTAAATCTGATAAAATGGAGTATATTATTCAAAAATGTACTGAACTTGGAGTTTGGAACTTTACACCAGTGAATTTAAAAAGATGTATAGTAAAATTAAATGGCAAGGATGAAGCAAAAAAAATTGCAAGGTGGAATAAAATTGCAGAATCTGCGGCAATGCAATCTGGTAGAATACATATACCATTAGTTAAAGAAAGTATAAATTTAGAACAATTATGTAATGTTATTAAAGAATATGATATGGTTATATTAGCATATGAAGATGAAAAAGAAAGATATATAAAAGATATAATAAAAAATAAAAAATTAAATAATATTGCATTAGTTATTGGACCAGAGGGCGGATTAGATATAAATGAAGTTAATAGATTAAAAGAATGTGGCGCAAATATAGTTAGTTTAGGTAATAGAATTCTTAGAACTGAAACAGCTCCAATAGTTATGACTTCTATAATAATGTATGAATTAGGTGATATAGGAGGAAGAAAAGATGAGTGAACTAGAAAATGATTTAGAACTACAATTAAAGGAAAAAAAGAAAATTCCCAAAAAGGTAAGAGAAAATATATATGATAAAATATTTGTAAATACGATTATTGCAATACTTGTTGTTATATATTTTGGATTTTTAAATTTAGGGTATAGTAATATTGAAAAAGAAGTATTTATTACAGATTTAAAAGTTTTTAGTTTTTCTATTTTAGTTTTGTCTATTATTTTATTGGAAAAGGGATATAAGAAAGATAATCCAGGAATTTTTTTAAATGGAATTGAAACATTTTGTATTTCGTTTATAACACTTTTTATGACACATACATTTTTTGAAACTAGTGATGCTACAAGAAAAATTGTAAGTTTATCATTTTTATATATTTCTATATACTATATGTTAAAATCAGTATATGTATATATAAAAGAAGTAAAGAAATATAAAAGTAATATGAGTGATGTAAGAGATATTATTAGTAAATAAAAGGATGGATAAATTAAATGTTAAAAAGTATGACAGGATATGGTAGAAGTATTTATGAAAGTAACAAAAGAAGATTTATTATTGAGATAAAATCTGTAAATCATAAGTATAATGATATTTCTATAAAAATGAATAAAAATATTAATTATTTAGAAAATACTATAAGAAAAAAAATAAAAAAAAATATTTCAAGAGGAAAGATTGATGTTCATATTTCTTTAGAAGAATTAGAAATTGATAAAAAAATTAATATTAATAAAAATTTAGCAGAAAAATATATTTCTAATATTAAAGAAATAGCAAAGGAAAATAATACAGAAATTATAATTAATATGTCTGATATATTAATGATACCTGATATAATGAGTGCAAATGAAAATGTAGAAGATTCAGAATTAGAAAAAGAACTTTTAGCTGGGTTAGATATTGCTATAAATAATTTTATAGATATGAGAATTAAAGAAGGAGAAAAAATACAAGAGGATTTATCTAATAGATTAGATATAATAAGTAAATATTTAAATGAAATAAATTCTTATTCTACTGGACTTGTTGAAGAATATATAGTAAAATTAAAAAAGAGGATAAAGGAAATTTTAAAAGATGATGTTGTTGATAAGAATCGATTATCTATGGAAGTAGTAATTTTTGCAGATAAATGTTCAATAGAAGAAGAGCTTACTAGATTAAATAGTCATATAGTACAATTTAAGAGTATGCTTAATGAAAATAATATAGGCAAAAAGATGGATTTTTTAATACAAGAGATGAATCGTGAAATAAATACTATTGCTTCAAAAGCTAATTGTTTGGAAATAACTAAATTAGTTGTTGAGGTAAAAAACGAATTAGAAAATATTAGAGAGCAAGTTCAAAATATTGAGTAGGGAGGTATATATGCAACTTATTAATATTGGGTTTGGCAATATTGTTTCTGCTGATAGAGTTATTGCTATAGTTAGCCCAGAATCAGCACCAATAAAAAGAATAGTACAAGAAGCAAAAGAAAATAAAACAGCAGTAGATGCAACATATGGAAGGAGAACAAGAGCTGTTATAATAATGGATTCTGGACATGTTATATTATCTGCAGTTCAACCAGAAACAGTTGCTGGAAGATTTGAAAAAGAAGATTAATATTAGAAAGAGGGAATGTTAAAATGATGGTAAAACCAAGTGTTACAGATTTATTAAAAATTGTTAATAATAGATATGAACTAGTTATTGCAACAGCAAAAAGAGCAAGACAAATTGCAGATGGCAGTAAAAAGTTAACAGATGTAGATGAAGAATCACCTGTAACAATAGCTGTTAACGAGATTGCTGAAGGTAAGGTGAAAATTGTATGTTAGTTATTTTGTCTGGGGTTTCAGGAGCAGGAAAAGATACAATAAAAAGAGAATTAATAAAAAGAATGGATAATGTAATAACAATAGCATCATATACTGATAGACCTAAAAGAGAAGGAGACTCTAGTTCACAGTATAACTATGTTACAAAAGCTGAATTTGAAAAAATGATAGAAAACGATGAATTATATGAATATTCAGTTCATCATAATCATTATTATGGTACATCAAAAAAATTATTAAATGATACAATAAAAGAAGGTAAAATAATTGTAAAAGATATTGATGTAAATGGAACAGAACATTTGGTAGAATTGTTTAAAAATGATGTAAAAGTAGTTACTATATATTTAAGAGTACCAAAAGAGGTATTAAAACAAAGATTAGAAAACAGAGAAGATAAACCAGATTTTAAGGAGATAAAATTAAGATTAAATAGATTTGATTATGAAGAATCTAAAATTGGAAACTACGATTATGTTATAAAAAATAACGATTTAGAAAAAACTGTTCAAATAATTATGGCAATAATAAATAATGAATATAAATTAGGAAATAATACAGAGTTTTAAAATAAAGTACGCATATAAAAGCGTACTTTATTTGATAAAACAGAAAAAGGAGTAAATTATATGTACGAAGTATATGCAGATTTACATGTTCATATAGGAAGAAGTAATAAAAATAAGCCAATAAAAATAACTGCTTCAAGTTCATTGAATTTTTCTAATATAGCATATGAATGTGAAAGTAGAAAAGGAATTAATATTGTAGGAATTATTGATTGTGCATCACCATATGTAATAGAAGATATAGAAGATTTTCTGAAAAAAGGACAGGCATATGAATTGGATGATGGAGGAATATTATATAAAGATAAAGTTTGTATTATTTTAGGAAGTGAAATAGAAACATCTGAAATAAATGATGATGGAAATACTGGGAGTGCACATAATTTATGTTATTTCCCAAAACTAGAAAATATAAAAAAATTTTCAAATGAAATGAGTAAGCATATCAAAAATATAACTTTAAGTTCACAAAGAGCTGATATATCAGCATATGATTTAATTGATATTGTAGAAAAATATGATGGAATTTTAATTCCAGCTCATGCGTTTACACCACATAAAAGTTTTTATGGTAATTGTACAAGTAGATTAGAGAGAATTTTTAAAGAAAAATATGATAAAATATTAGCAATTGAATTAGGTTTAAGTTCAGATACATATTTAGCTGATTGTATTTCAGAGTTAGAAAATAAAAATTTTATAACTAATTCAGATGCACATTCTTTACCAAGAATAGCTAGAGAATATAACAAAATGTTAGTCAATAATATAAGCTATAAAGAATTAATAAAAACTATAAAAAATGAGGATGGAAGAAAAATAATTGCAAATTATGGGCTTGATCCTAAACTTGGTAAATATCATAGAACTTATTGTGAGGTATGTAAAAAAAGTATTGAAGGAAATCCTCCTATAAGAAAATGTGATACATGTGATAGCAAAAATATAACAATGGGTGTTTTAGATAGGATTGAATTAATAAAAGATAAAAATGAGTCTATAAGTCCAAAAAATAGGCAAGAGTATATTTATCAGATTCCACTTAGCTTTATACCTGGTATAGGGCAAAAGACAATAAATAAATTGTTAGAGACTTTCGGAACAGAAATGAATATAATTCATAATACTTCATTTGAACAATTGGCAAATGTTGTTGGAAATACTGTTGCAACAAATATAGAAAATGCTAGAAGTGGTAATATTAAGATACAATCTGGTGGCGGAGGAGTGTATGGTAAAATAACAACGTAAAAAGTTCTAAAAAATTATTTTATTACATAGATATTATGTATGTAGTAAAATAATTTTTTTCATATTATAAACAGTGCAATTTCCTATAATATAAAAAACAAATTAAGAAAAATTATTATCTACATTTCTAAGACGGAGGTAAAGTGTATGAGTAAACATAAGCAAAAAGAAAATAGAAATGTAATATTAAATCATATAAAAAATAATTTAAAAGAATATGTTTCTGTTATTATTGTTTTTTTAATTGGCATAGTATTAGGTGTAATTGTATTAAATAATTCTAATGATCTTCAAAAACAAGAATTAAGTACATATGTAAATGATTTTGTAACTCAATTAAATTCAGATGTTAGTATAGATAAAATTCAATTATTAAAAAATGTACTTATAAATAATTTAATTATAGTTATAGGGTTATGGTTTATAGGTTCTACTGTTATTGGAATACCAATTGTATATGCAATAGTAGCATATAAAGGATTTTGCTTAAGTTATTCAATATCAACAATACTTGCTGTATTAGGAGGAAGTAAAGGGATATGTTTTGTTTTAGCTAGTATATTGCCACAAAATATAATATATATACCATGTATATTAGCATTAGCAGTTAGCGGAATTAAACTATACAAATCTATAATGAAAGATAGGAGAATAGATAATATAAAATTAGAGATTTTTAGACATATATTTTTCTCACTATTTATATGTATTTTATTTATAATAGGTTCGATTATAGAAACATATGTTTCTAGTAATATAATAATGAGTATTTCACAATATTTGTAATTTTAAAAAAATAAATAGAAAAAAATAATAAAAACTAGAAAAAAAGCTTTACTTTTTTTTACTGTTTTGATATAACATATATAGTTTATGTAAATTTTTTATTGGTAATGTTACACCATTGAAAATATAAAATAAAATATTATAGAGGAGCTAGAGGGTAATGGAAAAGAAAATCAAATTATTTTTAGAATTTCTACAAAGTGATAAGAGATTGTCAAATAATACACTTCAATCATATAAAAGGGATATTTTACAATATAAAAATTATGTAGATACAAATAAAATTAATTATTTAAAAGTTTCAAAAGAAGATATAAAACAATATCTTATGTATTTACAAGATATGAATAAGAAAACTTCAACAATATCTAGAAATTTAGCTTCCATTAGATCATTTTATCAATTTTTATTAAGAAATAAAAAAATTAAAACAGATCCTACAGAGGGAATTCAATCACCAAAAATCGAGAAAAAAGCCCCAAATATTTTGTCTTCAAAAGAGGTAGAATTATTACTTGAACAACCAAATTGCATAGATTTAAAAGGTATTAGAGATAAAGCAATGCTTGAATTTGCATATGCAACAGGTATGAGGGTAACAGAGATTATATCATTAGATGTAGATGATGTTAATTTAGAAACAGGTTTTGTAGTTTGTAGAAATAATGGTAAACAAAGAAGCATACCTTTAGGTACATTATCATTAAAAGCATTAGAGAATTATATAAAAGATGCAAGACCAATTTTAATAAAAGATGAAAATAACAAGGCTTTATTTGTTAATATTAATGGAAGAAGATTAACAAGACAAGGATTTTGGAAGATTGTCAAATATTATAAAGATCAAGCTCATATAAATAAAGATATTACACCACATGTTCTAAGACATTCTTTTGCAACACATTTATTGCAAAATGGAGCTGATTTGAAAGCTATTCAAGTTATGTTAGGTCATTCAGATATATCATCAACTCAAGTATATATGCAATTTCAAGATGAAAGTTTAAAAAATGTATATAAAAAAGCTCATCCAAGAGCATAAAAATATTTGCACCATATAGGTGCTTTTTCTATTGTTAAACAATCCAAATTATGATATATTTAAGTGTAAATTTAATACAGAAAAGAGAGAAACAAATGGAGTTAAAAGGTAATGTAGAAAGCTTCATATATCAAAATGAGGTTAATGGATATAGTATTTGTTTATTTGATATAGGTAAGGAAGTAATTACAATTGTTGGATATTTACCATTTATTAATGTAGGTGATACTTTAAAATTAAATGGAAATTATGTTATACATCAAGAATATGGACAGCAATTTAAAGTATTAACTTTTGAAAAGATGCTTCCAGAAACTACTGAGGGAATGGAAAAGTATTTGGCAAGTGGTGTTATAAAAGGTATAGGTCCAGCTACAGCCAAAAAAATAGTGAATAATTTCAAAGAAGAAACAATTCATGTTTTAAAATTTGAGCCAGAAAAACTTAGTCAAATAAAGGGTATTACAAAAGAAAAGGCTATAGAGATTTCAAATGAATTTAATGAAAAGTGGGAGCTTTGGCAAATAGTAGGTTTTTTAGAGAAGTTTCGGCATTGGTACATCAAATTGTAAAAAAGTATATGATAAACTTGGAAAAGATGCGATTGAAAAAATAGAAATGGATCCATATATATTAATAGATATAACATATGGCGTAGATTTTAAAAAAATTGATAAAATGGCAATGGAAATTGGTATTGATACTTGTAGTAATAAAAGAATTGAAAGTGCTATAAAATATGCATTAAATATATCTGGAAATAATGGACATACATGTGTTTTAAAAGAAAATTTAATTAAATTTATTGAGGAATTATTACGTATAGATAAAAAATACATTGAAGATTCTATTATAAATTTAAAAGCAAAGAAACAAATAGTTTTAGAAAAAAGAGAAGAGATAGATTGGATATATTTATATCAAGAATATAAAGCAGAAGAAAATATTGCAGAGAAATTATTGACTTTATTAAAAAGTAAAAATGTTAAAAAAATAGATAATATAAAAGAAAAATTAGAAAAACAAGAAAAACAATATAATATACAATTATCGGAAAAGCAAAAAGAGGCAATAGAACTTGTTAATAATAATAATGTTTGTGTTATAACTGGTGGACCAGGAACTGGAAAAACAACAATAATAAAAAATATTATAGATATTTATAAAACAAAAAAATTAAAAGTGATTTTATGTGCGCCAACAGGTAGAGCAGCAAAAAGAATGAAAGAAGCTACAAATGAAGATGCAAAAACAATTCATAGATTGCTTGAAATTGGAAAAATAGAAGAAGATAGAAATAGTATGGTCGAATATGAAGTAGCACCAATAGATGCAGATATAATAATAATTGATGAAATGTCAATGGTGGATACATATATAATGAATTATCTTGTAAAAGCTATTTATAGAGGAACAAAATTAATATTAGTAGGTGATGAAAATCAACTACCATCTGTTGGACCAGGTACTGTGCTAAAAGATATTATCGATTCTAAAAAGATTCCAACAATATGTTTAAATAAAATTTTTAGACAAGCTGCTAAAAGTCAAATTATCTTAAATGCTCATAATGTAAATAATGGTAAAGGCTTTGTAAAAAAAGAAGATTTAGGTTCAGATATTAAGGAAGATTTTTTCTATATAAATGAATCAAACCAAGAAAAAATATTAAAACATGTACTTACATTAACAAAAAATAAGTTAAAAATGTCAGATAGTGAAAAGTTTTATGATAATATACAAGTATTAACTCCTACTAAAAAGGGTTTGGTTGGAACAAAAGAAATGAACAAGAAATTACAAGAAGTGTTAAATCCTCCTTCTGAAAACAAAAAAGAGAAAAAATATGGTGATGTAATTTTTAGAGAAGGAGATAAGATAATGCAAATAAAAAATAACTATGATATCTTCTGGGAGAAAAGACAAGAAAATTATGAGTCAGGAACGGGTATTTTTAATGGAGAAATGGGTATTATAAAAAATATTGATGAAGAGTCAAAACAAGTTAAAATATTATTTGATGATGATAAAATTGTATGGTATACATATTCAGATTTAGAACAAATAGAGCATTCATATAGTATAACAATTCATAAATCACAAGGAAGTGAGTTTGATGCAGCAATAATAGTAATACCTAAAGCTTATCAGATGTTATTAACTAGAAATTTACTATATACAGGATTGACAAGAGCAAAAAAAATGCTTATAGTAATTGGTGGAGAAGAAACCATAAATTTCATGATAGAAAATGTGAAAATAAAACACAGAAATACTGGTTTAGATTTTAAACTTCAAAATAATTTATTAAATAATTTTTAGTATTTTATAAAATTATGGGGGGCATAAAGGAGAAAAATTGTTTAATTTCTTAAATTTGTGTTATCCAAATGTATGTGGTGTTTGTGAGAAAATATGTAATGAATATATATGCAATAAATGTAGAGCTAAAATAAAACAATATAAAAAATCAGATGTAAATGAGTATATTAACAATAAAAACTTTAATATGTATGCATATATATTTATATATGATGGAATTATAAGAAAGAAAATTATAAAATATAAATTTTTAAATTCACCATATTTATATAAATTTTTTTCGAATATTATTTTGGATGATTTAAAATTAGTAGATTATATTAAAAATTTTGATATTATAATTCCAGTACCAATACATAAAAAAAGAAAGAAAAAAAGGGGATATAATCAATCTGAATTAATAGCAAAAGAAATTTCAAAAAAACTTAAAATTCAATTACAGTTAAATGTATTATATAAAAATGTAAATAATTCACCTCAGAGTACTTTAAATCAAGAGCAGAGAAAATATAATACAAAAGATGTATACATATTAAAAAATAAAGAATTAATAAAAAATAAAAATATATTAATATTTGATGATATTTATACAACTGGTAATACTGTAAATGAGTGTAGTAAAATTATAAGAAATGCACAAGTAAATAATATTGGTGTGCTAACAATAGCAAAAGATTAAAAGGAGAGGTAAATGGAAGATTTAGTTGAAAGTATATTAGATTATGTAAGAGCAGATTATACAGATTATGCAATTATGATAAATGGTGAATGGGGAAGCGGAAAAACATATTTTTGGAATAATAAAGTAAGAAATAAAATTGAATCCCTAAGATTAAATGGAAAACAGTATACAACAATATATATGTCTTTATATGGAATATCAAATTTAGAAGATATAAGTAAAAAAATATTTATTGAAACAACTCAATTAATGGATAAAAACTTAAAAAGGTACATGTATGCACATAATCAGTTAACTATTCCAGAGTATGCAAAAACAGGTCTTGATATGGCTAATTTTTTTGGTGTCACAAAAAATGGAGATAGAGTAGATTATGAGCAATTTTTTACAACAGATGATAAAGTTTTATGTTTTGACGACTTAGAAAGAGCAAATGTTGATGTTATAGATATATTAGGTTATATTAATAATTTCGTTGAACATGATCATATAAAAACTATAATAATTTGTAATGAAAAAGAATTATCAAATAAATTAAAAAGTTCTAATCTTGAAATGAAAACTTTTATTGCAACATATTTGTTAGATAAAGAAGGTGATTTATCTAAAACAGATAAACCAATGGTTGAAAAAATCAGAGATAAAATAGAATATGTATTTGATAAAGCTAATGATTATGAAAGAATAAAGGAAAAATTAATAGGTGAAACTTTTGAATATGTTCCAGAATTTGCTTATATTATTGATGGTTTATTAATGCGTTATTCAAAAGATGAAGATTTATTAAGATTCTTAAAAGAAAATTCTCAATTGTTAGTGTCTACTTTTAACAAGAGTGGAACTAGAAATTTAAGAATTTTAAAACATGCACTAAACGATTTTAAGAAAATATTTGATATGGTTAATAAATATTATCCAAATACAAATTATAAGGTTTTAAAAACAATGCTTATATTTACAATTGCTATTTCGTTTGAAATTAAAGCAGGTAAAATTACAAAAAATAAATTTATAAATATAGAAAGCAATGAAGAATATAAGGCAATACTTGTATCATCAAGAGTTTTGATGGATAATAGACAATTTTATATTAAAGAATTTGATAATAATTATTATTATAACTTCAAGGCAGAATATAGATTCTTTAAATTTATTGAAATATATGTAAGAACTAGAATATTTGATATGAAAGTATTTAAAAGAGACATGGAAGTTATTATAAATACTATAGATACAGATAAATTACCAGGATATAAAAGATTATTAACAGAAGAGTATTGGAAAATCTCTGACGAGCAGTTTAATGGAGTAATAGAAGAAGTTGTTGATGATGTAAAAAATGGGAAAATTGGTCTTATTGATGTTGTAAAATTATATGTCTATTTTAATTATTTTTCAAAAAGAAAATTGATAGATTATGATACTAAAAGTATAAAAAATCTTTTCTTAAATGGAATGAATATATCTGCTTTAACTTCTGAATATTGTGATGATGCAGAAGAACAACTAAGCCAAATAGGTATAGGGGAAATAACACCTGATATGCAGGATGTTTTTGATCATTTTGAAAATATTAATAGAACATTAAAAGATAAAATGTATGCACAAAATGCAGAAGAATTATTTAAATGTATTCCGATGAAAATGGAAATGTTTTATACAAAATTTGAAAAATATATGGAAATACCAATATTTAAATATTATGATGCATATCAAGTATTCCAAAGAATATCATGTGCTAATAATGAGGATATAGTTTCAATAAGAGAATGTTTGATGAAAAGAGCAAAAAAATATACAAAAGAATTACAGCCAGAAATTGAGAATTTGACAAAGTTAAAAAATATTATAGACACATATTTGGCAGGAAAAGATATAGGAATAAAAATTGTTATGTTACAAGAATTTTCAAATGATTTAGAAACTATATTAAAAATATACAATAACGAACCAACTATAGAAGGTATGCAAAGCCATTCTATATCACAAACATAAAACAATTGAATATTGAACTTATATTACAATTCACGCTATACGATTTTAATATAATAATATAGAATAAATTTTTCGGCTCAATACGATATTTAAGAATTTGTAAAATAATTTAATGGTATAGTTGTAGGGGAAAGCAGTGTTCGCCCGCCCAATAAATCTGTTTTTTTAAAAAAAATTTAATATGCAAAATATAATTTTAAATATTACAACTTTCTTAACTGTATAAGATTATGATTACAAATAAATATTTATATTAAAAATTTTTATGATATAATGTAAAAAAATTCAGAAAAGGAGTAGATAAATGAAAAGAAAAATCTTTATAAGTGCATTAATTTGTTTAATCATTTTAGTAATGTCAACTAACGTACATGCATTAAAACTTGTATTAGATGCAGGTCATGGTGGCTCTGATTCAGGTGCAATATACAATGGAGTATACGAAAAAAATATTAATCTTAGAATTGCTTTAAATTTAAGAGATTATTTAAATGATTATGAAAATGTAGAAGTTATATTAACAAGAGATAATGATACTTTTGCAGATGTTTTTGACAAAGCGATGGTAGCAAGAATAAATTCTGCAGATTTATTTATAAGTTTACATACAAATGATACAACTGGAATTGGATATGGTGCAGAGGCATTTGTTTCTGCAAATACATCTTTACCAAAATACAATGAACAAACAACAGCTCTTGCAAATAAAATATTAGAAAATCTTTCAGCTTTAGGTTTACAAAATAGAGGTGTAAAAACAAAACAAATAAGAACTGAAAATGGAGATTTTTATTATAGAAATCCAGATGGAACAACTGCTGATGCGGATTGGTATGGAATAATAAGATATGCAATGAGAGGTTGCAAAATGGATTTTGGTGAAATTACATATGGACAATACAATGATATAAGAGATGGAAGTGGAGTTCCAACTATTTTAGTTGAACATTGTTTTATAAATGGCGATTTTGAATATGTAAATTCAGAAGAAGATTTAAAAAAATTAGCAGAAGCTGATGGAAAAGCTATTGTTGATTATTATGGTTTGAAGAAGAAATCTGTAGATACAAATATAAATTTAACTGCTAATAATACAAATATAAATTCTGGAGATCAAGTAACAATAAATGTTAATTCATCAACTGCATTAGGAGCATATGAAGTTTCAATAGTAGATGATGGTGGTTTAAATTTTGTTACAAGTACTGGACAAGAAGGTAGTGGAGGACAATTAATAACAGGTGCATCAACATCAGGTGTAAATGATTTAGCAAGTTTTACATTTGAAGCTCCAGATACAACTTTAGATAAAACATATAATGTTAAAATTAAAGTTTCAAAAATGGAAACACCAAATAATAATCCTGTATATGATAAAGAAGCAAATATATCTATAAATGTTAAGGGAAAAGAGGCAAATACACAATTTGTTGGAGAGATTGAAAATGAAAAATTACCTAATACAGGTTTAGGTTTCCTTTTAGGAGATAAATTTGATATATTAGATGGTAGTGATTTGAAAAGTTTATATGAAAATAGTGTAATTAAAAAAGATGGTTTAGAAATTGAAGAAAATACTAAACTTGTTACAGGTGATATTATTAATATAGATGGAGCAAACTACACTGTTATTATATATGGAGATGCAAGTGGAGATGGAAAAATAAGTATATTAGATACATCAACAATTATATCTTCGATTCGTGGAAAAAATGAATTAAATGAAGCACAAAAAATTGCATTAGATGTAACAAGAGATAGTAAGATAAGTATATTAGATTCAACAAAACTAATAAATGTCATAAGAGGAGAAATTGAATATTTATCTTTACTAAAATAGATATACCTTGACAAATACTATTTTTTAGTATAGAAATATATTAAATAAAAGGAGGTGAAGGAGAGGGTATTAAGTGAGTAAAAAAAATTTCAACAATGGTAGAAGAGCTAAAAAAAGCAATACAAAAAAAATTGCAATAAAAATATATTTTGTTATAATTATTATTTTTGTTATAATAACAGGAATGGTAATTGCAAGTAATAAAGAAGATAGCAAAAATAAAAATAATATCACACAGAATGAGTATAATGAAAATATAGAAAATACAAATAGTACTCAAGAGCTAAAAGAAATAAAAAAACAAGATGAAGTAGTTTCTGTAAGTGATATGCCAAAAAAGATAGGAAATTATGAAGTAATAGGAAAAATTGTAATAGATAGTATAGATGTAGAAAAATATATATTAAATAGAACTACTATAAATTCATTAGATTTGTCTGTAACAAAATTTACTGGACCAGAAATAAATGAGGTGGGTAATTTTTGTATAACAGGACACAATTATAAAAATATTTTTAAAAGATTAAAAGAATTAGAAATTGGTGATGAATTTTATTTGGTAGGTACAGATGGTAGAAAGGTTTATTATAAAATATATGATAAATTTTCTATTAATCCAGAAAATGAAGAATGTTTAAATCAAGAAACAGAAGGAAAAAGAGAAGTAACACTAATTACTTGCGATCCTGGTGCTGTAACAAGATTAATAATAAAAGCAGAAGAGAAAATTTAGGAGGAAATAGAAATGAAAAAAACTTTAATAGGATTTATAATAATGGTTGTAGCAATGTTTATGGCCTTATCAGGAGCTGTTAATGCTGCAACAAAAATGAGTGTAGAAGGAGCAAAAAATGTTGAAGTGGGAGAAGAAATAACATTAACTGTTAAATTCCCAGAAGCTTTTGGATATCAATTTACTGTAAATTTTGATGATTCAAAATTAGAATATTTAGGAACACTTGAAACAGTAAAAAACGGTTCATTTACTGTAGCTTTCCAATCTACAGGTGAGGAGAGATTTACATCATATGATTTAAAATTTAAAGCTTTAGAAAAAGGTGATGTAAATATTACAATATCAGATTTAGAATTTGTTAGTGAAGATGTACAATTAATAGATGTTGAAGCACCAGATCCAATTACATTTTCAATAACAGAGCCAGTTACAGATCCAGAACCAACACCTGATCCATCAGAAAATACAACAGGTGATGAAAATAATACACAAGGAGATACTACAACAGGAGATGAAAATAATATAGGAAATGATAATACAACATCAGATGATGAAAATGGAAATGTAGCAGGAAATACAAATAATGAAAACACAAATAAAGAAGATAATGGAGATGAAACAATTACTTCATTAAAAGATGCAAAAACTGGATTTGACATTATGTATGTTGCATATTTAGTAATGGCTATAGTAGTAGCTGCAGTAATTGTTAAAGCTTCAAAAAGAAAATAAAGATATTAATAAATCATTATAATCTTTTTACTAAGTATATTAATAAATATATAAAAAGAGGTCATATAAACTATTACAGTTATAGACCTCTTTTTACATAGTAAAAATAATTATTTTTTTCTATTAGACAAATTACTATTTTTTAAGATAAAAACGAAATCGGAGAGAAGAAATCTTAAAAAAAGTCTTGTCTTTAAGTTAAAACGAATAGAAAGAAGAAAATCTTTCTTATTTTATCTTTTAAAATTAATATGAATAAACAAAATTCATATCATAGAAATTAAAAGATAAGAACTGAAGTTTTGAGCATAACTATTTTTGAACATTTCTGTTTGCAATTTCAATAGCTTTTGTAACTATATTACCACAAGTTTTAGAAGATACATTACTCCAACCACCATCAGCTTTAACTTGTTCATATACTCCTAGCTCTTTTGCTATCTCTTCTTTTAATGCTTCTGACATTATGCTCTTTTTAGTTGTATTATTAGCCATTGAGTAAAAACCTCCTCAGAGAAAAAAGTAATATTACAAGAAATTAAAAAAATTATTAAGTAAACTTAAATAAATATAAAATATAAAGAAATACTAAATATAATATATATAAGTAAACTTTAAAAATAAAATTTTAATTTCTTTAATATTATTATAAACAAAAAATTAAAAAATATTTATAGATAAATTTGCCAAAAAATTTTTTAATAGTTTACAACGAATCAAAAATGTGTTTTAATAATGTATAATGCAAGGGAGATGATTAATGATGAAACAAAAATTTTATATTACAACACCGATTTATTATCCTAGTGGTAGATTTCATATAGGAACAGCATATACGACAATTGCTACTGATACAATGGCTAGATATAAAAAAATGAGAGATTTTGATGTTAGATTTTTAACAGGCATAGATGAACATGGACAAAAAATTGAAACTGTTGCACAGCAAAATAATCAAACACCACAAGAATATGTAGATAAAGTTGCTAAATATGCAAAAGAACTTTGGAAAAAACTAAATATAGAGTATGATGATTTTATAAGGACAACAGAAGAAAGACATGAGAAAATTGTTGAGAAAATATTTGACAAATTTATGGAAACAGGAGATATATATAAAGGAGAATATACTGGTTTATATTGCATGCCATGTGAGTCATATTTTACAGAAACTCAATTAGTAGATGGAAAATGTCCAGATTGTGGTAGAGAAGTAAAACAAATGAAAGAGGAAGCATATTTTTTCAATATGAAAAAGTATACAGATAGATTATTAAAATTTTATGAAGAAAATCCAAACTTTTTAGAGCCAGAATCTAGAAAAAATGAGATGTTAAATAATTTTATAAAACCTGGACTTGAGGACTTATGTGTAACACGTACATCTTTCGATTGGGGAATTAGAGTAAAAAAAGATCCTAAACATGTTATATATGTATGGCTAGATGCATTAACAAATTATATTACTGCATTAGGATATATGTCTGATGATGATACACTATTTAAAAAATATTGGCCAGCAGATGTTCATATTATTGGAAAGGATATTGTAAGATTTCATGCTATATATTGGCCTATATTTTTAATGGCATTAGATTTACCATTACCTAAAAAAATATATGCACATGGATTTATAATGATGAAAGATGGAAAAATGTCTAAATCAAAAGGGAATGTAATATATCCAGAAACTCTTATTGATAGATATGGAGTAGATGCAACTAGATATTTTCTATTAAGAGAATTACCATTTGGACAAGATGGGATTTTTTCACCTGAAAGCTTTGTAGAACGCTTTAATTTCGATTTATGTAACGATTTAGGCAATTTGTTAAATAGGACAGTATCAATGGTTAATAAATATTTTAATGGAATTATTGATTATAATAATAAAAATAAATTTGATGATTTAGAAAAATATGTATTAAGTCAAATAAGTATTGTAGAAAATGAATTAGAAAATTTACAATTTAGTAATGCATTAGCAGAAATATGGAAAATAATTTCAAGGACAAATAAATTTATTGATGAAACTTCACCATGGATATTATCAAAAGAAAACAAAGTAGAAGAATTGCAAACAGTAATGTATTATTTAGTTGAAAACTTAAGAAAAATAGCTATATTATTAAAACCATTTATGCCAGATACTTCAGAAAATATATTTAAACAAATTGGTATTGTAAAAGAAGATTTGAAAAAATGGGATACATTATATGAATATTCTGCAGATGTTTTAAATAATACAAAAGTAATTGAAAAAGGTGAACCAATATTTATGAGATTAAATATGGAAGAAGAAGTAAATTATATCAAAGAAGCAATGAAAGCAAAGAAATAAGAAACTTTTAAAAGTTTCTTATTTCTTTGTTTTTAAAAGTTAATATATTATTTTAAAATTTCTAATTCATTTGCATACTCAAAAGGAAATTTTTCAAATCTTTCAGTATTTTTCAAATCAATCTATTTCTCAAAAAATTGAATATATAAATTATAGATGTGAATAATAATATTATTTTTTTACTTTTGCTAAAAGCTTAGAAATAAATATTCCCATAAATAAAATAATAATAGAAATCACACCATTTATATCAAAAGAAAATCCAGGATATATTACAGGTAATGAACCTATCACAAAACCTAAAATGCAAAAATACATACATTTATTAAATTTTAAAAATAAAATTTGTATAATTTTTAATACTATTATTCCTCCAATAAAAACTCCTATTCCCATAGGAATTAATATAGATAAATCGAAACTAGCTATAGCATTAAGATATATGTCATACATACCTTGTAGCATTAAAATAACAGTACTGCTAATACCAGGTATGACCAATCCTGCAGACATGTATAATCCAGATAAAATTAAGTCGAAATTATTAATATTATTATTTTGTATGTATTGAGCCGAATTCATTTCTAAAGCAACTAAATATATACTTAATGAAAAAGTTAATAATATACATAGTAAATAACTAAATTTAAATTTAGTTATATTAAATTCCTTAATTAATTGAGGAATACTTCCAATAATTAATCCAATAATTAAATAAGAAGTTTGCATTGGAAATGTATCAAAAAAGTACTTTAAAATATTTCCGAATATAACCATTCCAATAATTGCACCAAGAGATATTGGCAATAAAAATATAAAATTCTTCTTAAAATCGGAAAAGAAATTAATAATAGCATTTACTAATTTTTCATATATACCAAAAATTACACAGAAAACTCCACTACTAATACCTGGTAAAATGGCTCCTGCACCAATTAATATACCTATTAAAAAATTATACATACAAAAATCTCCATATTAATAATACATAATAGTTACAATTCACGGCTATAAGATTTTGATATTATTATATCAAAATCTATAAAATATAATATGAAAAATAAATAGAACAGCTGTAGGGGCGAACAGTGTTCGCCCGCGCTACAAAGTTATTTCTCAAAAAATTGAATATATAATTTTAGCTGTGAATAATAACATATAATTATAATACTCAAAAAAATTTTAAATATGAGAATTGAATAAAAATAAATAATAAATTATAATAAGAAAGGGCGATATTTTGAAAGTATTTATAGGAGGCTCTGTAAGAGAGCAAATAGATAATAAATATAAAGAAGAAGCAAAAAAATTGGCAGATATTATTGTTAAAGCTAATTGTGATGTTATTTGTTGTGCAAGTAAGTGGGGAGAGGTAGGAATTGTATATAATGAATTAATTCAAAAATATCCAGAAAGAGTACATACTGCTGTTCCAAAAGCTCATTTAAAATATAAAGACACAGAAATAACTAAAAAAACTGTTATTACAAATACAATAAACGAAAGAACAGATTATGTTTTAAAAAACTCTGATATATGTATTTTCTTGCCAGGTGGTATTGGAAGCATATATGAAATAATGAGTTCAATAGAAACAAAAAGAGCAAATGAGCATAATTCTAAATTAATAATTGTTAATTTATTTGGTTATTATGATGATTTAATAAAAATGTTGGATAAAGTTTTTGAGGAAGATTTTGCTGATAAAAAAGATAGAGAAAATTATGTAATTGTAGATAATATAGAAGATATAAAAAAATACATAAAGAAAGAGGAGTAGTGGAATTTCACTACTCCTTAAAACATTATTTAAAAGATGCCCAAAGTGTATTTCTCTTTATGGCTGCTTGATAATTGCTGTTACGCAATTCAAGAGTTTTCTTAATGGAATCAACAAGTGATTCTGTCGAAATATACTTTTTATCCTTCAGTAACTGATGGATAATTTCTTTAACTGTTTCTACTTTGTGATTAATAGAATAATCACTAAATAGAGAATAAATTGAGTTGTAGTCGTTAAAATCGACAATCAGATTTTTGTCTGTTTCAACTTCTTTTTTTGACAAGTTAACTTCACAGCTTTCTAAAGTAATAGGATCAATTTCAATAAAAGAATCTCCTTTGCCTACTAATCTGAAATTATTGATTTTAACAAAAACATTTTTCATTTTTTATGCGCTCCTTAAATTTAATATTGTTGTTAAGATTTTAAAGTGAGACTAATTAAAACAATGGAAACACATCCTTTAAATAGTATTTACTTAAAAATTAAGTACTTAATAAGTATACAACAAAAATAATATTATGTAAAGTGTATTTTAAAAAAATTAAAAAATTTTTTTAAGGTCAGGCACAGTAAATAGAAATGCCACATATATTAGATTAAAGTTAAATTTGGAGGTACATCTATTTATGATAGCTCTTTCAATATCAGGTATATTGGCATTTTTAAATTCAGCAATATTTTTAGTGGGATATATAACTAATAATACATTATTTCCAGAACCATTGTCACAAGAAGAAGAGAAAATGTATTTAGAAAAATACAAAAATGGAGATGAAGAAGCAAGAAATATATTAATAGAGAGGAATTTAAGATTAGTTGCACATGTATGTAAAAAGTATAGTAATTCAAATGTAAATATAGATGATTTAATTTCAATTGGAACAATTGGTTTGATAAAGGGTATAAATAGTTATAGAGTAGACAAGGGTGTAAAACTTGCTACATATGTATCTAAATGTATAGATAATGAAATATTAATGCACTTACGAACAACTAAAAAGATAGGAGCAGAAGTATATTTAAATGAACCTATAGGAAAAGATAAAGATGATAATGAAGTAGCTTTGATAGATATATTAGAAAATGATGAGAAGAATATCGAAGATGAAATAGATTTAAAAATGAAAATATCAAAATTATATGAAAAAATGACACAAGTATTAAAAGATAGAGAAAAGATAATTTTAGAAATGAGGTATGGACTTTATGGAAAAAAACCAAAAACCCAAAATCAAATTGCACAATTATTGCGGAATAAGTCGTAGTTATGTATCAAGAATAGAAACAAAAGCAATTAAAAAATTATCAAAAGAATTTATACAATAAAAGGATTTTGATTTTATAATAATTGATTGAATATATATCAAATTAAAAATATCAAATCAAATGTAGAGGCGAACAGTGTTTGCTCATTCGAAGAAATAGCTTAAAATAAAAATTCGCATCAAAAATAAACCGTGCAAGAAGGATATATATAATGATTTATTGTCAAAATGATAGCTGGGGTCTTCCTAAATGCCTTTGACTTCTAAATAATTATATATATCCTTCTTGCACTTCTCTATTTATTAAAATAATATGTAATAAATTTGTAAATAATATAAGAAATTCAAAGTTTATTCAATATTAATATATTTATTTTCTACTTACTAAAAATAAAAAAATGATTATTTACAAAATAAGAGTAAAAAGATATAATAAAAATAATTTGTTAAGATAAAAATTTAAGCAAAAATATGGAAAGTACTAGAATAAAATAAAAAGTATACACAAATTTTTTGATATGATATGGCAATTTCAAACAAGTATAGCACCATTGATGATTGGTGGAATTGCTATATTAAAGAGGTAATTAATAGTTAAGAATTGATAAATACTGCTATATATAAATATTATTTGTAGTATATTTAAGATTTATTTCTTAAAATATATTTATAAATCTCGTGTTCAGTAAGCATATCTTTTTTCATAAGGTACAGAAAGTAATGGTAGTGACATAGATATAGTAATAATTTCAAGTTATTTATAGAGGGGAAAAATGAAAACAAAAAGAATTATAAAAAATATATTGATATCAATATTTATCGGTATAGTACTAGGGAGTATAACTGAACTTGCATTAATATTTAATGTAAGTTGGTTAATAAAAATAACTCAATCTTTTACATTTTGGGGAATAGTAATGTTAATATGTGCGTGTATGTCAAAAAATTATGTATTATCCATTATAAATCCAACGTTAGTTATAACTCTTATGAATAGTACTTATTATATAATTAGATTTGTGAAGTCTGGGTATACTAATTTAGGTGATTGGGAATTATATACTTTAACAGGAATAGCAGGTTCAATGTATATTGGAACTATAATTTTTATTATAAAAGAGATTTTTCATAAACAAAAAAATACTTTTCATAACTATAACTTTATTTTTATGACAATTATGGGAATAATATTTACAATATATGGGTTATATAATATTTCTATAAGATATAATTTATTTTATAATATAGATATAGGAATAATTGTTGGATTTGTGATTAGTGTAATAATAGAAATGAAAAAACGTAAAAGTAGTAAAAAATAGAGGTAAATATATAAAAAGAGCACCTGTAGGGGCGAACAGTGTTCGCCCGCTAATTAGAAGAAACGGCTTTAAATAAAAATTCGCATCAAAAATAAACCGTGCAAGAAGGATATATATAATGATTTATTGTCAAAATGATAGCTGGGGTCTTCCTAAATGCCTTTGACTTCTAAATCATTATATATATCCTTTTTGCACTTCTCTATTTATTAAAATAATATGCAAAAAATTTGTAAATAATATAAGAAATTCAAAGTTTATTCAATATTAATATATTTATTTTCTACTTACTAAAAATTAAAAAATTGAGTATTTACAAAATAAGAGTAAAAAGATATAATAAAAATAATTTGTTAAGATAAAAATTTAAGCAAAGAAAAAAACAAAAGAGGGGGAAAAGCGATGAATAAAAACGTTGGCGCTGTAGAGAGAGAGAGAGAGAGAGAGAGAGAGAGAGCTACTGTTTAGTAAAATAAATAGAGGTAAAGGAATAACATTAGTAGCATTAATAATTACGATTATAGTATTATTGATACTTGCAGGAGTAAGTTTAAGTTTTGTATTTAATGGAGGAATACTAGATAAATCACAGCAAGCAGTAAATGAATATGAAAATGCAGTAAATAATGAAAGTGAAATATTAGAATATATAAATTCAACATTAGAGCAAAAGATAAATGAAATAAATTCAGGAGCAGGAGATACTCCAACAGTAGATAGTAATGGATTAGCAAAAGAAGATACAACGATAGTGTCAAGAGATGATCCAAATGTACAAATAGTAATACCAGAAGGATTTGCACCAGCAATATTAGAAACAGGAAGAACAGACTCAATGCCAGGAGAAAATGGGGCAGTAAAAAGTATAATGCCAAAAGAACAGTGGAATAGTATAACAGCAGAACAAATAAATAAAGGAATAGTTGTAGTAGACTATGCAATAACATATGATGGAGGACAAGCAACAGGTAGTGTGCCAGATTTTAATGAATATGTGTGGATACCAATGCCAGATAGCAGCAAATTTGCAAGAGTAGCTTGGACGGTAAATAGTAGTAAGCAAAATTTAGCAGATGGATCAGTAATAAATAAATATTGGGAAGAGACAGATTCTGTAGAATATACAAATATGGTAAATAGTATTAATTTAAATAAAGGATTTTATATAAGTAGATATGAGGCAAGTCGAAAAGATAGTACAACAGCACAGAGTAAGAGAGGACAGGAGCCTTGGGTAGATGTATTGCAAACAGAAGCAATAACAGCATCAAGTAATATGAAATCAGAAATGAATAGTCACTTAATATACGGAGTTGAATGGGATAGTATATTACAATGGTTGTTAGATAGTAATGCAACAATAGAAAATGAGACAGGAGGAACAAAAACAATAATGATTAGTGATATACAAAGAAATAGTAGAAGTTGGGGAAATTATAATAATTCAGTAGGAGGAGCAACAGAAAATTCAGGAGATTTGCAGCCAAGTGGAACAAATGAATTTTGGAAGGTAAATAATATATATGATATGGCAGGAAATGTATACGAAAGAACTCAAGAAAAGTATTCTACAGGTGCTTTTCGTGCGGATAGAGGAGGCAATTACCTCTGTGCTGGGGGGCGGCGTTCCAGTAGCTGCTCGTAACTACTCTAATGGAAGTCTTACCCACAGAGGTGTACGGGTTCAGAGTCAGCTTTTATGTGTAGTGTTGTACTCTAGTAGAGATAACTAAGACAAGTAAATATGAATAAAAAATAGAGTTGTAGTGGCGAACAGTGTTTCCCCGTCTCCATAGAAATTGCTTAAAAATAAAATAAAGGAGGAATAATAAATATGTCAAAACAAATTATATATCATGGAAGTTACTGTAAAATAGAAGTGCCAGAAATAAAAAAAGGAAAATATACAAAAGATTTTGGTGTAGGATTTTATTGTACAATATTGAATGAACAAGCAAAAAAATGGGCACAAAAATATAATAGTCCAATAATTAATATATATGAGTATGACGAAAATCCAAAATTAAAAATAAAAGAATTTACATTAATGACAGAGGAGTGGTTAGATTTTATTGTTAATTGTAGAAATGGAAAAATTCATAATTATGATATTGTGATAGGTGCTATGGCAGATGATCAAGTATATAACTATATAACCGACTTAATATCTGGTCAGATTACAAGAGAAGCATTTTGGGAATTAGCAAAGTTTAAACATCCAACACATCAAATAGCTTTTTGTACAGAAGAAGCATTAAAAACTATAAAGTTTATAAATGCTGTAAGCTTGGAGGAATAATAATATGATTGGAGAACCACAAAAAGAAAATGATTTATTTTATACATGTAGTTTAATTGAATATATTGCAAGGAAAACAAAAAATACTAAAAAGGTAATAATTGAAAAATTAGGAAAAGAAAAAATTAAAAAAATATATGAACTTGCAGAAGTTTATCATTGTGAAAATATAGAAAAAGTTTCTGATGAATTTATAGAGAGTGCGAATATAAAAATAGGTACATATGATATTATCAGCAGATGTAAATATGATGTACCTACATATTGGGATATAGGGAAAGTATATAAAAGATTAATAATTATGGTAGATAAAGATGAAAATAAATATATAGATAATTTAATTGAGGTATTATCATCATGGATTATAGAAAAAATAGATAATTACAATAGTAGTATGTATTATGAAAATCCAAGTTATATATATGAGTGTTATATTGAGGGAAAAGTATTATAAACTAAAAAATGAATCTTTAAGAAAATTATTCATCATTCATCATTCACTATTCATTATTCATCGCAACCGAAGGTTGCACTCATAACCCAAATAGTGCTACTAATATTAGCATGAATTTGCATTGCTAAAATAAATGATTGGTAACTGTTATAAAAATTAACAATGTGGGATATAATTTGTATAAATTATAAAAAGGAGAGTGGAAAAATGTATAAAAATACAAAGGAAAAGGGAATAACATTAGTAGTACTAGTAATCACAATAATACTATTATTAATACTAGCAGGGCTAACAATAAGCTACATAACAGGAGGGGGCTTAATAGACAAAACACAGGTTGCAATGAACGAATATGAAAATGCAGATAAAAAACAGCAAGATATAATAGATGAAATAAACGAAAAAAATAAAGAAGAAATAGATCTAGAACCAGTATATAGTGAAGAAGGAGCAGAAGACAACATAGCACCAGCAGAATTATTTGAATATGAAATAATAAATGATGGGGCAGTTGCAAGTTCATATATGCAAAACTTGCCAACAAAAACAGCAAGAATATTAGGAATAAAACCAGAATATTGTAATTCATCTGGCTATAATTTTATAAAAGATGAGACAGATTATTATTTAGAAGATACAAATTATGAAATTATTTATAATGGTGAAAAAATACAAGATATATTGGTTATACCATATAAAGTAGAAATAGATGGTGAAATGTATACAATTACAGAGGCGGATTTATCTATTATATCAAGAAGTGATAAATATGAAGCTGCTTATGGTGCATCTTATCCTAAAGTAATGAAAATAGTATATCCAAATACAATAAAAAAAATGAATATAAGAAATTTAGAAGATGGAGTAGATTCTCCAAGTCAACCAATGGATATAATATTATCTAAAAATCTAAGCAATATACCAGATTATGCATTTTATGCTTGTTGCCTTAGAAATATAGAAATACCAGATACAGTAACAACTATAGGTAAAGGAGCATTTGATAATTGGTATGAAAGATATCAAATAAAAGAAATTATAATACCAAAGAGTGTAAAATATATAGGAAATTCTAGTTTTAATAATTGGAATGAAGATCAAACAATATATTTTGAGTGCTCTGAAGAAGAATCAAAAAATTGGGCTCAAAATTGGAAGGGTAGTTGGTGTGAAGCAAATATTGTTTGGAACTATAATTCAGATGAAACTACAGAATAATTATTATATAAATAATATAAAATTAACAATAATAAATAAGGAAATAGATTAAAAAATGATATTTATAGTATATTTGAATATAATTTAAAGAAATGATAAACCCAGAAAAACTTCTGAGTTTTATCATTTTTTACATAATATAATTTGCAGATGACACTAATACTAAAATTGAAAACACTATAAATCTTTCTATTAATTTTTAGATAAAATTTACAAAAAATCAACTATTGAGAAATTTGAATAATTTCGTAACAGTATAATAATAAAAACTAAAAGAAATAAAAAATGTAGGTTTCTATTTTCGAAAAATAAAAATGTAAAAAAAGTTGACAATTTCCACTTTCTTTACATAGTACAAAATCTATAAAAGTTATCTTAAAAAATGTAGAAATATAAAAAAATCATTTTAAAAAGTGTAATAAAACACATAAAAGTTATTTGAAAAAATGTAAAAAATATATAAATTGTAGAAAAAATTAAAATAACAGTCGTAGGGGCGAACACTGTTCGCCCGACTCCATAGGATTTGCTTAAAAAAATCATTCACCATTCACTATTCATCATTCATCATTCATCATTCATCGCAACCTCTGGTTGCAGTCACACCTCTAAATCTCACTGTTTATACAAAGTTAAACCATTAGAGATAGTCTCTAATACTTTAATATTTTTTATATCATTTACATCTGTCAAAAAAGGATTTTTATCAACTATAATTAAATTTGCTATTTTTCCTTCTTTTATACTTCCTTTAGAATTTTCTTCAAAATATTGATAAGCTGAATTAATTGTAACAGCTTTTATAGCATCTTGAACACTTATTTTTTCATTATGACCAAGAGTAACACCTTGTTTTGTAATTCTATTTATAGCACACCAAATTGTTTCAAACATATTTGGCTCAATTACAGGTGAGTCTTGGTGAAAAGTAAAAAGTATATTATTTTTTAATGTACTATTGGCTGGACTTATTTGACTCGCTCTTTCATATCCAAGGTTTTTAATATGTGTATCTCCCCAATAAAATACATGAGATATAAAAAAAGATGGAATTATATTATATTTTTTTAGATATTTAATTTGATCAATACCAAGTAATTGTGCATGTATCATAACAGGTCTTATATTTTTTAATTTATCTTCATATAGTTTAATACATTGTATGTATTGATTCACTGCTGCATCTCCATTACAGTGAGCCAAAAGTTGCATATTAGTTTCTAAAGAAATTTTTATTGAATTATTTATATCTAAATTTGTCATGGTAGGGTATCCATAGTAATTATTTGTTCCTAAATAAGGAGTTCTCATCCATGCAGTTTTCATTTGAGGAGAACCATCTAAAAATATTTTATATCCTCCTATTTTAAAATGATTATTATACTTTATTATGTTTTCTTGAAAGTTATTAAAGAAAATTTCTTTATCATTTGGTGAAATATATGAAACTAGATCTATATTTAATATATTTTGTTTTATTAATTCTTTATAAATAGAAATCATATTTGGATATGTCATTCCATCTTGAATTGTAGTAATTCCATAAGACAAATATTTTTCTTGAGCCTTCTTATATGCAAATAATAATTTATCGAAAGTAGGAGATGGAACTTTTTTTTGATATTCTATAAATGGTGTTTCCTCCATATATCCTGTTAAAATACCATTATTTTTTTCTATGACCCCATTATCTGTACTAATATCATTAGTTATATTTAGAATTTCCAAGGCTTTACTGTTAAAAACACCAGAATGACCACTTACATGTTGTAATATAACTGGATTATTAGGTAATACTTCATCAATAATTTCTTTCATAGGATGTTTTTTTTCTTTTAGTTGATTTTCATCATATCCACTTGCAGATATCCAAAAACCATCAGGAATATTGTTTTTGAATTTAAAATTTATTAATTCGTTTTGGATTTCTTTAAAATTATTACAATTTTGTAAATCTGCTTTCAAAAAATTATTAGCTACACCAGAAAAATGACTATGTGCATCTATAAATGATGGCATCATAGTTTTTCCTTTTAAATTAATGAGTGTTGTATAACTATCTTTTAAACTTAATATATAATCTTTAGTTCCTATTTTTTTAATTAATTCATCTTGTACAAGTATAGCCTCTATATTAAAATTTTCCATAGTTATAAAATAACCATTATAATAAATTTTTTTCATAAATAAATTAATCCTTTTTAATTAATATTTTTTATAGGTCTACAAGGATTGCCAACAGCTACAACATTAGAAGGAATATCTTTAACAACTATACTTCCAGCACCTATAACAGTATTATTTCCAATTTTAACACCTGGTAATATTACAACATTACCACCTAACCAGACATTGTTTCCAATTTCAATTGGCTTTGCATATTCTAATCCTTTATTACGCTGTTCTACATTTATAGGATGTCCAGATGTATATATACCACAATTTGGACCAATAAATACATTATCACCAATTTTTACTTTATTTGCATCTAAAATAATAAGATTATGGTTAGAATAAAAATTTTCTCCTATTTCAATATTATATCCATAATCACAAATAAATGGTTGTTCAATAAGAAATTTATTTTTAGTTTTACCAAGTAAAGTTTTTAAAATTTCTATTCTTTTTTCTATATTTTTAGGTTCTATTTTATTATATTCGTAACATAATTGTTTTGCTTTTAATCTCTCATTTGCTAAGAATTCATTGTAATTTGCATCATATAATTCTCCAGCTAAAATTTTTTCTTTTTCTTCCATATAAACCTCCGAATAAGTATTATAATCATTATTGTAAGAAAATTACAATAACATTAGATGAAATTTATTATAACATAAAAAGATATAATTATACAGTTACATGATTTTGCTATATATAGTGATTAAAATTCTACAACTGTAAAGATAAGTAAAAAATTTACAGTTGATTTAATAATAGAGTATGTGATATAATACTTTCCAAGGTTTTAGGCTATCTAGCGTAAATGTAAATATTTAGGCTAAATATAAGCCAAGAAAGGAAGAAGGTATTATGAAATGTCCTGTATGTAAAGATGTTAATTTACTAATGTCAGAAAAGAAAGGTGTAGAAATTGATTATTGTCCAGAATGTAGGGGAATTTGGTTAGACAGAGGAGAACTTGAAAAATTAATAGAAAAAGAGGAAAGATATGTAGAGGAAGAGTATTCAAGAAGAAGAGATTATGAAAGAAAAGAACATGATAGAGATGATTATGAAAGAAGAGAATATGATAAAAAGGAATATGATAGAAGAGAGTATGAAAGTAGAGATTCATATTATCATGATGATTATGGACATAAAAAACATAAGAGAAAAAAAGAATCTTTCTTTGGAGAAATCTTTGATGTTTTTGGCGGAGATGACGATTAATTAGTTTACTATAATGTAAAAAAATAGAGGAGTATTTTTACTCCTCCATTATTTTTTTTCTGGGATTTTTACTAAAACTCCTGCAGAATTTAATTTATATTTTCTTTTAGAATTTATTTCTACTTTTTTTAAAATTTCTTCATATAAATCTATGTTGCAAATTTCTGAAATTCCAAGTAAAAATATTGCAATATCTGCAAGCTCTTCTGGAAAAGAATCTTTTTTCTTATAATAAGCATCGCATGCTTCTGAAACTTCGCCATACAAGAAACAAAACTCTTGATATATATCTGTTGTATTAAATCCATGTTTTTTCTTGTTTTCTAAAATTTCTTTTTGAAGTTCTTTTAATGTTTTCATTTTTAATGGCTCCTTCCAGTATAAATCCAGAAAATGATAAAGTGAATATTAAATTATGTTAATTATTATATGATATTATTAGAATTATGTAAATAGAATTATGGATATTTATAATGAAATCTTAATGTTTTATTAAACAATAGAACTTATAATAATATAAAGGTAAAAAATTACAAGAAAATTGTAAAATATCGAAAAGTTAACCACAAAATGTTATAATTAGTATTATAGAGAGGAATGATATTATGGATAAATTGAGTAAAATATTTCTAGTAATAATTATTATATTGATAGTTGCTCTTACAACAGTTACATGTTTATATTTTAATGTGAGAACTGATGCATATAAATATCGTGAATATTATGTATATCTTGCAAATGAGTTAGTAGAACTTAATTTAGAACATGAAAATAATCAAAATACATAACTATAAACAATAAAGAAACTAGAGACATTCTAGTTTCTTTATTTAACATAAAAATATTTTTAAATAAAATAAAGGAGAATAATCATGAAAATAGTAAGTATTATAATAGTTAATAAAAAAAGTGATAATATATATTCAGGAGGAAATGATTATGAGAGTAACATATAATGAAATTATAAATTTTGTTAAGCCATATTATGAAGATAAAGATATTATGCACAATATGTGGCATATAGAATTAGTAAAAAAGAAAATAGATCAAATTATTTCAATAAGTAATTATGATATAAATTATGAAAATTTGATATTAGCAATGTATTTTCATGGATTTATATATAGTGATGAAGATAAAATAAAAGAGTGGTTATTAAAAAATAAGTTTACAAAAAAAGAAATAGAGAATATTGCTAAAATTGCATGGGAATCACAAAGAAGTGAAGTCCCTGAAACAATAGAAGGAAAAATTTTACATGATGCACATGTTTTAGAGGGTGGTAAAAATTATTTAGTTGTAAAAACACTTATAACAGGTTCTCTCAGAGGACAAAATTTAAAAGAAACGCTAAAATATATGAAAAATAATGTTTTAGATAAAAATAAATGTTACTTAAATGAAACTATTCCATTATGCAATGAAATGAATCAATATACAAATACATTTTATGAAGAGCTGTTAAAAGGTATAAGGAACGAATTTAAGTGTGGAGATTACAGCTAAAGTTGAGTGTATTAATTAAAAGGAGGAATATATGGAGGAATACATTGATTTATATGATGAGAATAAGAAGAATACAGGAATTGTTATTCCAAGACAGAAAGAAAAAGAATTACCTGAAGGATATCATATCTTGGTTTCAGCTTTATTGGTAATAAATAGTGATAATAAAATCATGATGCAACTAACTTCTAAATCTAAAGGAAATGTTCTATCTTTACCAAGTGGACATGTTTTACATAATGAAAATAGCAAAGAGACAATAGTAAGAGAAATGTATGAAGAACAAGGGTTGGTAATCGATAAAAGTGCAATTACTTTAGTAGAAGAAAGATTAGCAAATAGAATAGCTTTTTTTGATGTATATTATTTAAAAGCTGATTATAAAAGAGAAGATATGATATTGCAAAAGGAAGAGGTTGAAGATGTTATATGGATGACTTATGAAGAAATTTCTGATGCTTTTAATAATGGAAAGGTTAGAAAAAGCTCTGTTGATTCTATTAGAAATTTTTTAAATAGTAAGTATTATAATAGTTAATTATAAAAAATGATAGTATATATTTATGGAGGAAATGATTATGAGAGTGACATATAATGAAATTATAAATTTTGTTAAGCCATATTATAAAGATATTATGCACAATATGTGGCATATAGAAATTGAAGAATTTATGAAATAAAGTAATTAAAAATGCATGCTTATTATTCAGAGATTTACAAAAAATATAATTTAATGATATAACATATATGGTGATATAAATGAATAAAATTTTAACTTTTATTGTAAATGAACATAATAAAATATTGTTATTAAAAGGCAGTGAAAATGATCCTCAATTTAATAAATCTTTTTGGTATGTTGTAACAGGTGGTTGTGAAGAATGCGATTTGAATAGAGAAGAAACAGTAAAAAGAGAAGTAAAAGAAGAAACAGGAATGAATAAAATAAAAGATATTTTATATTTAAATTGGATATTTAAATATAATTCACTTGGGGTAGAATGTACAGAATATGCATATATAACATTTGTTAAAGAAGAAAAAGTAATATTAAATGAGGAAAATGTTGATTATAAATGGTGCGATATAAAAGAATTTATAGAAAAAATACAATGGTATGGAAATAAGGAAGAACTGTATAAAGTCTTAGAAAAAGCTTTAGATAAAAAAATATATTTCAAAACAGAAAAAATAGAGTTACTATTCACAGCTAAAAAGAAAAATCTAATGGAATAGCTGTAGGGGCGAACACTGTTCGCCCGCCAAACATTAGCTATTTCTCGAAAAATTAATATATAATTATAAACGTGAATAGTAACAAAATAGAAAACTTTTAAAAATAAAGTCAAATACACCTATTGACAAATGCGAAAAAATAGTGTAAAGTATATATGCATTACAAAAGAGAGGTAAATAAATATGGAGAAAAATGTAGAAATAAGTATATTGTGTGATATGTACGGTAAATTATTAACAGATAAACAATATATTTTTTTATGTGATTACTATAATAATGATTTATCTCTTTCAGAGATTGCAGAAAATAATAATATTACAAGACAAGCTGTTAGAGATATCATAAAGAAGGGGGAAAATAAACTTTTCGAGATAGAAGAAAAGTTAGGTTTTATGAAAAAAGCATTAAGAGAAAAACAGCAAATAAATATAATATTGTCTGAATTATTAAAAATAAAAGATTCATCTTCTGAAAAAGAAGTAAATAGAATTTTAGAAGATGTAAAAAGAAAATTGAATAGTTTAATTTAATTTGGGAGGTGCTAAAATGGCTTTCGAAGGTTTATCTGAAAGATTGCAAGGTATTACTAGAAAGCTTAAAGGAAAGGCGAGAATTACAGAAACTGATTTAAAAGAAGTTTTAAGAGAAGTAAAGCTTGCACTTTTAGAAGCAGATGTTAACTATAAAATTGTTAAAGAATTCATAGCTGTAATACAAGAAAAAGCACTAGGCCAAGATGTACTTAAATCATTAACACCAGGAGAGCAAGTAGTAAAAATTGTAAAAGATGAGTTAATAGATCTTTTAGGTGGTACAGATAGTAAAATAAATTTTACTTCAAATCCTCCAACAATTATAATGCTTGTTGGTTTGCAAGGTTCTGGTAAAACAACAACAGCAGGTAAGCTTGCTAATATCTTAAGAAAAGAAGGCAAAAAACCTTTACTTGTTGCATGTGATGTTTATAGACCAGCTGCTATAAAACAATTACAAGTTGTAGGTAGTCAATTAAATATACCAGTGTATAGTAACGAAAATACAAAAGATGTTGTTCTTATTGCAAAACAAGCAGTTAATCAAGCAATATCGAAATTAAATGATGTAATTATATTAGATACAGCAGGTAGACTTCATATAGATGAGGAATTAATGCAAGAATTGAGAAATGTTAAATCAAGTGTAAAACCTCATGAAATACTTTTAGTTGTAGATTCTATGACAGGTCAAGATGCTGTTAATGTGGCTCAACATTTTAATGATAATTTAGGTATTGATGGAATTATTTTAACAAAACTCGATGGAGATACTCGTGGAGGTGCAGCATTATCTGTAAAGAAAATAACAAATAGACCAATAAAATATGTTGCAACAGGCGAAAAACTAAATAATATTGAGGCTTTTCATCCAGATAGAATGGCATCTAGAATATTAGGTATGGGTGATGTATTATCTATAATAGAAAGAGCAGAAGAAACATTTAATGAGGAAGAAGCTATAAAATTAGAAAAAAAATTAAAACAAGAAGGATTCGATTTAAATGATTATTTAGCACAATTAAGGCAACTTAAAAAAATGGGTTCATTTTCTTCTTTGTTAAAAATGATTCCAGGTATGAATAAAATTAAAGATTTGAATATTGACGATAAAGAGTTTGACAAAATAGAGGCTATAATATGTTCAATGACAAATGAAGAAAGAAGAAAACCAAAAATATTAAATGCAAGTAGAAGAATAAGAATTGCAAAAGGTAGTGGAACATCAGTACAAGAAGTAAATAAATTTATGAATTCTTATGAACAAACACAGAAATTAATGAAAAAGATGAAGAGTGAAAAAAATATTAATAAAATGTTAAAGCATGTAGATAAAGGCAATTTTGATGAAATTAGCAAGTTGTAGGAGGTGATAATATGGTAAAAATAAGATTAAAAAGAGTTGGAGCAAAAAAAGCCCCTTTTTATCACATTGTAGTAGCTGATTCTAGATCTCCAAGAGATGGTAGAATAATAGAAAAAATAGGAACATATAACCCAATGACAGAACCATCTGAAATAAAAATAGATAAAGAAAAAGTAGAAAAATGGATTAAAAATGGAGCAAAACCAACAGATACAGTAAAAGCATTAATTGAAAAAGCTAAATAAAAATACAAGGGAGGAAATATAAATGAAAGAAATATTAGAAAGTATAATAAAAAATTTGGTAGAAAATAAAGATGAGGTATCTATAAACGAAATTCAAGGTGAAAAATCTATAATATTTGAAGTAAAAGTTGCTGAAAGCGATATGGGTAAAATAATAGGAAAACAAGGAAGAGTTGCAAAAGCTATTAGAACAATCATTAAAGCACTTGCTTCTAAAGAAGAAAAAAGAGTTACAATAGAATTTATTGGTTAATTATGAAGGATTATTTAGAAATAGGTCAAATTGTTAATACACATGGATTAAAAGGTTATATTAAAGTTGTTCCATTTACAGATAGTATTAATAGATTTGAAGAATTAACAAAAATATATATTCAATATAAAAAAGAGCTAATAGAATTTAAAATAGAAAAAGTTAAATATCTTAAAAAATTAGTTACTTTAAAATTAATTGGAATTAATGATATTAATGAAGCTGAAAAATATAAAAATAGTTATATTTTTATAAAAAGGGAAGATGCAAAAAAATTAGATGAAGATACATATTTTATAGCTGATTTAATAGGACTAAATGTTTATGATGAAAAAGATAAATTAATAGGGAAACTAAATGATATTTATAATACTGGAAGTAATGATATATATGTTGTTAATTCAGATAATGGAAAACAAATATTATTTCCTGCATTGAAAAGTGTTATAAAACAAATTGATGTTAAAAATGGAAAAATAATAGTTGATGTAAATGGAGGAATTTATAATTAATGAAATTCAATATATTAACACTTTTTCCAGAAATGTTTGATTCTTTAAATTATAGTATTTTAGGTAGAGCAATAGATAAAAATATTATAAATATAAATACTATAAACATTAGAGATTTTTCAGAAGATAAGCATAAAAAAGTAGATGATACACCATATGGCGGTGGAGCTGGTATGGTTATAAGAGCTGATGTAGTTTATAATGCTTATTGTTCAATAAAAGCACCTGGAAAAGTTATTTATATGTCTCCAAGAGGAAAAAAATTATCTAATTCTATAATAAAAGATGTAGTGAAAGAAAAAAATATTACTATTTTATGTGGTCATTATGAAGGAATTGATGAAAGAGTTATAGAAGAAATTGTTGATGAAGAAATTTCAATTGGTGATTATGTTTTAACAGGTGGAGAATTACCAGCAATGGTTTTTATAGATGCTATATCAAGATATATTGATGGAGTGATTAATAAACAATCTGTAGAAGAAGAATCTTTTTCAAATGGTTTATTAGAATATCCTCAATATACAAGACCAGAAATATTTTTAAATAAGAAAGTACCAGAAGTTTTATTAAGCGGACATCACAGAAATATTGAAGATTGGAGAAGAAAGGAATCATTAAAAATTACTTTTTTAAATAGACCAGACTTAATTCAAAATTTAGTATTATCTGATGATGATATAAAATATTTAGAAGATTTAAGAAATACAAATAAAATTTAGTTTTATTTGGAAGGAGGAAATTTAATGGACATTATAAAGTCAATTGAACATGAACAATTAAAAGATAAAATTCCTTATTTAAAAGTAGGAGATACAGTTAGAGTTCATGTTAGAATAAAAGAAGGTAACAGGGAAAGAATTCAAGTATTTGAAGGAATAATTATTAAAAAACAAGGTGGAGGATTAAATGAAACATTTACAGTAAGAAGAATTTCTTATGGAGTAGGTGTAGAAAAAACATTTTTACTTCACGCACCATCAACAGAAAAAGTTGAAGTAGTTAGAGTAGGTAAAGCAAGAAGAGCAAAACTATATTATTTAAGAGATAGAGTAGGTAAAGCTGCTAAGACTAAAGAAAAAGTTGGTGCAAGAATTGAAACTAAGGAAATAGTTTTAAAAGAAAATTTAGAAAATAAAGAAGAAGAAATAAAAGACGAACCTGTTACAAAAGCTACTGAAACAATGGATACTGTAAAAGAAGAAGTTGTTGAAGTGGTAAAGGAAGAAACACCAGTAAAAGAAGAAAATAAAGAAAGTAAATAATAAAAATAAAAATGGATATAAGCATTATATCCATTTTTATTTTTATTTAAAGAAATCATTTAAGAAAAACCTAATGTATTTTTTATTTGTAACTCCCAGCATCGCACAGTCTGTAAAATATAATATTAAAGAAAGTTATAACTATTTATAACAGACTGTTGGCTCGCTGGTCCCCACGAATTGTTACTTCATAAAAAGTACATTAGGTTTTTCTGTAAGCATATAAATCTGTTTTATTCAAAAATCTTGCTTTTTTCTGCATAGCTTTTGAGTTTTTCATATACAAGATAATTAATGCTTCCTGCAGGGAATGTTCCATCTTTATTTTTTTTGCCAGCTGGAACACCAGTTAATAATTCTATACCTTCATCTATAGTATTAATTGCATAGATATGAAAATCACCATTTTTAACAGATTCTATTATTTCATCTGATAAATGAAGATTTCTTACATTTTGTATTGGTATTATTACACCATGTTTTTTATTGAAACCACGCATTTTGCATATTTGGTAAAATCCTTCTATTTTCTCATTTACTCCGCCAATTGGTTGTATTTCTCCTTTTTGATTTACAGAACCTGTTACAGCAAGAGATTGATTAATTGGAATTCCTGATAAACTAGATAATAGGGCATATGCTTCTGTACTAGAGGCACTATCACCATCTACACCATTGTATAATTGCTCAAAGCATAAACTAGCTGTTAGTGAAAGAGGGAAGTCTTGAGCAAATTTTTCTCCCAAATATCCTGTAAGTATCAACACTCCTTTTGAATGAGAAGGACCAGAAATTTCAATTTCTCTTTCTATATTTGTTATACCAGATTTTCCAAGGTAAGTATTAGCAGTTATTTTAGAAGGTTTTCCAAAAGAGTAGTCACCTATAGTAATAATAGTAAGACCGTTTATTTGTCCAACTTCATATCCATCTGTTGAAATTAATAATGTGTTTTCTTTAATCATTTCTAAATATCTTGAATCATATTTTTTTATTCTTTCAACTCTTTGATCTAAAGCTTTTTGTATAAATTCTTTAGTTATTATTTTCTTTTTAGCCATCTTAGCCCATGTAGATGATTCTGCAACTATTTGACTTATTTCATTAAATTTTGTAGAAATTTTATCTTTATCATCTGCAAGTCTTGATGCAAATTCTACTATTTTTGCCATTGCTTCTTTATCTAAATCTAAGATTTCAGTATTTTTACAATAGTTTCCTATAAATTGAGATAGCTTTTGAATATTTTCTTCTGTTTTTGGAGCATCTTCTTCAAATTCTACTTTAACTTTGAATAATTTACTAAAGTCTTCATCTAGAGAAAGAAGAGTATAGTACATATTTGCATCTCCGATTAAAATTACTTTAACATTTAAAGGTATTGCTTCAGGTTTTAATGAAACTAAAACCATTGAAGACCTCTGGTCAACAGAATTTTCTATATTTAAAAGTTTAACACTTAATGCTTTTTTTAGAGCTTCATAGCAACCTGGATTTGCAATTAAGTCTTTTGCTTGAAATATTATATAACCTCCATTTGCTTTATGAAGTAGACCAGGTTTTAACATTGTATAATCAGTTTTTAAGGCTCCGAATTGATTTTCATATTCTAATTTTCCAAAAATGTTATTATATGAGTAATTTGTATCCATTATTACAGGAGCCCCTTCTAAATTACTGTTATCAATAAATAAGTTAACTTTATAATTGTTCCATGGTGCTTTATTTTCTGTTTTTGACATATTAATATTTCTAGTATTTTTTTCACCTGCATCATCTTGAGTAAAGTATGAAATGTTTTTTAAAATATCTTTTTTTATATTTTCTAAAAATTTATTTATTTTTTTATTTCTTTTAAAAATATTTTTAACAGTATTTATGTGAAGATTTATTGTTAGTAAAGCTATGTTAGATTGCCATTCATCAATTTTCTTGTCTGCTTCTTTTTCAATTGCTTTTATTTCATTTATAGCTTCATAAATTTGTTGTTGTACAATATTGGATTTATCCTCAAATTCTTTTCTAATAGATTCATCTAAATTATTGAATTCTTCTTCTTCAATAGTTTTTCCATTAAGAACAGGCATCATATATATACCATTTTGAGCTGTTTTAACTTGAAAACCATGTTTTATTGATTTTTCATTTAGTTTTTCCAATAATAAGTCTCTTTTTGATTCAAATTCTTGTCTTATTAATTGTTTTTCTTTTTCAAAATCTTCATTATCAAATGTTCTTTTTATATCTAATCGCACATCTTTAATAAAATCATCCATTGTTTTTTTAAACAATTTACCTTGTCCGGCAGGAAAGGAAATAGCAATAGGTTCATTAGGATCATCAAAATTGTAAATATAGCACCAGTCATTAGGAGTTTTTTTCTTTTTAGAAATAGTTTCTAAGTAATTTTTTGTGTACATAGTTTTTCCTACACCAGTTGGTCCTTCAACAAATATGTTATATCCTTTTACTTCAACTTGTACTCCAAATTGTAAAGCATTTATTCCTCTATCTTGTCCATATATAGTATTGTATTCTTTTATATCTGCTGTAGTATCAAAATGAAATATATTTGGGTTACAGATATCTTTTAAATCTTTGTAATTCAATTCTAGTGAATTTTTCATTAGTTTTCCTCCTTAAATTTATTTATATATTGTTAAAGTTTAGAGTCATAATAATTGCATTTTGATCTAAACCATAATAATTTTTTCGTAAGCCTACTTTTTCAAAACCATATTTTAAATATAGATTAATTGCTGGTATATTTTTATCATTTACTTCTAATGTTATAGATTGTATATTTTTAATATTTCTTCCTATTTTTATAAGATGTTCCAATATTATACTTCCTATACCTAATTTTCTAAAATTTTTTCTTACAACGATATTTGTAATGTGAATATCATCAACCGATTTCCATATACCACCAAAAGCAACTATATTATTTTCTAGTTTAGCTACAATATAGTAAGAATTTTCATTTTCTAGTTCTTCTTTAAAAACATTATAGTTCCAAAAATCGTCAAATTCATCTTGTAGTACAGATTTTATTGAGTCTAAATCATCAATAGACATCTTATCTATAATAATATTATTTTTCATTTTTTTCAAGCATCCTCTCAGCTTGAGATTTTCTAAGATATATAGGCAATAATTCATCTGCATTGCAATATTCTTTTTTTTCTATTTTTTTCCTAGATGCTACTAATACTTTAGAAGATAGCAAATCATTTTGCTCATGAAAAATAGCTTTAGACGACAATTTTTCTATAATCTTTTCTTTATTTACTATAGCACCATTTCCAACAAAAGTTATTTTATTATCTAAATTAGATAAATAGTTTAAAGCCTCATCAATATGTTCTGCTTTTAAATCTTGTATTGGTAAATGATTTTTATCAAATGTACAATAATATATGTTTTCATTTCTTGCATCTATCATACTACAAATTAATCCATCAGAAATATTTACATTATATGAAAGTGCTTGTAAAGAAGAGATAGGGGCAATAGGTATATTATGTACTTCTGAAATAGCTTTTATTGTAGCTATTCCTATTCTAATTCCAGTAAAAGAACCTGGTCCAACATCACAAGCTAAATAATTAATATCTTTTAATGAATAATTTGTAGTTTTTAATAATTTATCTATTAGTGGCATTAAATTTTCAGAGTGTGTTTTAGCATCATGAATACTTAATTCTTTAAGAATTGTATTTTCATTTCCAAGACTCACTGAACATATATTAGTTGATGTACTTATACTAAGAATTACCATTTAAAACTACCTCCATTATATTTTTGAATCTATCACTATTTGCATAAATGTTTAAAATTCTCTTATCTAGGTTATTAGGATCTCTTTCAAAAGTTATTTTTAAATAATTTTTAGGTAGAATACTTTCTATTAATTCACCCCATTCAATAATGCATATACCATTATCAAAATATTCGTCTCCACCTAATGCGTAAAACTCGTCTATATCAGCTAATCTATATACATCAAAATGATAGATATTTGTATTATTAGGTGCATTATATTCATTTACAATAGTAAATGTTGGGCTTGAAATTTCTGTATCAAGTGAGAAAAATTTAAGTATTCCTTGAGTGAATTTTGTTTTTCCAGAACCTAAATCACCACTTAATATTATAATATCACCATTTTGTAAATAATTGGCTAATTTACAAGCAAAATTAATTGTATCATTTTCATTTTGCGAAATATATTTAAACATATAAAAACCTCACAGTAATCATTTAATATTATTGATAAAATCTAAAGTTAATTTTATATTAGTACTAATTATTTGTAAATATATTTTGATAAAAAATCAGGGAAATTTACATTATTCTTTTAAGAATAATACAAGAGTTTAATTTGAAATTACCAAAAATAAATATATTATTTTATCGGTCTCACATGCTCCGTAAGTATGAGCTTACGATGTACAACTACCTCGACTGTCCAAAATAATATATTTATTTTTTCAGTTATAATCCTTCAGGTATATTTATACAATTTAAAAAAATATAGCTGTAGAAATGTAGGGTCGAACAGTGTTCTCCCGAACTTCGAAGAAATTGCTTAAAAAGAGTAAAATATAAAACTTAATTAATTATAAGTAATACTTATAATTGCAATAAGTATAAATGATTTGATATTTACATAAAAATGAGGTATAATATATTTAGTGATTAACTTAAGAGTGTTACATTATAAAGGAGTGTTTATTTATGAAAAAGAAAATGTTGTATGAATATCAGAAAAAAATAAACGAATTAATTCAAAAATTTGAGGAAATTGATATAATACATGATTACCGGGATGGATACCGGTATTTAGGATATTCATATGATAAAAAAACTTCGTACAAGTTGGCTATTCGAACTGGAATTTATGAAGAAAAAGTATTCACGTGTATTTCCGATGGATTAGTAAGAAGATTGCTATATATATATGAGGTTGAGGATATACTAACCGTCATTCTCGTAACAGAAGATATTTTTAGAATTATGAAAGAGAATGATTCAGATGAATTATTTGTGCTTTTGTACGAGGTGTTGATAGAAACATTATACGAAGCGTTATATACAATTGATGAAGAATTGGAATTAATGCAGTGAAAACACTCATCCCTCTGACCATAATAGGTTGGAGGGTTTTTTTATTTAAAAATTTATTATTATAAGTAATACTTATAATAATAATAAGTATAAGCAACTTGATGTTTACATAAAAATAAGATATAATATAGTTAGTGATTAATTTATAATAATAATTAAGGAGTGAAAGTTATGATTCATTTAACAAAAAATAATGCAGTTCCTTTTTTAAGAGAACGGTTAGAAAGGCTGATTTTGGTGACTCACCTCCAGGGAGATTCCTATGATAGGGATCTAACAATGATAATGGGTAAAAGAAAAAGACCGCTTGAAGATAATGCGTTCTTTATGACGTTGGATGAGTATAAGGAACATATTATAATTAGAAGAAAGTGGAATTATGAAGGAGGGAAAATTGTAGCAAAAAACGTCTTTAATACATTTGAAGACGATGATAATGAACCATTCTCTGAAAAGGGGATATTACGTGCTATAAATGAAATAATTCATTTTTTGAATTTGACTACTAAGTTAAAAGTAGTCAAAATTGAAGATATTTTGCTTGACTCAGTGTTTTATACGTTAAATAGAGTTGAGCAATCATTAAAAGTAAGAAAAAGTTAATCACTCACACCCCTAGCTAGAATTAGCTGGGGGATTTCTTTTTGCCTAAAAAATAGTATATAAAATAAACAATTGCAAAAAATAAAATTGGTGGTTAATATGAAAATTTCATGTATTAAATCAAATAAAGATAAAAAAAGTTTTAAATTTGCAGAATTGTTAGGAATAGATGTATATAGTATTGAAAGATTAGACGATGTAGATAATGTTTTAGATGAACTTGTAAATAACAAATGTAAGACTATTTTCATTTCAAATGAATTAGCAGGCTTTTCACAAAAAATTATGAAGGAATACTATAATGATAAAGATGTAAATATTATTATATCTAAAAGTAAAAGAATATATGATGATTAATATGCATATACTTTAACAAATGGAGGAGGTATATGGCAGGAGAAAATAGTTTATATAATAATTTTGTAGAAGATTTTGCTAGAGTAATATGTCAGCAAACTGCAGGGAAAGAGTATTCTAATATAATTTTTTTGTGTATAGGAACAGATAGAATAACAGGTGATACATTTGGACCTTTAGTTGGATATAAATTAGATATATTATTTAGAGATACTAATAGAATTAATGTAATAGGAAATTTATCAGAACCTGTATGCTGTAATAATATAGATAGTGTTTTAAATAATATAAATGAACAATTTAGAAATCCTTTTATTGTAGCTATAGATTCAGCTTTATCTATAGTGTCTGATAATATTGGGAGAATAACAGTATCTGATGGAGGGCTATGTATAGGTAGTGGTCTTGATAAAAATAATGTACATATTGGTGACATGAATATTAAAGGTATAGTAGGAAGAGATACAAGAAAACCTATACAGAATTTTAGAATATTACAAAATACTTCATTAAATTTGGTTATGAGATTGGCAGATACTGTTTCAAAAGGAATATATCGTACAATAAATTTTAAATAATTGAATAAGATTATATTTTCTGGAAAAGCTTTATATATAATTAATGTAACATTTTCCAGGAGGTATTTATGGAAATTAGTAATCTAAGAAATATGGTAATATTAAAAAATTTACCATCTAATATAGTGGAAGAAGCTATTGTTGTATTAAAAGAGAATCAGATAATAAAGAAAAAAGAGTATATAGACAATGGTAAGAAGAGTTCAGAAATTCAAAAAGATGATAGAGAGTATATAGTTAATGAGGCTAGATTAGTTATATCTGATTGTATAAATAATTTAGAAAAAAAGAATAAAAAGCCAGATAATCAAATTCAAAAAAAGTATAAAAGAATCCAATATATAAATTATGCATTGATTGGTGTATGTTTTTTACAATTTATAATTTGGCTTATATAGATATTAAAAAAATGTAAATAATAAATTTTATATTTTATTATTTACATTTTTTTTTGAAAATTAAGATATTAAATTAAATACTAAGCTGCTGTTGTCGTTGGTGTTGTGACATTTTTGGTATTTCTTGTTTTGTAAAATGCAAAGATTGCTACTAGAACTGCAACAACTGATATACAAGCTGATGCTATAAATGAAACATTTATACCATGTATTAAAGCAAATTGTGCTCCTTGATCTGCAACTGCACTTGTTGCACTAGATTGTATAGTAACAAATATTGCAGTACCTATAGAACCTGCAACTTGCCTTAAAGTATTGTTTGAGGCTGTTGCATCTGGAATTGATTTGTTTGCTACAGAGTTTAATCCCCAAGTTGTAATTGGCATTAAAGCCATAGAAACTCCAAACATACGTATTGCATAAATTATGCAAATATATACAATTGATGTATCTGGTCCTAGTTGCATTAATGCAAATGTTGATAATGCCATTATTGATAATCCTGTAATTACTAATTTTTGTGGTTCATATTTATCAAATAATCTTCCTGTTATAGGACTCATAACACCCATTATGATTGCACCTGGTAATAATAATAATCCAGATTCAATTGCAGAAAATCCTCTTCCTGTTTGCATATATATTGGTAATAACATTTCTGTTGCAATCATAGATGAAAATACAATCATAGATACTAAGCATGAATATACAAATACTTTGTTTTTAAATACTCTAAGATTTAATAAAGGTTTTTCTAATTTTAATTGTCTTATTACAAATAGAACTAGAATGATAGCACCAATTAATATACTACCTATTATTAACATATTAGCCCATCCTGTAGAACCAGCTTCGCTGAATCCATACAATAATAATGTAAATCCTAAAGTTGATAATATTACAGAAGGAATATCTAATTTATGTTCTTCTTTTTCGCCAACATTTATTAAGCTGAAATATGCAAATATGATATCTATTATTGCAATAGGTATTATTAAATAGAATAATGCATGCCAACTAAAAGCATCTGTTATAACTCCTGAAAGAGTAGGCCCAATAGCTGGAGCAAATGCAATTATTATACCAACAGTTCCCATTGCACTACCTCTATTTTCTTTAGGGAAAATGTCTATTAATGTGTTCATTGTAAGTGGCATTAATATACCTGCACCTGCAGCTTGGAACACTCTAGCTATAAGTAAAAATGTAAAATTAGGTGAAATAGCTGCAATTATTGTACCAACTGTAAATATTGACATAGATGCAATATACAATTGTCTAGTTGTAAATCTGTTAATTAGATATGCAGAAATAGGTATCATGATAGCATTTGTTAGCATAAAGATAGTAGTTAACCATTGAGCTACATTTGTCTCGATATTAAAATCTTCCATTATTTTAGGGACTGCTGCTGATAGTAAAGTTTGATTTAAAATTGCAACAAAAGTACCTACTAACATAACAGCAATAAGCATAATTTTTTTCTTATCTTTTACTCCTCCCATTATAAAATCCTCCTCTCAAAAAAACATTTTTATTTATTAGCAACCTAACTATTATACAATACCATTTTTTAATTGTCAATATAATTAGACACCTAAATAATAATTTTTTATTTTATATATTTAATTAATCAAAAATTTAATGTATTTTTTATTTGTAACTCCCAGCGTCGCACAGTCTGTAAAATAAAAGAGAAAGTAATAAAAAATTATCTAAACAGACTGTAAGCTTGCTGGTCCCCACGAATTGTTACTTCATAAAAAGTACATTAAATTTTTTTAAATATATACAATTAGAAATTGAAATACATGTATCATAAAAAATTTTTTATAACATATATTAGCAATATAGATTACGAAGGAAGAGGTGTTATTATTATGGTAGATAAAGCAGCAAATTATGAAGAAAGAATTAGAAGGGCAGAAGAAATATATAATAGAAGGCGAAACAATATAAGAACAAATGATTATGCAACTTTAAATATATCAGGGAAAAAGGATATTAAATTATTTAAGAGAATGTTTATACAAATTATAATTTGTTTAGCAATTTATTTTGGAGTTTATATTATACAAAATAATAATTATATATTTTCAGAGAGCTTTATAAGTAAAACAAAAGAGATATTATCATATGATATTAATGTTAGTAATTTAACAGAGGGGGTATTACAGTACATAAATAATATAAAAGATGTGCAATCAATGATTCCAGAGCAGTACAGAGAAAAAGATGAAATAAAAATTGATAGTACATTAAATAATCAAGCTTTACTGTTAATTGAAGAACCACTTTATACTAATGAAGCGAGTAGTCTAAGTCAAGTTGAGGAAGATGCAAAATTTATAAAAGAAAACTATTCTCTTATAAAACCTGTAGAAGGAGTTGTAAGTTCAGGTTTTGGTTCTAGAAATCCTACAACACCAACTGTTCCTAAATATCATACAGGTATAGATATTGCAAATGTTATTGGAACAAAAATAATTGCTGCTATGGAGGGAGAAGTGACTCAAGTATCATCAACAGGAGCATATGGAAATCATTTGAGAATAAAAAACGGAGAAATTGTTACTTTGTATGCACATTGTAGCAAGATATATGTTAAAGAGGGGGATAAAATAAGTCAGGGACAAGAAATAGCCGAAGTGGGGGATACAGGAAATGTAACAGGTCCACATTTACATTTCGAAATAAGGAGAAATAATGAATTTGTTGATCCAGCTTATGTAATTGATTTTGAATAAGATAGGATGGAGACCAATATGCAAATAAAAGTGAATTTACAAATATTTATATTTATAATAATATTTTTATTAACAAATCAAATATTATTATATGCTATATTAATGCTATTTGCATTTATACATGAAATTGGACATTTATTAGCAGGACTTATACTAAAGTTAAAGCCAAAGCTTATAAGAATAACACCATTTGGTTTGTCAATTACATTTGAAGGATATGGAGAAAAAGTACATAATAATATTAATAAAAAAAGATTACTTATTGCTTTAGCAGGTCCATTAATTAATATCATATTAGTTTGTGTGTTTATGCTTATACCAAATTGGAATTTTATAGTAAGCAGAGAAATTTTAGTATATTCTAATTTACTTATTGCTTTATTTAATCTATTACCAATTTATCCATTAGATGGAGGAAGAATATTAGAAAATGTATTAAAATATAAAATGAGTAATATTAAATCAATTGAAATTACAAATAAAGTATCTAATTTATTAGCGATTTTACTTACTATTTTAGGCAGTTTATTTGTATTTTATATTAAGAATATAGCTGTATTTTTTGTTATTTTATATTTATGGTATTTGATTATTAAAGAAAATGAAAGGTTTAGATTATTAAAAAAAGCATATGATGTAGTGTTACAGTTTAGAATTTAAAATATGAATAGCTAAAATATATAAAAATCTAAAAGTAGTAGGGGCGAACAGTGTTCGCCCACGCTACATAGGCGTTTCTTAAAAAATTGAATATATAAATATTAGCTATAAATAGTAAAGAATTGTAACAATGTAATAGAAAATAAATATAATATGTGTTGAAAATTAATAAAATTAATAGTAAACTAAAGAAAATAGTTGGAGGTTGATTACATATGAAGAAAGATAAAAAATTGCTAATAGCACTTATAATAGCCGTGGTTATTATAATAGTGGGGATATTTGTATACAAAGGAGTAAATAAAGCTAGATTAGATAATTTTTATAATGATTTAAAAATGTTAGGAGAAAAAGTTTCATATTATTATGATGAATATGGAGGTATTCCTGTAAAAGAAGAATATGTTGGTTCAGAAAATTTTAAAGTTCAAAAAAATGAGAAAGATAGTGATACTTATTATATTATTGATATTAATTCTTTGGAGGATTTGAATTTAAAAAAAGAAGTTACAGGAGAAGCGGAAGATGTATATATTATAAATGATATTTCACATACTATTTATTATGCGAAGGGAATAAGTATAGAAGGAAAAATATATTATACATTACCTAGGTAATATTATATGTATCCAATTTGCTTAAAAATTGTATTTTAGTTAGTTTATTACTAGCTAAAATTATTTATTAATTTTTATAAAATAGGAGTAAAAAATGTGTAATAAAAGTAATTTTTATGAGAAATCCAAGATGTTTAATAGACCATCTGTATTATTAAGAGGCTTTTTTAACATGAAATTAAATGAAAAATTAAAAGATAAAACTGCAATTGATTTTGGTTGTGGAGTTGGTAATGATACACAGTTTTTAATTGAAAATGGTTTTTATGTGACATGTGTTGATAAAAGCAATAAGGCAAAGGAACTACTTTATGAAAAATTACAAAATTATGATAAGTATCAGTTTTTAAATGAAGATTTTATAAATGTAAATCTACCAAAAGTAAATTTGTTTTATACATGTTTAAGTTTACAATTTATTAATAAAAAAGATATAGATGCTGTTATGAAAAAAATAAATGAAAGTATAAATGAAGGAGGCTTTTTCGTACGGAAATTTTTTAGGAGAAGATGATGATTGGAAAAACAATAAAGATATGAGCTTTTGGACAAAAGATAAAATAATGGAATTTTTTAAAGATTATAAAATTTTTTATTATGCGGAAAAGAAATATATAAAAGATAGTTCTGAGCAGAAAGATAAAAATTGGCATGTATTTGAAGTATATGCTCAAAAGGGAAATTAAAATTAAAAATACTTGAGTGTATAAATAGAATCTGATAAAATTAATATAATAAGAGTGACATCAAGTTTTCTGCAATAAATGTTTTTCGCTAACTGGTGTGCGAACCATAAAAAGACCAGTTCATAAATGTTTTTCGTTAACTGGTGTGCGAACTATAAAAAGACCAGTTTATAAATATTTAAAAGACCTTGCTTTTTTTAAGGCAAGGTCATTATTTTATTTATTAATATAAATTTTAATATAGTAATTGACTAAATAACAAAAACATGATATATTAACATAAAATCGTTATTAGGAGTGAGAAAAATGATTAAGAAAGAATACTGGATGAGATTAGTCAAACGGTTAAAATGTGACAACAAGAGAAATCTTGCTGCATTAGCTTTATTGATGTATCGAAGAGATAGGAAAGGTAAACGATTCTTGGAGGTGCAAGACAAATATGTTGTGCAGATGAGAAAGTATCGTAAAAATGAAGGTATTTTTCTTGATTTTCGGTGTTCATATAAAGATGGATACCGAAGGATTTTCTGGTGAATAGATTAAATAATCTAAAAATATATTATGTAAAATTTATTTAGGTATTGACAAATATAAATTTACATAATATAATAATTAAGTGTTAATTTTTATAGCTTTTTCATGACAATGGAGGAATACATGATGATGGAAAGAGAAAATCAAACAAAAATTTTTGAAGAGATGAAAGCAAAAGCAAAAGCATTAAATAAATTAATGCTAATTATTGAAATTTCCCAAATGGAAAGAGCATTTCTAGAAAAGGGAGAGGAAACGTATTTGTTTGATTTATGCAATTTTCCAGATTTACTGGAAGTAACGAAAGTCGGTTTCTTACAGTATAATTATTATGACAGAAATTATACTTGTATAAAACTGGCGTAATAGCAAAAAATATCACTTGCATTGCAAGTGATATTTTTTGTTATTATTAAATATAATTAAAATTTATTAGGAATTCTATCTTTTAATTCTGAAATTTTAGGACTACACCATCTATTAGTATTTCCAACCAAATATGAAGTAATTTTTCTTATTCTTTCAAAAGGTATATCGCCTTCGGTTCTACCACAACCAGGACAAATTTTATCTATATTACCAACATAACCACATACTGGATCTCTGTCTATACCATGATTTATGGAACCATAACCAATATTAGCCTCTTTCATTATTCTTATTAATTTTTCAAAAGATTCTACATTATCTATATTATCTTCATCTAATTCAATATAACTAAAATGACCACCATTAGTAAGTTCATGATATGGTGCTTCTAGATTTATTTTATCAACAGCAGATATATTATAATATACAGGAACATGAAAAGAATTAGTGTAGTAATCTCTGTCTGTAATTCCAGGTAGTATACCAAAAATAGTTTTATCTATACTTGTAAATCTTCCAGATAAATTTTCAGCAGGGGTAGCAATTAGGGTAAAATTTAAATTATATTTTTTAGAAAATTCATCTGTTTTATTTCTCATAAAAGTTATTATTTTAATTCCTAATTCTTGTGCTTCATTACTCTCTCCATGATGTTTACCAATAAGAGCTTTTAGGCATTCTGCAAGTCCAATAAAGCCTATACTTAAAGTTCCTTGTTTTAAAACTTTCCTAATTTTATCATCTGATTTAATTTTTTCACTATCAATCCATACAGAATTACCTATTAAGAATGGAAAGTTATATGCGTGTTTGTTTGATTGTATTTCAAATCTTTCAATTAGTTGATTTTTTACTAAGTCCATTTTTGAATTTAAATCATTGAAAAAACCATCTATATCAGGTGAAGTGTTAGTTATTATACCATGTTTAATACCTAGTCTTGGGAGATTAATACTAGTAAAAGATAAATTTCCTCTACCACTAACTATTTCTTTATCATCTGATACAAAATTATCTATTACACGTGTACCACAACCAACATAGGCTATTTCTGTATTTATATTATCTTTATCATAGTATTTTTTATTAAAATCTGAATCAATAAAGCAAAAGTTAGGAAATAATTTTTCAGAAGAAACTTGGCATGCTAGTTTAAACAAATCATAATTAGGGTCATTTTCATTATAATTTATTCCTTCTTTTACTTTAAAAATAGAAACAGGGTATATAGCAGGCTCCCCTTTACCCAAACCATTTTGTGTTGCAAGTAAAAAGTTTTTAGTTATTAAACGACCTTCAGGAGATGTGTCTGTTCCAAAATTAACAGTGGAAAATGGAACTTGTGCACCTGCTCTTGAATGCATTGTATTTAAATTATATATAAAGCTTTCCATAGCTTGATATGTTAATTTATTAGTTTTATCTAATGCAGATTTATATGCATATCTAAATAATCTTTCAACTTCTTCAGATTCTCTTGAAAACTTATAAAATATACTAATATCAAAATTTATAGAATTTAGTTTTGTTATTTCACGTTCTATACTATTTATAGCAACAAATTTTTCAAAATTGCTAAATGATAGTAAGTCATATAAAACATTTCTAAATTGTTTCTTAAATGTTTTTAATACTCCAGGAGCCATGTAAAAATCAAAATAAGGTATACTTTGACCTCCATGTTGGTCATTTTGATTTAATTGTATAATTATAGCAGCAATTGAACTATATGAACTTATATCTTGAGGTTCTCTAAGAAAACCATAATTAGTATAAAAACCATTATTAAAAAGTTTATTTAAATCTATCTGACATGTTGTTGTCGTTCCCATAGGCATGTAATCTAAATCATGTATATGAATATCTCCACTGTCATGTGCATCTGCATAATCTTTTTTCATAAGGTATGCTTTAGAGAATTCTCTAGAAACTGTACTACCAAATTCATATAGTGTTCCCATAGAACAATTTATATTCATATTTGATTCTACCTTACGTTCAAAATCATCTGAAGTAGATTTTAATCCTAAATTTTCAAGTGATTTTAAGAATTTATGTAGTTTTTTCTCATCTATAAATGATTCTCTTGATTGAGCCCTTGTTAATCTATATTTTGAAAAAGATTCATATACATCTAGATAACCATTATTTATAAGTTCTTGCTCAATAATATCTTGTATTTCTTCAATTTTTATTCTATCTTGTTTTAGTTTAGAAATTCTATCTATTACACAGTTATATATGGCGTTGCTGTCTTTTGGTGAGTATTTTGGTGGGTTTGTAGTAGAATGTTCTAAATTTATACTGTCGAAACCTTTTTTTATTGCCATTGCAATTTTTGTACCATCAAATTCGACTTTTTTACCATTCCTTTTTATTACAGACATATTTATATTCATATCAACCTCCATTTGAGCTGATCTTGCTCTAATAAAAATTTATTAAATAATTTGTTTTCACACTATAACCTTTAATATATATTATTATATAAAAAATAATAAAGTCAAGAAAATACGCAAAAAGGTATACATAAATAATAAAAATATGGTATAATATCAATGTTTAAGAGGGGTGATTAAAATTTTTTTGAAAAAAAACTGGAAATTTATTTTAGGATTGTTAGTAGCAGTAATATCAATGCTTATTATTTGTATATATAAACTAAGCATTACTAAAGAAGATTTATCAAATATAGAATTAATTGGATTTGTTGTATCTGCTGTTGTTGTTACATCAATAGTGATATGGTTATCTATACATATATATAAGAAAAAAGATTTGACACAGGAGAAAATATTTTTATATACAATACCAATTATTTGTATAATGTTTATGATATTTATGCCTATGTATAAAAGCCATGATGAACATGCACATTGGCATAGAATATATGAAATATCAACTGGAAATTTAACAACTAATGTTAATGAAAATGGTGATGTATATTCAATTTTACCTAAGAGTGTTGTTATTCCAGATTGGGAGTTTATGAATTATACAGAAGTATTAAATCAATTAGATGATAGAATAGATAACAATGATACAACAAATGATGTATATATAATAACTTCTACGGTATATTCTCCAATACAATATGCTCATGAAGCTTTGGCAATTGCAATTGCTAGAATATTTATTAAGATTCCAATAGTATTAGCATATATTGGACGATTTGCAAATTTAATTGTTTGTTTAGTATTAATGTATTTTGCAATTAAGAAGATGCCATTTGGAAAGAATATATTGTTATGCATAGCATATATACCTATTCTTATTGAGGGGATATCTTCAATGTCTGGAGATGGACTTACTTTTGCTATTTCACTATTCTATTTAGCTTATATATTAAATTTAACTTTTAATTCTAAAATTGAAAAAATACAATTAAAAGATAAAATAGCTTTATTAGTTACTTCTATAGTTGTTGCATCATGTAAAATAGTATATTTACCTTTTATAGGACTTATGTTGTTACTACCAAAAGAGAAACTGGGAGGCAAAAAAGAGAAAATAAAGTTAATAGCAATTGTATGGGGGGTAGCTGTTTTAACAAGTTTAATTTGGCTTGCATATTCAGGTAGATATTTAGGTGGACTTTCTGGATTGGCTGGTTCAGCTCCAAGTGTTCAAATAATGAAATTTATATTTAATCCATTTGATTTTATACAAGCATTTTTATACAATTTAGAAATTAATGGTGGAAAATATTTAACTGAAATGTTTGGATCAGCAATTGGTTGGTTTGATTTTGTTAAACTAGTTTCTATTGCACCATATACTTTGTTTGTTATGTATATTGTAACATTATTATTTGATAATAGTGTAAAAAATAAATTTAATTTATTCCAAAAGGTTATATTAACTTTAGTGATTTTAGCTGTAATTGCATTAATATTTGTAAGCTTATATATTCAATGGACTAAACCAGACAGTCAAGGAATTGATGGTATACAAGGAAGATACTTTATTCCATTATTACCAGCAGCAGGACTTTTAATTGGAAGTATAGTAAAAAATAAGAGTGAATATAATGAAATAAATATGGCAAAGGGAATATCAATTATAGGATTAGTTATACATTTACAATTAATGCTAACTATTTATATATGTAATATATAAGGAGAATAAAATAGATATAATTTTTGAAAGCAGGATAAGAACTAGTACGTAAAAATACTAGTTCTTATCCTGCTTTATTGATTTTACTATATTTCATTTTTGTTGCCATTCCTCCTCTAATGTGTCTTTCGGCTTTATTTTCATTTAAAATATTTCGTACTTCAAGAGCTAAAGATTTATTTATTTTAAGCAGTCTTTTGCTTACATCCATATGTACAGTTGATTTGGATATTCCAAATTTTTTAGCAGCTCCGCGAACTGTTTCTTTATTATCTATAATATAATGAGCCAGTTTCACTGCACGTTCTTCTATTGATATTTTACGCATATTGAAAACCCCCATTTTGAATACTCTTGTTTAATTGTATTCTGTTTAAGGGATTAATATGTTAGATAATGAAAATAATATGATTTATACTATAAAATATATGATTATTTAATTGACTTTTTAAATATGTTTACATATAATTAATTAAACAAATGAAGGAGATAATAAAAAATGGCCAATTATGTATATAGAGCGGTATTAGAAAACTACAGTAAAGAAGAAGGAATAAAATGTAAAGAAAAAGATTCTGATAAATCTTTAAGTTATCATGTTAATTTTGGAAGTAAAAAGAATGTGAAAACAAAATATATATCTACTAGTAAAAAAATAGGAATTGCTGCATATAAATATGCAATAGGTAAAGTTAATGAAAACAGAATTAAAAGATCAAAAATAGTATTAATAGATTTAGATAAATTACCAAAAGAACAAAAATATTATGACTTAACAGATGAAACTGTATTAAAAGAACAAAAAATTAGTCGTATGTCGAAAAATTATTGTAAATCAGATGCAGAAGTTACAATAGAAGGAGATATAGGACCTGAATGTGTAAAAGAAATACCACCAATGTTAGTAGATATTTTGTTTGCACTTGAAAGTTCTGGTAATGCAAATAAAATGTTCTATGATATGTTATTAGACAGAGTGGCTGAAGGCGATATGGAACTAGATAAAATAATTGAAAAATGTAAATTTAATAAATTAGAGCAAAATTTTATTAAATCATATTATACAGATATGAATAAATTAGAAGAAACGGCTAAACAAATATTGCCTGAGATGTTGGATGAGAAAAAAGAATATAATAGAGAGTTTATAGCAAATTGTATAAGAACACAGATAATAAAAAATGTTGTAGCATCACAATTACATAGAGATTTAAAATATTATACAGGACCATTAGAAGGAAAATTACAATCTCATTATAGAACAGAGAAAGATAGATTAAAAAAAGATTGTCATTATTTTAATGATTATTTATCAATAAAAGTAAATAATGAGGATATGATAAAACTTCCTGGTGGAGTAGAATATAGAATAAATAATAAAAATGAGGTTGATTTATTACAGGTACTAGAGGCACATTTAATTAAAGAAAACTATGAAAACCCTTCAATTGCAAGAGAAAGTGATAACGGATATAAATTATTTAATGGAATAAGAATAGAGTTAGATAAAAAAATAGAAAAAAATAATAAAGAAATAAGTTTAGATGAGATAAAGAGTACATTAAAAATAGGAAATGCAAAAGAAAGAAAAGAAGTAGATAATTATATTAGAAAACAAATGCAAAGACAGAGGCAAGAACACGAAAGAGGTGAATAAAATGAATAGATATACAAATGAAGATTATTGTAGAGCTTATTCAGAAGTTTTAGGAATATTAAGATATATACCTAAAAAGGATTTAATAAAAATACCAAAAGATGAGATAAAGTTTCTTATAAAAAATATGGATAATAAACATAATTACAAATACAATTTTAATAAACCATTTGAAGATCAAAAATTAATGAGATTAAGTAAAATAATTATATCAAATATTTATATAAAGTATTTAGCAAAAAATAAAGAAGAATTATTAGAAAATGAAAGAAAAGAAATTCTGAAGTTAGAAGAAGAAAATAGAAAAATATATAACACAGATAATATATTTAGAAATAAGAATTTAGATATTGAAAAAGATGAAAATAATAGTTTGATTGTTATAGAAAAACAAGGATTTTTTAGGAAAATAATAGATAAAATTAGGAGATTGTTCAAGTTGACATAAAAACCAAAATATGGTATAATATTTAAGTAAAAATTTTTATTAAAAAATTAATTGATTTTGAGGAGGAATCCGAAAGATGAATATTAAAGAAATTATTTATGGTGACGAAGGTGTTTTAAATCGTTTTAGAAATGGAGATTATACCATTTCTAATGAGGAGAAAAGCACAATATTAGATTTTGCTAGAAAAGTAAATTCTGGTGTCAAAGAGGGAAATTTAAACCCTCAGGACTTTGCTCTTTACAGTGAGTTAATGTATTTTTTTATACATTATTCTGAAGAGGTTGATGGAGCAGAAGAACTTCTTGATGAGATTTATGGGGAAGTTCAAGATGGATTAGATTTTGATTACAATGAGGAGGATGAATAATAATATGGCGACACGTCCATCATGGAGAATAGTAAAAACGGATAACTTTATCAAAATTGTAAAAAATGACTTTGAATTTAAATTTAATCCAGGTTTTTCTGTTACTCAAAAACGGAAAAATGTAGTTGCTTTACACCAAGCAATTGGTGATAAAGCATTAGAGGTTTCAACTAAATCTGATCTGAAACTCGGAAGAATGTTAAGTGCATTCAATTTAAGAATCAACGGAATACCACTTGAGTGTGTATTCCAATCTGCTAAGGTTTATCAATATGGAGGACCTTATAAAGACCTCTTAAATGTGTCTCCAAAAGATGCTAAAAGAGATGAGCGTCACAAGAGTTCAGGAAAATTAATCTACTTCGAATATGAAGGAAAAAGATTTCCTCTTGAACCAAAAACATTCTTTTATGACTTTATTTATATAAAGGCTGTAAAAGAGTGTATTCCTTTGGAGGAGGTAAAAGATATAGTTCAGTATTCGCATTTTTCGGATATTGAATTCAATCCTAAAAAATCAATTAACTGCCAAGCTAAAAGCGTTGCTATAATTAAAGCAATGCTGATGGTATTTGGCGAAGTTCCTCATATCAATGATATTGAGGAATTTAAAAAATTTTACAAAGTAATTCAGGCAGAAAATGCTTGAATTACAGAGAATCTCCCAGTTTATCTGGGAGATTCTTTTATGTAAAAAGATTAAGATAAATATAAAAAGTACTTTAGTATATAATCATTTTATGTTGGTTTATAGTCAAAAAATTTTAATTATGCACTTGTAGGGAGAGAAGTTGTAGATAACAACAAAATAATTACAATTTTCTTAAAAATTATAAAAATATATTGACCGGTAGATACTATTGCCTGATATAATATAAGATAATATAATATAACAGAAATAAATATAAATGTTTAATTATTCGAATGGAGGTTTTGTTATAAGTAATTACAAAAGAGGTATTAAATAACACATAAGATAATAAATTAAATAGAGTGAAAATAATTGGGGGAGCTAATTTTGAAAATAAATAATACAAGGAGGCCTACATATGGGAAAAAGCAAGAAAAAAAGAAAGAAAAAAAATAAAAAAAGTAGAAAAAATAATATAAATAATAAAAACATTAGAAAAATAAATAGTACCTCCAATAATATTAAAGATACATCTATACAAAATAAAGAAGATGGTAAACCAGATAATAATAAAATAAATGAGCAAAATAGTATAGAAAACAAAGAAAAATTAATATTAGTTGTAGATGATAAAGAAAAAAGTATAGATGAACAAGAAAAAGATAATAAAAATAATAGCAAATCAAATGAAGTAAATAATACACCTATACAAAAGATAGAAAAAAACAAGTTTAAAAAAGATAAGATAAAAAAACAAAAAAATTCGAAAAACGAAGAGAAATTAGTATTAGTTGTTGATGATGAAAATAAAGATAAGAAAGAAGAGAAGCAAAAAAAACGTAAAAAACATAGATTTTTAAAATTTATATTAATAATGATTATATTATGTATATTAGTTGCTATAGCAGGAATATGGTTTTTTATAGGTGTAATAAATGGATGGTATGGAAATGATATTGATATAAGTAAAGAAGATTTACAAATAAAAGTATCAAATTCTGTAGTTGTAGATAAAAATGGAGAAGTGCTTGCAGATTTAAGTGGAGATGAGAAAAGAAAAATTATAACTTTAGAGGACATGGCAGATTATTTACCTAAAGCATATATAGCAATAGAAGATGAAAGATTTTATACACATAAAGGAGTAGATTTAAAAAGAACAGCAGGGGCTATATTAAATACTTTATTAAATGGACAGAGTAGTTACGGCGGAAGTACTATTACACAACAATTAGTAAAAAATATAACAAATGATAATGAGAGCGAAGGAATAGAGGGAATAAAAAGAAAAATAAGAGAGTGGTCAAGAGCTTATCAAGTAGAAAGGATGATATCAAAAGATCAAATATTAGAATTGTATTTAAACATATTATTTGTAGGCTCTAATAATTTACATGGTGTAGAATTAGGTGCAGAATACTATTTTAATAAAAGTGCAAAAGATTTAGATTTAGCACAATGTGCATTTTTGGCTGGAATTAACCATTCACCAAATTCGTATAATCCATACAGCACAACTGTAGATAATTCAGAAAAAATAAAAAATAGGACAATAACAGTATTAAATAAGATGTGGGAATTAGGATATATACCAACTGAAGATGAGTATAATGCAGCAGTAGCAGAAGTTGAAGCAGGTTTGACTTTTGGAACGGGTGAGACTGTTGGAAAAAGTGTTTTCTCATATCATACTGATGCTGTTATATCACAAGTAGTAGAGCAAGTAAAAGAAGAAAAAAATATGACAGAACAAATGGCAAGAAATTATGTTTATAGTAGTGGTCTTACAATTCATTCAACAGTAGATGAAGGCATTCAACAAAGATTAGAGGAGGAATATCTTAAAACTAAATATATAAAAAAAGGAAAACAAAAAAATAGAGATGGAACATTATTAAATGAGCATACACAATCAGCTATGGCAATAGTTGATTATAGAACTGGAAATGTAGTTGCTATAGTTGGTGGATTAGGAGAGAAAACAGAATCAGGATGGAATAGAGCAACTCAAATGAGAAAACAAACAGGTTCTACTATAAAGCCATTGGCTGTTATAGCACCAGGATTAGAAGAAAAAATAATTACAGCTTCAACAGTATATGACGATAATAGTACAAGATTTACAAGCTATGGTAAAGATTATGAGCCTAAAGATCAAGGTAGTTTCAAAGGTCTTGTTAATATAAGAAGCTTTATAAGCACATCTCAAAATATACCAGCAGTTAAAATTATGACAGAATTGACACCAGAAAAATCATTAGAATATTTACAAAAAATGGGCATAACATCATTAAATCCAAAGGTAGATAATGTATTAAGCTTGGCTTTAGGTGGAATGACAACTGGAGTAAGTCCATTAGAAATGGCTTCAGCATATGGAACTATTGCAAATGATGGGTTATACATAACACCGACATTTTATACAAATGTAACAGATTCTAGTGGAAATGTTGTGTTAACTCCAAAACAGGAACATATAAAAGTACTTTCAGATCAAAATGCATATATTGCGCAAACAATAATTCAAGAGCCAGTAATAAGTAGAGGAGGAACAGCTACATATTGTGCTATTCCAGGAATGGATGTAGCTGCAAAAACAGGAACAACTAATAAAAGTTATGATAGATGGACTTGTGGATTTACACCATATTATGCAGCTGCAACATGGTATGGTTATGATAATAATGAAACAGTATATTATAGTGGAAATCCAGCAGGGCAAATATGGGATGCTGTAATGACTGATATACATGCAGGATTAAATAGTGCAACATTCAAAAGACCTGATGGAATTGTAGAAGCTAAAGTATGTAGAACAACAGGTTGTTTAGCAATTCAAGGATGTACAGATACATATACAGAAATTTTTACAGAAGATAATATGCCACAAGAATGTAGAGGACATTTTGGTCAAAGAATATGTGTTGAATCTGGAAAAATAGCAAATGTGAATTGTCCATATGTAAGATATGAATATGGAATAGTGGTACCAAAAGAAACTTTAGGTTTATGGACACCTCTTAAAACAAGTGCTAATTTAATAAGAACAAATGAAGTTTGTGAAATTCACAATGGAAATTATGGAAAAAATAGAAAATATACAAAATGGTTTTAATCTTTTTAATTTAATTAAAGTGCATCAGGGGGATGTATGTGAGAATACAATTGTTAACGAAAATTATTATCTATACTGAAAAAAATTTAACATTAAAGAAATATATAAGAAAATAGTGATTCCTAGTTCTTCGAAACAACTATTCGAAAAATATATAAAATTCTGATAAAAATATAGATTTTTAAATTGTTTTGTGATAATATATAGAATAAGTGTTAATGTTATTTTTTCCTTAATTTAATTAAAGGAGGAATTAAAAATGAAAAAGGTTGTGGATGAACGGCTAGAAATGGTTTTGAGGAAATTAAACCAAGTAGATGAAAAAAAAGGAACTCTTTTTGCTATTCAAATAACAAAGGAATTTAGTTTCATTTGTACGGATATTAAAAAATGTAATTTAAAAATTCCAAAAAATTTAAAAATGGTAGGAAAAAAGATTCAAATGGAAAACAGAACTTATGAAATAATCTTTTTAGATAGTTAAATATTACAAATCCCAGAAATAAAACATAATTTGTTTAGTTTCTGGGATTTTCTTTTTTAATATATAATGACAAATTGGACAAAATATGATAAAATTCTTGATTAATGATTAATAATAAATATTTTATATACAAAGTAATTTTTATAATGTAAAAACAAAAGATTTATAGAGAAAAAATAAAGTGGGAGGAATGTAATTTTGAACGATTCAATAATAATAAAAGGAGCAAAAGAACATAATTTAAAGAACATTAGTTTAAAAATTCCAAGAGATAAATTAGTAGTTATTACAGGTCTTTCAGGTTCTCGGAAAATCTTCTTTAGCATTTGATACTTTATATGCAGAAGGACAAAGAAGATATGTAGAAAGTCTATCATCTTATGCTAGACAATTTTTAGGTTTAATGGAAAAACCAGAAGTAGAATTAATAGATGGACTATCACCAGCAATTTCTATAGATCAAAAAACAACATCTAAAAATCCTAGGTCAACTGTTGGAACAGTTACAGAAATATATGATTATATAAGACTTTTATATGCAAGAATAGGTGTACCATATTGTCCAAAATGCGGCAGAAAAATAGAAAAACAAACTATTGATCAAATTGTAGATAATATTATGAATTTAGATGAAGGAACTAAAATACAAGTTTTAGCTCCAATTGTTAGAGGAAAAAAAGGAGAGTATACTAAATTATTACAAGGTTTACAAAAAGAAGGATTTATAAGAGTAAGAGTAGATGGAGAGTTATATGAAATTACAGATGATTTAGATATAGATAGAAAGAAAAAGCATAATATAGATATATTAGTAGATAGATTAGTAATAAAACCAGATATAAGAAATAGACTAACAGAGTCTGTAGAGATAGCATTAGCACATGCAAGCAATTTGGTAACAATAGATATAGTTGGACAAGAAGAAAGATTGTTTAGTCAAAATTATGCATGTCCAGATTGCGGTATTAGTATTGAAGAATTAACTCCAAGAATGTTTTCTTTTAATAACCCATATGGAGCGTGTCCAGATTGTGGTGGTATAGGATATCTTATGAAAATAGATCCAGATTTAATTATTCCAGATAAGAATAAAACTTTATATGATGGTGTTAAGGCTTTTGGAGCTAGTACAATGAAAAAGTCAGAAACAATGGCAAAGATGTATTTTGAGAGTATTGCAAGACATTATAATGTAGATATAAGTTTACCAATAAAAAAATTACCAAAAGATTTTGTTAATAAAATATTATATGGTACAGGAAATGAAGAAATAGACTTTATGTATACTTCAGCAAGTGGAACAAGAAAGTTTAAATCTGCATTTGAAGGTGTAATTCCTACTTTAGAAAGAAGATATGCAGAGACTAAATCACAAGGAATGCGTGATTTTTATGAAATGTATATGAGTAATAGTGATTGTACAAGATGTCATGGTTCTAGATTAAATGAAAATGCTCTATCTGTTAAAATTAATGATAAAAATATTAATGAATTAACAGATATGTCTGTATCAAGAATAAAAGAATATTTAAATTCATTAGAATTAAGTAAAAAAGATTCTATAATTGCAAGCCAAATTTTAAAAGAATTAAATAAAAGATTACAATTTTTAATAGATGTAGGATTAGAATATTTAACATTATCTAGATCTGCTGGAACATTATCAGGTGGTGAAGCACAAAGAATAAGATTAGCAACACAAATAGGTTCTAGCCTTACAGGTGTATTATATATATTAGATGAACCAAGTATAGGGTTACATCAAAGAGATAATGAGAAATTAATAGAAACATTAAAAAAACTAAGAGATTTAGGAAACACTGTACTAGTTGTTGAACATGATGAAGATACAATGTATGCAGCAGATCAAATTATAGATATTGGACCTGGTGCTGGTGTGCATGGAGGAAATGTTGTAGCACAGGGGACAGCAGAAGAGATAAAAAATGTACCAGAGTCTATAACTGGTAAATATTTAAGTGGTAGAATGAAAATAGAAGTACCTAAAAAAAGAAGAAAAAGTAATGGTAAATCTATAGAAGTAATTGGAGCAAGTGAGCATAATTTAAAAAATATTAATGTAAAATTTCCACTTGGAGTTTTTACATGTGTTACAGGAGTTTCTGGTTCTGGAAAAAGTACTCTTGTAAATGATATATTATATAAAAATATTGCAAGACAAATTAATGGTGCAAGTGAAAAACCAGGAAAGTGCAAAGAGATAAAAGGTATACAAAATATAGATAAAATAATAAATATAGACCAATCACCAATAGGTAGAACACCTAGATCCAATCCTGCAACATATACAGGGGTATTTGATGTAATACGTGATATTTTTGCAGGAACAAATGAAGCAAAAATGAGAGGATATAGTAAGGGAAGATTTAGTTTTAATGTTTCAGGTGGTAGATGTGAGGCATGTAATGGTGATGGAATATTAAAAATAGAAATGCACTTTTTACCAGATGTTTATGTACCATGTGAAGTTTGTAAAGGAAAAAGATATAATAAAGAAACTTTAGAAGTAAAATATAAAGGAAAAAGTATATCAGATGTATTGAATATGACAGTAGAAGAGGCATTAGAATTTTTTAGTAATATACCAAAAATAAAGCAAAAAATGCAAACATTATATGATGTAGGATTAGGTTATATAAAATTAGGACAATCTTCTACTACTTTATCAGGTGGAGAAGCTCAAAGAGTAAAATTAGCAACAGAATTGTCAAAAAGGTCAACGGGAAAAACATTATATATATTAGATGAACCTACAACAGGTTTGCACATAGCAGATGTACACAAATTAGTAGATATTTTACAAAGATTAGTTGAAGCGGGAAATTCAATTATAGTAATAGAACATAATTTAGATTTAATAAAAACTGCAGATCATATTATAGATTTAGGACCTGAAGGAGGAGAAAGAGGAGGACAGATTATAGGAATAGGTACTCCAGAACAAATTTGTAAAAATGATAGATCATATACAGGAAAATTTTTAAAGAAGTATTTAGAATAATATAATTGTATACAATAAAAAATCTCGATTAACGAGATTTTTTATTGTATTATGCATTAGTTATTTGAATTGTTATTTTGTTCTTTATTATTTTTATTTTGTTTTTTATTGTTTTTGTTTTGTTTTTCGTTATTATTATTTTTGTTTTCCATTCGGTAAAACACCTCCTTTTGACAATTATATTTTGCATAAAAAATTTAAAAATATGTATGTAAATTAAAAAATAATTTGTTTATATAACAAAAATAAGATATAATATTATAAATTTAGGAGGATATATAAATGGAAGAAAAAAATTATAAAAACAATTTAGTTATAGGTATAGAAGGATATGTAGGAGCAGGTAAAACTAGCATTTGCAGACGTCTACTTGATATTATACCAAGATCTGTATTACTAAATGGAGGAAATCTATATAGAGCTATAATGTACATATTATTAAAAAACGGAGAAAAACTTGATGAACTTAAGAAAAATTTAAATCATATAGATATAAAAAAAGTTATGGATATGCTTAAAATAGAAATAAGAATAGAAAATAAAGAGAGTGTTTTTTATTGTGATGGAGAAAAAATAAAAGAGGAAGATTTACAATCTAGGGCATCTTCAATTGCTGTTTCTCAAATAGGAGGAATAGCAGATAATTCTAAATTATTCGATTTTGCAAGAAATTTAATAAATATGTTGAGACAAAATTATAATGTAATAGTTTCAGGAAGAGGTTTAATGGATATATATCCTAATTTAGATTATCATTTTTTTATTGTAGCAGATATTGAAGAAAGAGCTAAAAGAAAAAGAAGTCAGTATAATAACGATATAAGTATTGAAGAAATAAAAAAACATATAGAAGAAAGAGATGATTTGCAAAGAAAATCAGGCTTTTATAAAATTTCTGATAATACTAAAATAATTGATGTAACAAATTGTAGTAATGTTGAAGAATCTACAAATAAAGTTTTTAATGAAATAAATTTAGTTAGAGAATGCAACATTTCTAATTAAATATATAAAATATTATATATATTAATTTTAAAGGGTGATAGTATGGAATATAAAAATGATAAATTAGAAGAGTTTTGTAATTATATAAAATACAAAAGAGTAGCAGTGATAGGATTAGGTGTTAGCAATATTCCATTAATAGATTTTTTATATGAATTAAGAGCAGATATTACAGTTTTTGATAAAAGAGACATAGATAAAATTGATGAAAATATTTTAGAAAATATAAAGATAAAAGGAATAAAATATGCATTTGGAGATAAATATCTAGAAAAATTAAAAGACTTTAATGTAATATTTCGTAGCCCGAGTTGTAGACCAGATTTGCCAGAAATAATTGAGGAATTATCAAGAGGTGCAATACTAACATCTGAAATAGAGATGTTAATGGAACTTTGTCCAGGATTAATAATAGGTGTAACTGGTAGTGATGGAAAAACGACTACAACAAGTTTAATATATAATATTATAAAAAATAAAGGTTATAATTGCTACTTAGGAGGAAATATTGGAATTCCACTTTTTTCAAAAGTAGGAGAAATGAAACCAGAAGATGTGGTTGTATTAGAATTAAGTAGTTTTCAATTGATGAATATGAAAACTAGTCCAAATATTGCAGTTATAACAAATATTTCACCTAATCATTTAGATATTCACAAATCTTATGAAGAATATATAGAATCAAAAAAGAATATTTTTAAATATCAATCAGATAAAGATACACTAGTATTAAATTATGATAATGATATTACAAGAGAATTTGAAAAAGAAGCAAATGGTAAAGTAATATTTTTCAGTAGGAATCATAAATTAAATGATGGAGTAATACTAGATGAGGATATAATAAAAATATGTGATAATAAATTAAGAAAACATATATTAAATACTAAAAATATGAAACTTAGAGGAAAGCATAATTATGAAAATGCTTGTGCTGCAATTGCTGCTACAAAGGGATTAGTAGATACAGAAACACAAGTAGATACAATTAAAAATTTTAAAGGAGTAGAACATAGATTAGAATTTGTAAAAGAACTAAATGGAGTGAAATGGTATAATGATTCAATAGGTACAAGTCCAACAAGAACAATTGCAGGTTTAAATTCTTTTAATAAAAATTTAATATTAATAGCTGGTGGATATGATAAACATTTGGATTATACACCAATAGGTGAACCAATAGTAGATAATGTAAAAATATTAATTTTAATGGGTCAAACAGCAAATAAAATTAAAGAGGCAACAATAAATGCAATGAATAAGAAGAATAAGAAGGTAGAAATTTATGAATGCAATTCTTTAGATGAAACAGTACAATTGGCTAGTAAATTAGCTAAAAAAGATGATATTGTATTATTTTCACCTGCAAGCGCAAGCTTTGATTTATATAAAAATTTTGAAGAGAGAGGAAATGCCTTTAAAGAAATAGTTAATAAACTAATGGATAAGTAATTATTCACAAAATTTATGTAATATGAATAATAATATATATCAAAATAAGGAGGTATATATTATGTATTACAATAGCTATGAAGAATATATGCGTGATGTATTAGGATATACAAGAAATAGAGAAAATAGTAATAATACATATTATGATAATTATTATTCAAATAGAAATAATTCAGAATTAGAAAATATGTATCCAGAAATTTATAAAATTGTATATCCAATGGTATGTAAAATTACTTCAAATACACGTATGCCATTAACAGCAGAACAATTAGAAAAAATGGTAGATGAGATATATGAATGTGTAGAAAAAGATGAAAATGAAACTAGGAAAGGTACAGAAGTAAAAATAGAGGTAAGAAATAATTCAAAAACAAAGACACAAGAAATAGCAAAAGAAACAGAAGAAAAAAGGAGCAGACCAAATAATTATACATTAAGAGATTTAATTAAAATTTTAATTTTAAGGGAATTACTAGGTAATAGGAGACCAGGTATGAGACCTAATATGCCTAATAATAGACCTCCATATCCACCAAGACCTGGAATGGGAAGACCACCTTTTCCAATGAGAAATAGTGTATTAACACAAGGTGCTGATTCATATATAAATGATTTATATTTTTAAAATTTAGAATGTAAAAAAAATCTCGCTTGTCGAGATTTTTTTGAATAATAATTACATAAATGTAAAGAATACATATATATAAATTTTGTGGAGGTTAAAAAATATGAGAGTAAAAGATTGTATGTGTGATCAAACTGTATGTGTTAAGCCAGAAGCTAGTATATGTGATGTAGCAAAATTAATGGGGGATAATCATATAGGATGTGTTCCAGTATGTGAGAAATCAGGAAAAATTGTAGGTATTGTAACAGATAGAGATATAATATTAAGAGGAATTGCATGTGATAAAGATAACAAGACAACACCAATTTCAGAAATAATGACAACTGAAGTAATAAAAGCTTCACCAGATACAGATATAAATAGTGTAGCTGATATAATGGCAAAAAATCAAATAAGAAGAGTTCCAATAGTGCTAGATGAAAAAGTTGTTGGAATAGTTACTTTAGGAAATTTAGCTCAAACACCTGAATGTAAAGATGAAAGAGTTGGAGAATTATTAGATTGTATATGTGATTGTAGAGGAAAAGCAGATAAAAATAATTGCTAAATATAAAGTTGATATTATGTAAATATTGGATTATAATAAATATGGTAATTAATTTAGGAGAACTTCTTATGAGGCTCGTACACAGTGTAAAACTAACTACATTAATAAGGAGTGAGAAATATGCCAAGAAATACACGAGCATATGTAATGTTAAAAAGTGGAGAAAAGATTTTAGTTAAAGAGAGTTTTGAAGAACTTTATAATATTTTTGAAACTCGAAAACAAAACTTGATTGTTCATAGTAAAAAGGATGATAAAGTATTAGTGTTTGAAAGAAGACAAGTGGAACTTTTTAAATATGAGGTATTTATTACCTCATATTTTTTAAAGATATATTACCATATATTGTAAAATATAAAAATATATGCTAATATATTAAATGTAATTAAAAATGGTAAAGTTAGTAAATTAAAACGGAGGTAAGGAATTTGATTATTGATATGGGCTATTTAAGTAAAGTGTTTAAAAGAATAATTTTATTATTACTTAGTATACTCTTACTTTTTTTAGTTGTTAAATTGTCTATATTCTATATGCCATTTTTAATAGCTTTTATAATAGCAAGTTTAATAGAACCTATAATAAGGTTTGTAAAAAAATATACAAAACTACAAAGAAAAACATCAGCAATAATAGTATTAATAACAGTGTCTACTATCATAATAGGAATAATTGCGTGGGGGATAACTGTTTTAATATCAGAATCGTCGGAATTGTTGCAATCATTAAACATATATACAGATAAAATATATAATTTATTTCAATCTTTTATAGGAAATATAAATTTTGAAAGATTTAATATACCACCAGAAGTTACACAATTATTACAAAACTCAACAAGCGATGTGCTTTCTGTTGTATCAAATGGTTTAAAAGGAATTTTAAATTCGATAATACAAGTAATAACATCATTACCAACAATAGGAATATATGTAGTTGTAACATTACTTGCAACATATTTTATATGTGCAGATAGATTATATATATTAGATCAAATAGAACACCATTTTCCTAAAAAATGGGTAAAAAAATTAACACTTCATTTAAAAAGACTGTTATCGAGCTTAGGAAATTATTTAAAAGCAGAGGCAATACTTGCAATTATAGCATTTTTTCAGATATTAATAGGTTTATATATACTTCAGAAAATGGGAATGAATGTACAATATCCTTTACTTGTAGCAATAGGAATTGGTTTTGTTGATGCACTCCCAATATTAGGTTCAGGTACAATTTTGGTACCATGGGCATTTATATCAGCTATTAATGGTGATATAAGATTAGCAATAGGATTATTAATAATTTTTGCCATATTATCTGTTGTCAGACAATTCTTAGAACCTAAAATAGTTAGCAAAAAAATAGGAATACATCCTATCTTTACATTAATTGCAATGTATACAGGATTTAAAGTAATAGGAATATTGGGTTTATTAATTGGACCAATTGCAATGATTATAATAAAAAATTTATATGGAACTTTAATTGATAAAGGTGTTGTAAAAAGTATTTTCGAAAGAAAGTAATATCTAGAAAATTAATGTTACAGCTTAATAAAAGTAATATAAAAAAATTAAATATAACTTTTTATTTGTAACTCCCAGCATCGCACAGTCTGTAAAACAGACTGTAAGCTTGCTGGTCCCCACGAATTGTTACTTCATAAAAAGTATATTTAATTTTTTTAATTATAGGAAATCTCTTTTTTTACCACAACATTAATTTCTAGATATTAATACAGAAGTAGGAACATATGTATCATCAGGAGGATATACAAATTCTGTTTTTGGTTTATCAATATTTTTTATAGATTCAATCTCTATTACAGGTATTTCGCCATGATAATTTCCTTTTGTTATTTTACCTGTTATTTCAACCCATGTTTTATCTTGAAAGTTTTTTGCTTGAGAATATTTACATAAAAAACCTACAACAAGAGTTTGATTATTTGAATCTATAATCATATCTCTTGCAAGCACAAATTCTTCACTTGAAAAATCCTGTACACGATAAATATAACCACTAAATTTAATTGATTGACCTATATATGTATCAATATTTTCATGAACAGCTTTTAATACATTAGTATAATTTTCAGGAGAGATATTTGCAATATGTTCGTTTGGCAAGCAAGTGTCTACATCACTTTTAGAACTTAAAGCAGAACTAAATATTTTAAATGCAGATATAGAAAAGAATATTATAAGTATAATAACAATAATAAAAAAGATAATTTTGAAAATTTTTGATTTATTTAAATTAAAATTATATACAAACATTAAAATCCTCCAATCAAAAAAGTATCGTTTATAAATAATATGAGGAAATTTATATAATATGTATATTTAATATAAATATTAAGTTTTATGTGTAGAACAAATCAGAAAGTATGGTTTTCATATTGCATGAAAAAGCTGTACTAACATATGTTAGTACAGCTAGGAGTTAATTTATTTTTTTTATTTTTTTTATTCTTTTATCAATGAGTGCAATTGCACTTATGAGAATGAATAACATCATTAATAAAAGAATAACGAAAGCAACAGCCATAAACATATGTATACTATTTACGACTGTAAAGGTCTCTAAAATATTTGGGAGACCTAATAGCTCAAACAAGATCTTATTTGTTAATAAAAACAAACATGAAAGTAAGATCAAGCAAATAATTGTATATGCATACATATACAATTTGTATTTCCGGATAGTACGTTGTTTCTGATTGTTTCTCATTTTTTTTGCCTCCTTTAAATTTAAAAACACTTAAAATAGAGTTTGTAAATTTCTCTAATAACTCCAATTAAAATAATTGAAGCAATTAAAGAAAATACAAATAAACAATTTGAAACTATAGTATTTACCTCTAAAATATTAATACTATATGGCTGAAAACTATATCCTAAAATATTTGCTATATAGCAAAATATAATAGGCAAAAAAATAAATACTAATAATAAAAAATAAAAGAACAACCAGAAATCAATAAACTGCTGAGGTACTAATTTCCGAATAATTTTGCTATACATGATGAACAACTCCTTTAAAAAATATTATGTAAATATTATACTATTTTTTTATAATAAAATCAAGAATTACATAAAAAGAAGTTGACATTTGTCAACTTCTTTCTTCGATTTTTTGCTTGATAGATATTAATTTATGGTGATAAATTAATATCAAACCAAAAATAGGAATGCTTAAGCAAAATTCTATAGGAAGTATAGAACTGCTTAAAAATTGATGAAAATAATTGATTCCACCATCAATGAAAAGAGCACCGTTACAAACAATGGTCATTATTGCGGTAAAACCGCTCATGACTAAAAGTGGAATCGTTACCAAAATTCTATTATTTATTCTTTCGACTGTTTTCGAGGATTTCATTTGAAATCGCTCCTTTCATAAAAATATATAATTAACATAATTATAACACTATTATAGAAAAATATCAAATTTTGATTTTTCTGCAAAATTGAGTAAAAAATATTGACAAATACTCATCATAATATATAATTAGTATGTTAAACGTGAAGATAAAAAGGTTAATATACAGAGGAGGAAAATTTATGTATGTATTTAACAGAATAACTGTTAATCCACAATTACCAAAAAGGATAAATAGGTTAGATGAAATATCAAATAATTTATGGTGGTCTTGGAATACAGACTTTTTGGAATTATTTAAACAAATAGACAAAAATTTATGGTATGAAGTTGGTAGAAATCCTGTAAAATTTTTAAAATTGGTTAGTCAAGAAAGATTAGAAGAATTAGCAGAAGATGCAGATTTTTTAAAGAAATATGATAAAAGTGTTTCAGATTTCGATAATTATATGCATAGTACTAATACATGGTATGATAATAAATATCCAAATACAAGAGATAAAAATCTAATAGCATATTTTTCTGCTGAATATGGATTAGATGAGATAATACCAATATATTCAGGAGGTCTTGGAATACTTTCAGGTGATCATTTAAAATCTGCAAGTGACCTAGGTATTCCTCTTGTTGGTGTTGGATTGCTATATAAAAATGGATATTTTGATCAAAAGATTAATGAATATGGAATACAAAAATCTGATTATCAAAACTTAGATATAACTAATTTACCAATTACACCTGTTCATAATGAGAAAGGTGAAGATTTATTAGTTTCAGTTAAGTTTTATGGTGAGGAAGTATTTGTTAAAGTATGGCAAATAAATGTTGGAAGAGTTAAATTATATTTAATGGATTCTGATATACCTAAAAATAGAAAAGAATATAGAGAAACAACTTTAAAATTATATGGTGGAGATAAAGAAACAAGAATAAGACAAGAAATTATTTTAGGAATAGGTGGAGCAAGACTATTAAGTAAATTAAATTTAAAGCCAACTATATATCACATGAACGAGGGACATTCATCATTTTTGACTTTGGAATTAATGAGAAAAACAATGGAAGATAGACAAGTATCTTTTAATATAGCAAGAGATATTGTTTCAGCAAAAACTGTATTTACAACACATACTCCAGTTCCTGCGGGAAATGATATTTTTGATATACAATTAATAGATAAATATTTTGGAGAATTTTGGGGTAAATTAGGTATTCCAAGGGATAGATTTTTAAGATTAGGAATGAAATGTAGAGAAGGATTAGAACCTGGATTTAATATGGGAATACTTGCATTAAAAATTTCTGGAAAGAAAAATGGTGTTAGTAAGTTACATTGTGAGGTATCTAAAGAATTATTTGGTGAGATATGGTCAAATATAGCTACGAAAGAGGCACCTATTACATATGTTACAAATGGAGTTCATACTTGTTCATGGTTAGCACCAAATATAAAGAGATTATATAATAAATATTTAGTTCCTTATTGGCAAGATAATATACAATTAGAATCTACTTGGAAAAATATAAAAAGTATTCCAGATGAAGAGTTATGGGAGGCACATAACGAGAGAAAAGTAAAGCTAATGGAATTAGTTAAGCAAAATGAAATAAGCAGATTAAAAAATACAGGAATAAGCTATGAAACATTAAAAGAAATAGTTTCAAATTTTAATCCAGATGCATTAACTATTGGATTTGCAAGAAGATTTGCCACATATAAAAGAGCAAATTTGATATTTAAAAACATAGAAAGAATAACAGAAATATGTAATGATAAGGACAAACCAGTTCAATTTGTATTTGCAGGTAAGGCGCATCCTGCAGATAAAGAAGGACAAGATCTAATTAAATATATACATGAGATTTCAATGGTTCCTCAATTCAAAGGAAAAATATTTATACTAGAAAACTATAATATAGAAATGGCAAGATATTTGGTAAGTGGTGTAGATGTATGGCTTAATAATCCAAGACGACCAATGGAGGCATCTGGTACTAGTGGACAAAAAGCATCAATAAATGGTGTAGTTAATTTCAGTATTTTAGATGGTTGGTGGGCAGAAGGATATAATGGAAAAAATGGATGGGCTATAGGCTCAAATAAAGAATATTCTTCATATGAAGAACAAGATATAGCTGATAGTAATAGTATATATGATATATTAGAAAATGAAATAATTCCAGCATATTATAATAGAGATGATAAAGGTTTACCAAGAGAATGGATAAGATATATGAAAAGCTCTATAGAATCTAATGCAGGAAGATTTAGTACAGCAAGAATGCTTGTTGATTATATGGAAAAATTATATATGCCTTTATATGACTTATCAACTAAATATTTTTCAAATTTAGATACAATTTCAGATTTTAATCAATGGAAAAGAGATTTAAAATTAAATTGGAACGATATTGAAATTACACAGTTTGATAATGTAAATAATAAAAAATTAGATGCTGGAAACACAATTGAAGTAAATTGCCAAGTTAAATTGCCTAATATATCAGTAGAAAGTATAGAAGTTGAAGCATATTTTGGAAAAATTATGGATAATGGTACTTTAGATGAAGTAAAAATTATACCGATGAAACTTATAAAATCAGATGAAAATGAAAAAAGATATACATATAAAGCAAAGATAGAGTTGACAACAGGTGGTGAATACGGGTATACTTTTAGAGTAGTTCCTAAACATTATATGTTATTAGACCAACAAAATTTGAATTTAGTAAAATGGATAACTAAATAATATTTAAAAGGAGAGATTGATTAGTATGAGAAAAACAAAAATTATATGTACAATAGGTCCAGCAAGTGACAATGAGGAAACTTTAAGAAAATTAATGCTTGCAGGTATGAATGTTGCAAGAATTAACTTTTCACATGGAAATTATGAAGAACAAGAGCCAAAAATCGAACTAATTAAAAAACTAAGAAAAGAATTAAATTTACCAATAGCTCTTTTATTAGATACAAAAGGTCCAGAAGTAAGAATTGGCAAATTTAAAGAAGGTAAAGTTTTCTTAGAAGAAGGCGATGTATTTGCATTAACACCAGAAGAAATATTAGGAACTAAAGAAGAATTTACAGTAAGTTATAAAAATTTAGCTAATGAAGTAAAAATCGGTGATAAAATTTTAATTGATGATGGTCTAGTAGGAACAGAAGTTATTGAAATAAAAGATAATAAAGTATATTGCAAAGTATTAAATGGTGGTCCAATTAGCAATAGAAAAAGTGCTAATATACCAGGTGTAAGTTTAAATTTACCTGTTATGACTGAAAAAGATAAAGATGATTTAATAAAAGGTGCACAAGCAGGATTTGATTTTATAGCAGCATCTTTTGTTAGAAAAGCTCAAGATGTATTAGATATTCGTAAATTATTATCAGAACATGGTGGAGAAAAAATAAGAATAATCTCTAAAATAGAAAATAGAGAAGGTGTAGATAATTTCGATGAAATATTAAAAGTTTCAGATGGTATAATGGTTGCTAGAGGAGACTTAAGTGTAGAAATACCAATGGAAGAAGTTCCAATTATTCAAAAAGAATTTATAAAGAAAACATATAGAGAAGGAAAAATAGTAGTAACAGCTACACAAATGTTAGATTCTATGATTGGAAATCCAAGACCAACAAGAGCAGAAGTTAGTGATGTTTCAAATGCTATATTTGATTTATCTAGTGGAATTATGCTTTCAGGAGAAAGTGCAAATGGAAAATATCCAGTGGAATGTGTTGAAATGATGAATAAAATTGCTGTTACAACAGAAGAGTCAATAAATTATTGGCACAGATTTAAACAAAGAGATTATGATTTAGAAAATAGAGAATTTAGATTTAATATATATAATGGTGTATGTGTAAGTGCAATGAATTTAAAAGCAAAAGCAATTGTTACATATACAGAATCTGGTTCAACACCAAGAATAGTATCTTCATATACTCCAAAATGCCCAATATTTGCAATTACAGATAATGAAAGAGTATGGAGACAATTAAATTTACAATGGAATGTATACCCAATATTAGTAGAATCAAATAAAAATGTTGATACAATGATACATAGAGGAATAGATATATTAAAAGAAGAAGGAAAACTTGTAAAAGATGATTTAATTATAATTGCTGGTGGAGCAGAAATAATACCTGAAATAGATAGCGATATAAATAAAATCATTGGTGGAATTGTAAAAATATAATTTGATAGAAAAGCTAGTTAGTATGAAAATATTAATTAGCTTTTTACATTATATAGTTGTTTTAATATAAAAATCGCTATATTATAAAACTTGCATTACTGATAAATAGTCTTGAGATTTGCTTATATATTTTTTTTATAGTATAATTATTGTAGTGTTTTTTAAACAACTCCTTTTTACAGTATATATTCATGCATATTATTAAAAAAATTTTTGGAGGGATTTTAATGATAGACTCATCTAGTAATACTACTAAAAAAAATGAAAAGTTTCGGCTTATAGAAGTAAGTAATTGGACTTTAGAAGAACCTTTTTTAAAACGAAAGGTTGAAAATGAAAAACAGGAAGAATTTTTGAATTTTATTAAACAAATAATAAAAGATGGAAAAAATAAAGATTTTATTTGTCCAGTTATGGATCCTTCATTGGATGAAAAAAATAATATAGTTTATGTGCCTAAAAAAGAGCCTGCTACTAGTAAGTCGGCAAAGTGGTGGAATGAAAAATTCGAGAAATTTTCTGAACAGTATGAAAGTAGAATGGGAACAATTTATGAGTATGCTCTACTACAAGCAAAAAGGCTTGAAAAAAAAGAAGCAACTCTAAAAGAATTAGTTGATGATTCAAAAAAATTGGGAAATTATTGGGATAGTTTCAAAAGTCGTCATAGACTAGAAATGACAGCAAGCAATCCTGTAGGAGATTTCTATGATTTAGCTAATTTAAGTAAAATTGTTCAAGATCCAGATAAGATTTTTTCAACTGATAGATTTGTATTAATGGGTGGATCTTTCTATTGTTTTGGTAGAGAAAATCCTATTATGAAAGCAAGTGAAATTACAAGCCCATCAATTGGTTATTTGATGGGAATTGGTTGGATGACTTTACGTAAAACTAAATAAGATTATATAGGGGGGTTTTTCCTCCCTGTTTTCGTTGTGCGATTTTCAGTCGCAAATGAATGGCTAATCAAAATCTATAAATCATAATTAAATAAAACAAAATATCTTTGCATATATTGCATTATGCTGATATAATAATGGTGTTTGAGAGGTAAATATGAATATAAAAGAATGTTTAGAATGGGGTTATGATAAATTAAAAAATTTTGATAACTATAGAAATATCTGTATATATATATTAGCAGAGATTTTAAATAAAGATAATGTATATATAAAAGTTCATTATTTAGATGAAGTAGAGGAAGAAAATTTCAAGAGATTTATACAAAGTATACAAAGTTTTTTAAATGGAAAACCAATACAATATATTAATAACAAAGCATATTTTATGGGATTAGAATTTTATGTAGATGAAAATGTTTTAATTCCAAGATGTGATACTGAAATACTTGTAGAAGAAGTTATAAACATAATTAAAAAAAATAACATAGTAAAAGTATTAGATTTATGTACTGGAAGTGGCGCAATAGCAATTTCTCTGAAAAAATATATGAAGGATATTGTAGTGACTGCTAGTGATATTAGTAATAATGCACTTAGTGTGGCAAAAAAAAATGCCAAGAAAATTGGAGTAGATATAAAATTTATAGAGTCAGATTTGTTTAATAATATTAATGAAAAATTTGATTTAATAGTTTCTAATCCTCCATATATAAAAAAAGATGTTATTCCAGAATTAGATATACAAGTAAGAAATGAACCAATAATAGCTTTAGATGGAGGAGAAGATGGGTTAAAGTTTTATAAAACAATTATAAAGGATTCAAAAAAATTTTTAAATAAAAATGGATTTTTATGTTTTGAAATTGGTTTTGATCAAAAAAAAGATGTAACGGATATATTAATGCAAAATGGATATATAAATGTTTATAGCAAAAAAGATTATGGAAATAATGATAGAATAATTGTTTGTAATTATAATGGAGGATAATATATGTCTTTTTCAGAAGATGTAAAAAAAGAATTGAGTCAAATGAATAATTATGTAAAAAAAGAAGAACTTAAGGCTGAACTTTATGGATATATTTTAACTAATAATGTAAGTGATGAAAATACGAATTTAAAATTTACAACTAAAAATGAAGATAATATATATAGATACAATAAGATTCTAAACAATTTAAATATAAAATATAAAACAGATATACGTGGGAAAATGTATATTACAATAATTACAGATGTTATAAATTTGAATATTGAAAAAAGCAAAGATATAAATATTTTAGGAGCGATTATAAGAGGATGTTTTATGGGAGGAGGCTCAATAAATAATCCTGATAAAGAAAATCATTTAGAGATATTATTGAAAAATGAAAATAGTATTAATGAAATATCAGAAATATTGAGTATTTTTAATATAAATATAAAACTTATTATTAGAAATGGTAAATATGCTGTATATATTAAAGATGGAGATATGATATCTAGATTTTTAGCATTAATAGGAGCTAAAAAATCAGTTTTGGATTTCGAAGAAATAAGAGTTATGAAAGAAATGAAAAATTCTGTTAATAGATTAGTTAATTGTGAAACAGCAAATTTAAATAAAGTTATAAATGTCTCTGTATTACAGATTAATGATATAAAGTACATAATAAGTAAAAATAAATTTAATTTATTACCTAAGAATTTGCAAGAAATTGCTTTAATAAGATTAAAAAATGAACATAGTACATTAACTGAAATAGGAAAAATGCTTGAAAATCCTATAGGAAAATCTGGTGTAAATTATAGATTTAAAAAAATATCAGAGTTTGCTGAAAAATTAAGAGAGGAAGAAGAAAAATGAGAGATATAGGAATATATGTTCATATACCATTTTGTAAGAAAAAATGTTCTTATTGTGATTTTGTATCTTATGAAAATAAAACAGAAAAAATAGAAGAATATATAAAATATATAAAAAAAGAAATATACCAAACAGCAGAGGGTGCAAGAAAAGATATAGAATGTAAACTCATAAAGCCTTTTAGAATAAATACTATATACATAGGAGGAGGTACTCCATCATATATTGATAGTAAACATATTGTAGCTATTGTAGACCTGATAAAGAAAGAATTTGAAATAGATAAAGATATAGAAATAACAATTGAATTAAATCCAGGAACAGTTGACAAGCAAAAATTATTAGATTATAAAAATATTGGAATTAACAGATTGAGTATAGGTGTTCAAAGTAATAATGATAATTTATTAATTAGTATAGGAAGAATACATAATTATAATGAATTTCTGGACACATATACTTTAGCTAGAAAGATTGGATTTGAAAATATTAATTTGGATTTTATAATAGGTTTACCAAATCAAAAAATGGAAGATATAGATAATTTAATAATAGAAATAAAAAAATTATCTCCAGAACATATATCTATATATTCATTAATGTTAGAAGAAAATACAAAAATGTTTGAGAAATATAAAAATAATAGTTTGGAACTGCCAGATGAAAACATGGAAAGACAAATGTATTGGAAATTAAAAAATAGTTTAGAAAAAAATGGATATATACATTATGAAATATCAAATTTTGCAAAAAAAGGATGTGAATCAAGACATAATTTAGCTTGCTGGAATCAAGAAGAGTATATGGGATTTGGAGTAGCAGCACATTCATATACAGATGGTGCTAGATATTCAAATATAGATAATATTGATGAATATATAAATAATTTTAAAAATAATAAAGATATTGAAAATATAATATTTCACGAAAAACAAAATATTGAGATGAAAATGAAGGAATATATGTTTTTGGGATTTAGAAAGATTCAAGGCATAAATATAGATGAATTTTACAATAAATTCAAAAAAGATGTTTTTGATGTTTTTTCTGATGAATTAAGTAGACTAATAGATATGAATTTAATACAGATAAATGATAATAATATAAAGTTAACTAATAAAGGTATAGATTTAGCTAATTTAGTGTTTGAAGAATTTTGTTAAGGGGGCAGGAAAGGAAAATAAATGTCTAATAAATACTGGGTTTGGCTTTCAAGTATTGATAATTTAAGTTTAGATACAATTTATAAATTATTAAAAATATTTAAAGAGCCTGAAAGAATATGGTATTTAGATAAAAAAGATTTGGAGAAGATAAATTTAAATAAAGAAGATATAGATAGAATATTAAATATATATTATAAACAAAATCTTGATAATATAATGTATTATATTAAAAAGAATAATATAATTACAGTATCAATAAATGATGAAAACTATCCGAATAGTTTAAAAAATATATATGATCCACCGATATTATTATATTTAAAGGGTAATATTGACTTAATATATAAAAAATCAATATCAATTATTGGTTGTAGGCTGTGTTCTTCATATGGAAAGGTGGTTACAAAAAAATTTGCATATAATTTGGCTAAAAAAAATATTACTATTATTAGTGGATTAGCAAGAGGAATTGATACATATGCACACATTGGTGCTCTAGAGGCAAATGGAAATACTATTGCTGTATTGGGCTCTGGTATTGATGTAATTTATCCAAAGGAAAATGAAAATTTATATAATAGCATTATAAAAAATAATGGCTTAATAATTTCTGAATATATTATTGGTACAAAGCCAATTCCAATTAATTTCCCAAAAAGAAATAGAATTATAAGTGCTTTGTCAAGTGGTGTGCTAGTAACAGAGGCGAAAATAAGAAGCGGAAGTTTTATTACTGTGGATTTTGCATTGGAACAAGGAAAAGAAATTTTTGCAGTACCAGGTAATATAAATAGTGTTAATTCAGAAGGAACTAATTCTTTAATAAAACAAGGAGCAAAATTGGTTACGAGTGTAGATGATATACTAGATGAATTAATTTTGTAAAAAAACTTTAAAAACTAGATGATTTGTATTATAATAAGTTCGTATCAAAATTTACAAGGAGGATACAATGGATAATAATAAAAAAAGTAAAGATAGTAAAAAAGAAGAAGTAGACAAAACAAAAGTATATAAAACTAAAAAGAATAAAGAAAAATTTAGTAAAAAACATCCAAAACTTATGCTTATAATAAAAATATTAATAGTAATTTTTGTATTCTGTATTTTGATAGGTGCAGGTATTGTTGCAGGCATATTTTATGGATTGTTTGGAGATGACTTCAAGATAACAAAAGAGGATCTTATTATATCAAATATGAATACTGTAATATTAGATAAAGACGGAAATAATATAGGAACTATGGCAGGAGAGGAGATAAGGCAAAAGGTTACATTGTCTGATATGCCAAAATATTTGCCAGATGCATATGTAGCAATTGAAGATGAAAGATTTGAAAAACATCATGGTGTTGATATAAAAAGAACTTTAGCTGCTGCAGTTACATATGTATTTAATAGAGGTCAATCATCATTTGGTGGAAGTACAATAACACAGCAATTAGTAAAAAATATAACAAATGAAAAAGAAGATAGTGGTATAGAAGGTATTATAAGAAAAATAAAAGAAATGTCAAAAGCATATCAAATAGAAAAATTAATTTCTAAAGATCAAATATTAGAGTTATATTTAAATATTCTATTTGTAGGTGGACCAGGAAATCACGGTGTACAAATGGGTGCAAAATACTATTTTGATAAAAACGTAGGAGATTTAACATTAGAAGAGTGTGCATTTTTAGCAGGAATAAACCATTCACCTAATAAATATAATCCATTTACAAATATGACAGATGAAAAAAGTGAATTAATAAAAAATAGAACAAAAACTGTTTTAAATAAAATGCTAGAATTAGGAAAGATAAACCAAGAAGAACATGATGGAGCTGTTGCTAAGGTTAACGAGGGATTGAATTTCCAAAAAGGTAAAACAGTAGAAAATACATATTCATATTTAACAGAAGCTGCAATAAATCAAGTTGTAAAAGACTTAGCAGAAAAAAACGGTTGGGATGAAAATTTTGCAAAAATGAAACTTCAAAGTGGCGGATATACAATTCATACAACACAGGATAGCGGAATACAAAGTATAATGGAAGAAGAGTTTGCAAAAGACACATATGTAAAAAAATCTAAAAAAACAAAATTAAAAGATGAAGATGGAAATGACACAGATACATATGCTACAACACAAGCAGCAATGGTTATAATTGATTATAGAAGTGGTCATGTAGTTGGATTAGTTGGAGGATTAGGAGAAAAAACATCTACTGGTAATTTAAATAGAGCAACTCAAATGGTAAGACAGCCAGGTTCTGCAACAAAACCAATATCTACTATAGCACCAGCAATTAATGAAAAAATAATTACAGCAGGAACAGTATATTATGATGGAAAAACATCTTTTAGTGCAACATATAGTCCTAAAAATGATAATAATGTATATAGAGGACTTTTAACAGTAAGAGATGCTATTGCTTATTCACAAAACATGGTACCATTAAAAATAATGGTTGAATTAACACCAGGAAAATCAATTGATTATATGAGAAAAATGGGTGTATCTACATTATATAAACACGGTGAAGATGATAAAAAAGATGATGAATCACTTCCTCTTGCAATAGGAGGTATATCAGATGGTATAAGTCCATTAGAAATGGCAGCAGCTTATGGAACAATTGCAAATGATGGTTTATATGTATCTCCAATATTCTACACAAGTGTTACAGATGAAAATGGTAATGTAGTGTTAGAACCAACGCAAAAGCAAGAAGAGGCAATAACAAAACAAGCAGCTTATATAACAAAAAGTATATTAACACAACCAGTTTTAACAGGAACAGCAACATATTGTGCAATATCTGGAATGGATGTATCAGCAAAAACAGGAACAACAAATAATAGTTATGATAGATGGCTTTGTGGATTTACACCATATTATGCAGCAGCTACATGGTTTGGATATGATCAACTAGAAGAAATTCTATGGTCTGGTAGAAATCCAGCAGGACAAATATGGTCAAATATAATGAAAGAAATACATAGTGGGTTAGAAAAGAAAAGATATGAAAGACCTGATGATATAGTAACTGCAACTATATGTAAAGAATCTGGAAAATTAGCAGGTGAGAATTGTTCAAAAACTACTTCAGAAGTATTTATAAAGGGAACACAGCCAACACAAAAATGTGATGCACATTTAAAAATAAAAATTTGTAAAGAAAGTGGAAAAATAGCAACAGAATTCTGTACAGATACAGAGGAAAAAGATTTTAAAGCTAAACCAGAAAAAGAATTAGATGTAAGCTGGAATACTACATATGGCGATGAAATGAATGCTCCAACAGAGATGTGCCCAATACATACTGCACAAGTACCAGAAGAACCTGTAACACCAGAAGAGCCAGATGAACCAGAAGAACCTACTGTAGATAATACAATAGACAATACAACTAATACAACAAATAGTGTAAATACTACAAATACAACAAATAGTACTAATAGCACAAATAGTACAAATACATCTAATACAACTAACAGTATTAGTAATGAAACTTAAAATATATAATTATTAAAATTTTTATAAAGTGTTGAGATTGAAAACCCCTATTATTTTCATGACACATAGGGGTTTTAATTAAATTTTATTGTAGCGAAATTGCTCGGAAAGGAATGGGAGTATGGATATATTTTTTTATAACACATTAACAAAGAAAAAAGAAAAATTTGAACCGATTGAAGATAATATGGTGAAAATATATACATGTGGGCCAACAGTATACAAAGATGCAACTATAGGTAATATGAGAACATTTATTTTTATGGATAATTTAAGAAGAGTTTTAAAATATAATGGCTATAATTTAAAACATGTAATGAATCTAACAGATGTTGGACATTTAGTATCAGATGGTGATGAGGGTGAAGACAAAATGGTTAAATCTGCAAAAGAAGAGGGAAAAACACCCGAAGAAATAGCAAAATATTATACAAAATTATTTTTCAAAGATTTGGAATTATTAAATATAGATATGCCTGAAATAATATGTAAAGCTACAGATTATATAAATGATATGTTAGAATTTGTGAAAAAATTAATGGCTAATGGATATGCATATGAAACATCAACAGCGATATATTTTGATGTTTCTAAATTAGATGAATATGGAATATTGTCTGGAATAGATGTTAGAAAACAAAAAGCGGGTGCAAGAGTTGATGTAGATGAAGAAAAGAAAAATCCATATGATTTTGCTTTATGGATAAAAGCTCCAGAAAATCATATTATGAAATGGGATAGTCCATGGGGACCTAGTTATCCAGGATGGCATATAGAATGTTCTACAATGAGTCAGAAACATTTAGGCGAGCAGTTTGATATACATACAGGAGGAGTAGATTTAATTCCTACACATCATGAGAATGAGATTGCTCAAAGTAAAGGTTGTACAGGAAAGATACCAGCAAGATTTTGGATGCATGGAGAATTTTTACTTATTAATGGCGGAAAAATGTCTAAGAGCCTTGGAAATGTATATCTATTAAAAGATATTATTGAAAAAGGTTATGAGCCATTAGTATATAAGTATTTTTGCTATACATCACACTATAGAAATAAATTGAATTTTACATGGGATGCTATAGAAGCTTCAAATAAATCTTTAATGAAATTAAGAGAAAGTTATAGAAGACATTTAGAAGGAAATGAAGATGTTGAAGATGATGTTATATTAGATTATAAAAATAGATTTTTAAAAGCTATAAATGATGATTTAAATATGCCTTTGGCAATGGGAATTGTATGGGAAGTAGCTAAGAATGAGAAAAAATCTAAGAAATTTGCAGAATTATTATTAGAGTTTGATAGAGTATTAGGTTTAAAGATAGATAAAAAAGATGACATACCAGAAGAAGTATTAAAATTAGTAGAAGAAAGAAATGTTGCAAGAAAAGAAAAAAACTGGCAAAAATCAGATGAATTGAGAGATAAAATACAAGAGTATGGTTATAGAATTGAAGATAGTAAAGAAGGAACTAAAATAGAGAAAATTAAATAATGGAGCTGTGATGAGGGCGAACAGCGTTCGCCCGTTTAAATGTTTATTGTCTTATAGTATTGTAATATATATTCTTTTAGTGTAAAATATGGAAATAGGTATATAATATATTGGAGGATAGTATGAGAATATTAGATGAAAATAGTAAAGATAAATATAAGGAATTCCTTGTAAACCATGAAAGATGTAATTTTCAGCAATCACCAGAATGGGCAAAAGTAAAAAGTAATTGGATAAATGAAGTGGTACTTGCAGAAGATGAAAATAAAAATATTATAGGTTCTATAAGTGTATTAATTAGAAAAATACCTATTTTCGGTAACATGATGTATTCTTCAAGAGGACCTGTATGTGATATACACAATGAAAAAGTTTTAGAACAATTAACAGAAGGTGTAAAACAATTATCCAAAAAATATAATGCATTTGTTTTTATAATAGAACCAGATATAAAAAGTAATGATAAAGAATTTAGAGATATAATTTTAAAATTAGGGTATAAAATAAAAGATGATGCCAAAAATTTTAGAGAGGAAATACAACCAAGATATGTATTTAGATTAGATTTAAAAGGCAAAACAGAAGATGATATATTTAAAGCATTTCATCAAAAAACTAGATATAATGTTAGATTAGCAATAAAAAAAGGTGTAATTGTTAAAGAAGGAACAAGAGATGATTTAAAAGATTTTCACAAAATAATGGTTACAACAGGGCAAAGGGATGGATTTATTATAAGACCATTGAGTTATTTCGAAAAAATGTATGATGAATTAGTTCCAAATGGGCATATGAAATTAATGATGGCATATTATGAGGACAAGCCAATTGCTGGAATAATACCAATAATTTATGGTAATAAGGTTTGGTATTTATATGGTGCTAGTAGTAATGAGCATAGAAATTTAATGCCTAATTATTTGTTACAATGGAATATGATAAAATATGCAATAGATAATGGATTTGATATGTATGATTTTAGAGGAGTATCAGGAGTTGTTGAAAAAGATCATCCTCAATATGGATTATATAGATTCAAAAAAGGGTTTGGAGCAGAGTTTACGGAGTTCATAGGTGAAGTATATATACCTTTTAAAGCTTTAAGGTATAAATTATATAAATTTTCAGAAAAAACTTTTAGAAAATTAAGAGCAATTAAACGAAAAGTTATAAATAGGAGTTAATATATGAAAGCTTTAATAATAAATAAGAAAGATTTGAAACATAATATAGACATAATAAAAGATTTATCAAAAGAAGGTAAAGAATACAATGAAGATATAGAATTTCAAATTATAGGTATAGTTAAAGGAAATGGCTATGGTTTAGGATTAGTTGAATTTTCAAAATTCCTTATTGATAATGGTATAAAGATTCTAGGTGTTTCAACTGTAGAAGAAGCTGTAAAATTAAGAGAAGCTGGTATAAAAGAAACTATAATTATGCTTTCTTCTACTTGTATAGATAAAGAAATTGAATTATTAATAGAAAACAATATTATACTAACAATTGGATCAGAGTTATCTGCAATTAAGATAGATGAAATTTCAAAGAGATTAGATGTAACATCAAAAGTAAATTTAAAAATAGATACAGGTTTTGGCAGATATGGATTTGTATATAATGATTTAGAAAATGCTGTTACAACATTAAAAAAATTGACAAATGTAGAAATTGTAACAACCTTTTCACATTTTTCAATGTCTTTTGCTAAAAAAGATAAATGGACAAAAATACAATTTAATAGATTTGTAAATGCAGTATCATATTTGCAAGAAAATAAAATAAAAACAGGTTTTTTACATATTTGTAATTCATCTGCCTTTTTAAGATTTAATAATATGTATTTAAATGCAGCAAGGGTTGGTTCAGCATTTCTAGGAAGAATTATTGTACAAAATGAATTAGGTTTAAAGAAAATAGGGATAATGAAAACAAATATTTCAGAAATAAAAATCTTGCCTAAAGGTTTTAATATTGGATATTCAAATACTTTTAAAACAAAAAGAAGAACAAAAGTTGCAATAATACCAGTTGGGTATTCTGATGGATTTAATGTTAGAAATTGTCATGATAGCTATAGAATAAGAGATAAGATTAGATATTTATATAATGATGTTAAAGATTTTTTTAAAAATAAACAATTAAAAGTAATTATAAATGATAAAAAATATACTGTTATGGGAAAAATAGGTATGTATCATATTGCTATAGATATAACAAATAATGATGAGATTAATATTAATGATGAAGTATATTTAGATATAAATCCTTTATATGTTGATAGTAGTGTTAGAAGGGAGTATATTTAATGGATAAAATTAAATTAGGCTTTTTTAGAAAATTAAAATTAGCAGTTTTTAATTTAGAAAAATATAGTCAATTTGCATTAGAAAAGACATCAGAATCTTTAAAATATTTGTTGAAGTTGACTTTACTATTTTCTTTAATAATTAGTTTAGCAATTACTTATAAAACAGCTGAATTTATAAATGATTCAAAACAGAGAATAGAAAATGAATTACCAGATTTTCAAATATCAAATAATACATTAACAACTGCAAGTACTGAACCAACAGTATTAGAAAATAGTGAATTAATTGACTATTCTATAATTATAGACTCAAATGAAAATATAGAGGATAGTAAGATTGAAGAATATAAGAAAAAAATAGAATTATATAATTTTGGAGTTGTATTTCTAAAAAATGAAATAATTGTTAAAAATTCGATGACAATGAATAATAATTTAGAAACATATTCATATGATGATGCATTAAAATTATTAAATGATGAAGATAATAGCATTAATAAACAAGATTTGTTAAATAGAATAAATACTATAGAACCATCTGTTTTATATATATCATTATTCTTAACATTTGTAATATATATGTTTACATCATATTTTATAGCAATACTTTTTGAAACATTATTATTATTTATCATGGGATATTTTACTTGTAGATTAGTTAATTTAAAATTGAAGAATAATCAAGTATATAATATTGCTATATATTCATTGACTTTACCTATATTATTAAATGTAATATATATACCTGTTAGAATGATTACAAATTTCAATATAGAATATTTTCAAATAATGTATACAACAATATCTGTAATATATCTTGTAACATCAATATTGATGATGAAAACAGAGATGACTAAACAACAAGAAGAAGTACAAAAGATTCAAGAAATACAAAAACAAATACATGAGGAAACAGAAGTAGAAACAAAAGAGGAAGAAAAAGAAGAAAAACAAAAGGATAATGAAGATAAAAAAGAAAATAAAAAATTAGGTGATAAAGGGGAATCCCCTGAGCCAACAAATTAAAAAATATAAGCAGGAAGGGATAATATGGAGAATAAGAAAAATCAAAATAATCAAAAAAAGTATTTTATTATAGGAATTATTGTATTGATTGTGTTAGTTGCAATATCTGTTGTACTAGGGGTATTTTTAAGTAAAAATGAAAAGAAAGATGATATACCATATACAGAATTAATTAATCAAATTGATGCTGGTAATGTAGAAAAGATAGAGATGACAACAGGAAGTCAAACAATTAAAGTAAAATATAAAGGAGAAGAAGAGGAAAGAACTGCAGTTGTACCTAATGTACAAGTATTTATGGAATTAGTGCAACAGAAAGCATTAGAAGATGAAAATATAATTAACTTAGAGCAAAAGCCAGTAAATCCTGTAAAGCAAATTTTCTCTGCTATTTTTGCTTACTTACCTACAATTCTAATAATTATTTTATTTGTTTTATTGTTAAAAATGCAAGGCTTAGGTGAAAAAGGAAAAGTATATACAGGTGAAGAAAACAGGACAAATGTTACATTTGACGATGTAGCTGGTTTAGACGAAGAAAAAAATGAAATGATAGAAATTGTAGATTTCTTAAAAGAACCAAAGAAATTTCAAGAAATGGGTGCAAAGGTGCCAAGAGGTATACTGCTTTGTGGTAAACCAGGAACAGGTAAAACATTAATAGCAAAAGCGATTGCAGGAGAAGCAAAGGTTCCATTTATTTCAATGAGTGGATCAGAATTTATTGAAATGTTTGCTGGATTAGGAGCATCAAGAGTTAGAAAATTATTTGAAAAAGCAAAGAAGATTTCACCATGTATTGTTTTTATAGATGAAATTGATGCAATAGGTTCTAGAAGAACAAGCTCAAGTGGTGCAGAATCTGAAAATAACCAGACTTTGAATCAATTGCTAGTAGAAATGGATGGATTTGAATCAGATAAAACTGTTATTGTACTTGCAGCTACAAATAGACCAGAAATGCTAGATAAAGCATTATTAAGACCAGGTAGATTTGATAGACAGATAGTTATTGCAGCACCTGATTTAAAGGGAAGAGAAGAGATATTAAAAATACATGGCAAAAATAAAAAGTTTGCAAGTGATATAAATTTTGCAGATATCGCATCAGATACTGCTGGATTTACAGGAGCAGAGCTAGAGAATGTTTTAAATGAATCTGCAATTATAGCAACAAGAAAAAAACATAGTGAAATAACAAAACAAGATTTAGAAGATGCTGTTAAAAAAGTTACAGTGGGTATAGAAAAACATAGTAGAGTAGTATCTGATAAAGATAAGAAATTAACAGCATATCATGAAGCTGGACATGCAGTTGTAAGTAAGTTTTTACCTACACAAATGGGAGTAAAAGAAGTGTCAATAATCCCAAGAGGTGTAGCAGGTGGATATACAATGTATAAGACAAATGAAGATAAATACTATATATCAAAAACAGAAATGGAAGAAAAGATGATCGCATTAATGGGAGGTAGAGCTGCAGAGAAAGTGGCGTTAAATGATATTTCTACAGGTGCAAGTAATGATATAGAAGTAGCAACACAAATTGCAAAAGATATGGTTACTGTATATGGAATGAGTGATAAATTAGGACCAATTTCTTTAAAATCTGATGAAGATAAATATTCATTTGGATTAGATATAGAAGATGTAGTAGGACAAGAAGTTAGAAAATTAATAGAAATAGCTTATCAAAATGCACAATTGATTTTACAAAATAATATGGATATATTAGATAAAGTAGCAGAAAGATTGTTAGAAAAAGAAGTTATATCTGCAGAGGAATTTGATAGTTTTTTTGAATCATAAGAAAATGCTATTTTCTATTTTCTATATAAAATGGAAGAACACTGTTCTTCCATTTTATATAGAAAAACCCCCAGCTTATTAAAGCTAGGGGGTGGAGTTTTTATATATACAAATAATCTGAAATGGTTTCAAATGAGCCAAGATCAACAGATTGTATATAATTTTCGTTTGAAACAATAAAATATAATAACTCGAAAATATTGGAGCTGATTATTTTTTTTAAGATTTCATTGCTTTCGATATTGTTTATTGTCAAAGATAATTTGTCGCCTCCTTTCATAGTCGACGCATAAAGAACAAAAGTAGATTCTTCAAAATTAATGTAATACTGATAAAATTTTTTTTGTTCTTGTTTCAATAAAGTAGTGTTAGCCATGATTTCATTGTAATTTTCATTAAAAATATCATCATATTTTTTTGCAAGTTTGATGTTATTTTCAGTTCGTTTATATTCTTCAATAAAAGCATCTTCATCGATGCACTTGTTTTTTTTCAAAAACAAATCTGAATATTTTTCGAAATCATAAGTGCTCCAATTTTCCCAAGGTTTTACGTAAGCTGTCATAAGAATAAACTCCTTTCAAAATAAAACATAATGTTTACCTAAATATATTATACCAATATTATGTTAATTAAACAACAATAAATTACTTATACTTATTATAAGTAAAACTTATACATATACATATTATAAAAAACATATTTTTGATAATAAAAAATCCCCCAGCTAATTAAAGCTAGAGGAGTGTAATAATAAAAGGTTAAACATTATAATCTTCAAGATCATCAAGATTTAGACTTTCTAAATAATTTCTTGATTCTTCTTCATATTCTTTAAAAAAGAAATCAATGAGATCTAATAAATCATATTTTGTATGTAGAGATATAAAATTATATACTCTCTTACCTTTGTTAACAGCCCTATAAAGGGTCTGGTGTAAAATATACCATAACATATCGATGTAATCCTCGATATCATTACCAAAAAGTAGATGACTTTTGATAACTTTTTCGTTATCAATCTCTATACCTATTTCTTTTTCTTCTGATTCGTAATTATCAACCATAAAGAAACCGGTTAAAACGTGATAACGACCTTTTTGAAGATTAATTAAATCTTCAGTTTTAGCTGAGACAGTCAAATAATCAAATTCATGACTGTTCTCTAAATTAATAGTTGGATAACTGTTTAATAATGCATATAAATCTTTTCTTTGTAACATAGCAATTCTCCTTTTTACAATCTACTAACAACTCTACATAACTATATTATAATACAATTATGTAAAATATACAATTATTATTTACTTATATTAATTATTAGATTTACTTATTTTTATAATTATGCATTCTAATCTGCAAAATATAAATTGAAAAGTGTATTTTTTTAGTATAACAATAAAATCCTCCAACTTGTTATAGTTGGAGGAAAAATTAAGAATTTATCAAATCGATTAAAAAATTAAATGTTCTTGCATTTAAATAATCAATTTCTTTAGTGTATTTTTCTAGATAGAAAAATATATTACTAAACATAAATTGATCTTTTTTTATAGCAAATACATTTTCTTTTTCGTTATTTTTATTTATAAAAATAAGAAAATAATCTTTACAATCAATATGTGATAGAATTCTTCTATCTTCATTTTCAATAAATTCAATGTCTTGTTCTATAAAATCAATCAGATAATTTAATTTCCGTTCAATAGGAACTTCATTTTTACTGAAAAAATAAAGAGCTTGCATTTGCATACCATCATCAAAAAAAATTTTCATTTTTTTAATGTTTTTGCTGATATAAATTTTCAAATTTTGGTTTAAATCAAATTTCATAAATAAGCACTCCTTATAAATAAAAAATTATTTAATACATATATATTATATAAAAATTATGTAAACGCGTCAATAGATTTATAATAGTAACTTATTATAATAGATATTAATATAACTTATATTAATGTAAGTTTCAGAAGAAAATAAAATTTAGATTTATTGTATATAAAATTTCTTTAGTTCTTTTATTGCTTACGATTACTAATACGAAATATATTAATAAAAAAATTTTTTCATATAAAATAATAAAAATCCCTAACTTATATAAAAGTTAGGGAAAAGTGTGTATGGAATATTACTTAATTAAGTAATATTTTGAGAGTAAATTTGTTCAGAAGCTTTTTTAAAAGTTTCTGATACATCAAATAAAATTTTAAATATTACGTTTTCCATAATTCCTTCACTTCTAGACAGAATTTTAAGGAATTTTCTAGAAGAATTTTCTAAACTTTCAATAATATTATTGCTAGATAATAATTCTTTCTCGAAGAGTTTTGAAAAAGGAATTAATTTGATGTCAAAATAGTCAACAATTTGACCATTTTTTTCACATAAATAATTTCCCGCAAAGAATTCACCATCAATAGTTTCAAAACTATTATATGGAGATATTATTTTTCGCTGTAAAATATTATTTAAAATTTCTTTTTCCAATTTAAATGTCTTATCCATGTTGCATTCTCCTTTGTATTTTTATAATATGATAAAATTTGTATATGTTTATTATAATGTGTTATTGTAAAAATGTCTAATTTATTTTGCTTATGTTAATTATAAGTATTGCTTGTATATAGAAATAATAAATCTAGTTAATATAAGTTTCAAAAAAGTCGATTTTCCCTATACAATAAAAAAGAATCCTCAATGTTAAACAAAACATTGAGGATTCAGTATAAATTTTTGGTTTATTTCAAGTTAATTACTTGAAATATTAGCAAAGAAAAAATTTTTTAATATATAGCTGATTTTTTCCTTTGCCTGAATTGTGATAGCTGGTGATGTTATCAAAAGCTCTTCCATCTCCAACAGAAATCTTTTCTTAAATTTATACAAACTTTCATTTTTTTTTCTTTTTTTAGAATATTCATAAAGAAAAGATTTTTTTATGAAAGTACTTATATTGTACTTTCTTGTTTTTGTATTGTTCATTGAATTTGTCAAAAATAAATTTTGACTGTATTCATTATAGGCTATATATCGGTAAAAATACCGATTCTTTTCAGAATTATAACCATTACTATCTACAACTACTCTATTATTGAGTAATCGTATAATTTTATTAGGATTTAATTCATTGTTGTCGAAATGTTTCATTTAGTGACATCCTTTCTATAATTATTTAACATATATATTATATTACTTTTATGTAAACAAGTCAATAAAAACATAAACATAGTATCCGATGTTTTTACATGACTATATTATAAAATATATTGAATTTGTACATAGATTAATATATAATCTAAAAAAACGAATGAAGAGGTGTTTATATTGAAAAAGAATGTAATAATTTTTTCTACAATTGGAATAATACTATTAATATTAATTGGAATATGTTGCTTTATTTTTTTTGATGAAAATCATAAGGTAGCAGTTTTATGCTATCATAATTTAGCAACTGCAGAGGAAATAGCAAATTTTCCAGATGAGAAGGATTGGGTAATTGATGTTAATAATTTTGAAGAACAACTAAAATATCTAAAAGATCATAATTATAAAACTTTAACTATTGATGAGTTTTATAAATGGAAAAAAGGAGAAATAGATATTCCATATAAAAGTGTTTTAATTACTTTTGATGATGGTTTTTTATCTAATTATCATTATGCATTTCCATTACTTAAAAAATATAATATGAATGCAACTGTTTTTTTAGTTGGAGAATTTATTGATTCTGCAGAGCAAGAAGAGTGGGATGGGAATATTAAAACATATATGACAAAAAATTTATTAGAAAAATCAAAAATAGAGTATCCTAATATAGATTTTTGTTCACATTCATATGGACTACATTATGAAAATTCTATAAAAGAAAATTCTATTATAAGTATGAAAGATGACACTGTTATATTTGATAATAATATGACAGAAACAAAAGTATTTTCATATCCTTTTGGAGAGTATAATCATAATATAATTGAAGCATTAAAACAAAAAGGATATATAATGGCATTTAGGTATGGTCCAACAAAGGATGATTATAGAAAAGCATCAAGAGATGATGATGATTTTAAAATACCAAGATTAAATATTTCACACGGAATGGAAATTTGGAAATTTGGTTTGAGATTATTATTACCAAATTAAAAAGTTTAGATTTGTCTAATAAAATTATTTATTAAGAAGATAGTAGGTTTATAGGTAAAACCTTTATTAAAAACCTAAATATATTATATAGGGAATGTTAGTAATATGAATATTGAAAAAGTATATTTTAATGCAACAGATGGTTTAGAATTAGTAGGCTTATTACATAAAGGAGAAAATAAAACAAAGAAAATAATAATTTCCATACATGGTATGACAAGTAATTGTTTAAAAAAAAGAGAAGATGTAATTGCTAAAAAAGTAACTGATAATGGAATTGATTATTTTGGATTTAATAATAGAGGACATGATGTACATGCTTATTCTGGTAGAATGGAAGGAGACGAATACAAAAAATTAAATATTGGTACAGCATATGAAGATGTATTAGATTCTATATATGATATAAAAGGTGCAATATTAGAAATGATTTCAAGAGGATATGATGAAATTTATTTACAAGGTCATAGCTTAGGTTGCACAAAAATAGTTTATTCATATAATAAATTAAAAAAGGATAATGATGATATATTAAAACATATTAAGGGAATAATATTATTATCTTTGGTGGATATTCCAAAAGCACAAAAGGTATTTTTAGGTGACAATTATGACAATATAATGAATATTGCATTGGAAAATGAAAAAAATAATATGAATAATCTTATGCCAAAAGAATCTTTTATACATCCAATAAGCACAAAAACATATTTGAGATATTTTAGAGATTATGAAGATATAGATTTTGCTAAGTATTATGATAAAAATTATGATTATAAAGAATTAAATAATATTAATATTCCATTATTTATGAGATGGGGTAATGTAAATGAAATGATCGAGCAAGATGCAGGAGATTTAGCTAAAATGCTAAATGAAAAAATAAGAAATAATAAAAAGAATATAAATTATATAGATGGTGCAGACCATGGATATACTGATAAATATGATGTTTTATCAGATGAAATTTTAGAATTTATAAAAAATAATTAATGAAAATGTACTTGCATTAATAAATAATTAGTGATATATTTATAACCAAATTGATAAAAATAGGAGGAATACTTTAAATGGGGTTGTTTGGAAATTACAGTAAAAGAGAAGTAAATAGAACTAAACCAATAGTGAAGAAAATTAATAGTTTAGAACCAGAAATGGAAAAATTAACAGATAAACAATTATCTGAAAAGACAATTGAATTTAAGGAAAGATTAAATAAAGGTGAAACTTTAGATGATATATTGCCAGAAGTTTTTGCTGTTTGTAGAGAGGCTTCAAAAAGAGTTTTAGGAATGAGACATTTTGATGTTCAATTAATTGGTGGTATTGTATTACATCAAGGTAGAATTGCTGAAATGAAAACTGGTGAAGGAAAAACTTTAGTTGCGACATTACCAGTATATCTAAATGCTTTATTAGGTAGAGGAGTACATGTTGTAACAGTAAATGATTATTTGGCTAAAAGAGATAGTGAATGGATGGGAAAATTATATAAATTTTTAGGTCTATCTGTTGGACTAGCTATTAGTGGAATGAATCCAAAAGATAAGAAAGCTGCATATGCTGCTGATATTACATATGGTACAAATAATGAGTTTGGATTTGATTATTTAAGAGATAATATGGTTATATATAAAGAAGATATGGTTCAAAGACCATTATATTATGCAATTGTGGACGAGATAGATAGTATATTAATTGATGAAGCTCGTACACCATTGATTATATCAGGTACTTCAAATGAATCTTCAGATTTATATACTAGAGCAAATGACTTTGTAAGAAGATTAACTGCAAAAGTATTAGTAGAAGAGGATGTTAAAGATGAAAAGCAAGCAGAAGATAATGAGAATTATGATTATATAGTAGATTTAAAAGCTAAATCAGCTTCTTTAACAGGAAAAGGAACACAAAAAGCAGAAGAATTTTTTAAGCTTAAAAACTTAAATGATTTAGAGAATTCTAATATTGTTCATCATATAAATCAGGCTTTACGTGCACATGGAGTCATGAAAAAAGATATAGATTATATAGTAAAAGATGGAGAAGTTTTAATAGTTGATGAATTTACAGGAAGAATTATGTATGGTAGAAGATATAATAATGGTCTTCATCAGGCTATAGAGGCTAAAGAGCATGTTAAAATTGCTAATGAATCAAAAACATTGGCTAATATTACATTCCAAAATTATTTTAGAATGTATGAAAAATTATCTGGTATGACTGGTACTGCAATGACAGAAGAAGATGAATTTAATGAAATCTATAAATTGGATGTTGTTGAAATACCTACAAATAAACCAGTAATAAGAAAAGATCATAATGATGTTATATATAAAAATGAAAAGGCGAAATTTAAAGCTGTAGCACAAGAGGTTAAAGAAAGCCATGCAAAAGGACAACCAGTATTAATTGGTACAGTTTCTATTGAAAAATCTGAAAAATTAAGTAATGAATTAAGAAAACAAAATATACCTCACCAAGTATTAAATGCTAAACAACATGAAAGAGAAGCTCAAATAATAGCACAAGCAGGTAAATTTGGTGCTGTTACTATTGCTACTAATATGGCTGGTCGTGGTACTGATATTATGCTTGGTGGTAATAGTGAATATTTAGCAGTACAGGAAATGAGAAAAAAAGGTATGTCTGAAGAGTTAATAACTGCTTCAACTGCCTATAATGAAACAGATGACCAAGAAATATTAAATGCTAGAAAAATGTTCAAAGAATTAGAAAAGAAATATGAAAATGAAATAAAAGCAGAAAAAGAAAAAGTTATTGCAGCTGGTGGATTAAAGATTATTGGTACTGAAAGACATGAGTCAAGAAGAATTGATAATCAGCTTCGTGGACGTAGTGGTCGTCAAGGAGATCCTGGTGAATCTAGATTTTATATTGCTCTTGATGATGATTTAATGAAAATTTTCGGCGGTGACATGGTAACTAAAGTATATAATCGTTTAGGTGCAGATGAAGATATGCCACTACAGATGAGAATTTTATCAAATGCTGTTGAATCTGCTCAAAAGAAAGTTGAAGGAAGAAACTTTTCTATTAGAAAAAATGTACTTCAATATGATGATGTTATGAATGCACAAAGAACTATTATATATGATGAAAGAAAGAAAGTTCTAGATGGAGAAGATTTAAAGAATAATATATTCAATATGATGGATTCTGTTATAGATATGATTGTAGACACCCATATAAGTGGAGAGGATTCACATCATATTAACAGAGAAGCAATTTCTACAGATATTAGAACAAATTTAAATATCGCAAATGTAGAAGCATTGAAAAAAGATAAATTAGATCCAGAAGAAATAAAAAATGAGCTAAAAGAAAAATGTCATAAAATTTATAATGAAAAAGAAGAACAAATAGGTACTCCAGAGTTAAGAGAATTAGAAAGAATTGTTATGCTTAAAATAGTAGACAACAAATGGATGGATCATATTGATAATATGGATGAATTAAAAAATGGTATTGGTCTTCGTGCATATGGTCAAAAAAATCCAGTTGTTCAATACAGGATGGAAGGATTTGAAATGTTTGACCAAATGGTAAATGATATAAAAATAGATGTCGTTAAAATACTAATGCATATTCAAAAGAAAGGAAATGCAAAAAGAACACAAACAGTTACAATTACAGGTGAAGGATTTGAAGAAGCAGGTAATGCATTAGAAGTTAAAGATGGTGCAAATGGAAAACAAAAAGAAATAAAAGTAGTTCATACACCAATAACAAATGCAGAACCAAAAATTGGAAGAAATGAACCTTGCCCTTGTGGCAGCCGGTAAGAAGTACAAGAATTGCTGTGGAAAGAATGCATAGCACATACTGTTAGAGCATTTTATAAAAAGTAAAAAGACGGTAACAAAGCTATATTGTCAATGAAACTTAAATAAAAATTTATAAAAGCTTAAAATTAAAGAAGTGTAACCTAAAAAAATAGGCGACACTTCTTTTTATATTAGAATTTACAGATTGCCATAACCTAGAATGATATTGATTAAAAAAATAAGAAAATCATGTATATATTTTACAATTCGCCAGACACTGTCTAGCGAATTAAGAAGATACAATTTATTCTGATGTTACAAATAAGATTATAAATTTTGAATAATTTGTAAAAATGATTGAATAATTAATATTTATATGATACAATACAAATGTTCGTGATATTAAAAGGAGGTTTTTATGGTAGATAATGTAAAGGGAGATATTATAATATATCAAACAGATGACGGATTGACAAAAATAGATGTTAGAGTCGAAAATGAAACAGTATGGTTATCACAACAGCAAATGGCAGAATTATTTGGCACTTCAAGAACAAATATCATAGAGCATATAAATAATATTTATGCAGAAGAAGAACTAGATAAGGAATCAACTTGTCAGAATTTCCGACAGGTTCGAAAAGAAGGAAATAGAAATGTTACGAGAGAAATTCCTTTTTATAATTTAGATATGATAATTTCTTTAGGATATAGAATAAAATCTAAAATTGCTACTCACTTTAGAAGATGGGCAACAGAAAGATTAAAAGAGTATATGATTAAAGGTTTTACAATGGATGATGAAAGACTTAAAGGAAATGGTGGCGGTAACTATTGGAAAGAATTACTTGCGAGAATTAAAGATATTAGAGCATCTGAAAAAGTATTATATAGACAAGTTCTTGATTTATATGCAACTGCTGTAGATTATGATCCTAAAGATAGTAAATCAATTGAATTTTTTAAAATTGTACAGAATAAATTGCATTATGCTACTCATGGACATACTGCTTCAGAAGTAATATATGAAAGAGCTGATGCCGAAAAACCTTTTATGGGATTAACAACATTTAAAGGAGATATTCCAGTATTACAAGATGTTCTAATTGCAAAAAACTATTTAAACGAAGAAGAACTAAAAGTTTTAAATAATTTAGTATCAGGATATTTTGATTTTGCAGAAATACAAGCAATAAGGCATAACCCAATGTATATGGAAGATTATATTAAACAGTTAGATATGATACTTTCTTCTGCAGGTGGAAAAGTGTTAATTGATGCAGGTAGCGTTAGTCATAATCAAGCAATAAAGAAGGCAAAATCGGAATATAAAAAATATCAAGTTAAAACTATAAGCCCTGTTGAAGAGGAATATTTAAAATCTTTGAAAAAAATTAGTAGTGAAATTGAGAAGAAAGATAAGAAATAGGTATAAAGTAGTAATAAAGGTGGAATATAGATGGATGAAAGAAAAAATCAAATAATACAAGGATTTAATGAAGCTTATAATAAAGTTAATGACATTAGAACATATGTAAATATTTTTAATATATATGAGGAAAAAATAAAAATAGTGATACAGCAATAATATTTTATAAAACGTAAGATACATATTTGATAATAAAAGGAGTTGATTTATATGATAGGTCTAGAAGAGAATAAAATTAAAATAAATGAATTAAAAGAAACATTACAAAGTGTTGGTGTTTCTCTTTGACATAGATAAATTAAAGAATTATTTGAAAGAATTAGAAGATGTGATTAATGAGCCTGATTTTTGGAGTAATCAAGAAAATGCAAATAAAATTACAACTGAGATGAAAAGAATACAAAAAAAGTTAGACCATTTTTTTGAAATTGAGAAAGAACTTAAAAACATAGAAGAATTAAATGATATGTTGATAGAAGAATATGATAATGAATCAGCAATAGAGGTATTAAAAGAAACAAGAAAAATTGAAAAAAAAATAAAAAAGATGGAAATGGAAGTGCTATTTTCAGGTAAATATGATCAAAATAATGCAATAATTACTTTACACCCAGGTGCAGGAGGAACAGAATCTCAAGATTGGGTTCAAATGTTATATAGAATGTATGTAAAGTGGGCAAGCTCTAATAGTTTTAAAGTAAAAGAATTAGATTATTTGGAAGGTGATGAAGCAGGTATAAAAAGTGTTACTTTTTTAGTATCTGGGGATTATGCATATGGAAATTTAAAAGGAGAAATGGGAGTACATAGACTTGTGAGAATTTCACCATTTGATGCAGGAGGCAGAAGACATACATCATTTGCCTCAGTTGAAGTTTTACCTGAAATTACAGATGATATACAAATAGATATAAAAGCAGAAGACTTGAGAATAGATACATATAGAGCATCTGGAGCAGGTGGTCAACATATAAATAAAACAGATTCTGCAATAAGAATAACACATTTACCTACTAATATTGTTGTGAGTTGTCAGTCTGAAAGATCGCAAATTCAAAATAGAGAAACAGCTATGAAAATGCTAAAATCAAAATTGTTTGATTTAAAAGAAAAGGAAAACAAAGAAAAAATTGAAGATTTAAAAGGAGTTCAAAGAGATATTGCATGGGGAAGTCAAATACGTTCATATGTATTTCACCCATATAATATGGTAAAAGATCATAGGACAGGTTATGGAACAGCAAATACGAGTGGTGTGATGGATGGAGACATAAATGAATTTATTTTGGAATATTTAAAAATGTCTGCAAGAAAAGAAATTGGACATTAGATTTTTTACATTGCTAATTTTTGGGGAATATGTTATAATATTATTATGTTGCAAAAAAGGAGGGGGCAAAATTGATGAAACGGTTGTCCCAATACATTAAAATAAAAGAAAATGCTAAAAGATTTTTTAGCGTTTTGCGAAAATTTAAATTTTCGTATTTGATGGTTTTATTATTCTCCTTTTTATTTATTTTTATGTCATTACTATTATGCTTATTTTTGAAGGCATATATATTAATGATAATTATATTGATTTTTATTTTAATGGGAGGTTTAATTCAAAATTTCGCAATAAAATATGACCAATATAATGACAAATATAATAGGGAGGAAAAACCATAAAAAGAAAGATAGATATTATAAAAGTTATATAATATCTATCTTTCTTTTTAAAAATAATAATTATATATTTATAATTGGTGTTGTAAAATCTAAATTACTCAATGATTCATATTCATAGCCAAGAGTATAAATATTAGTTGCATTTATATCTTTTAATAATAAATTTTTTAATATTTTATTTCCATTTTGTTCTAAAAATTGTTTTGGAGATGTAATAATATTTAATTTTGAGTTAGATATTATTGAAAGTATTTTTTTCCCGTTTTCATTTACACCTAATATTCGTACATATGGAGATATTTTTTTTGAATTTATCATATCTTGTTTTGTAATGCCTAAAAGTGCATATAATAATATTCTTTGTATTCTAGTTCTTGTATATCGTTTAGATTTTACTAAACTTATTAAATCTAATAAATTATTACACGAATTTGAAGCTGATATTATGCTGTTTTCCAAACCCTCTGTAACATCAGGCAAATTCATTATTTCTTCTTTTGACATAGTCCTTAATTTATATATTATTTCTTTTTCAAATGTCGTAATACTCTTAACTATTTTTCCATGTTTAATTTGGTCATCTAAAATATCATAAGAAAATTGAGGAACATAATTTTTAAATTTTGATATTTTATTTATATCTTTTCGTATTGCCATTGAACTTACAAAACTTCCATCTGATAAATCAGTGCTATTATGCTCACTATCTCTTTTAATTGTTATAGGAAAAATATTACTTTTAATTCTTTTTATAGCTTTTAAATATTCAATACCCAAGATGTTATTTGGAGATGATAGTACATTTGCATATCTTCTTATATCACCTAAATACATTAAAACAGCTTTTTCTTGTGCTTTAGGATATGAAACACCTTTGGATAATTCATGATTTAATAAAGAGACATATTCTTTTGGTTGATTATGTAATATATCTGCAATTGAGTTTAGTATGTTAATGTCACCCGCTTCACTTCCAAAAGATATAGCATCAACAATTCCCAATTTATTTAAAATATTAATACTTCCATAAGCGAAATTTTCAGCACTAGATATGCTGTATATTAGAGGAAGTTCTATAACTAAATCTATTCCCGCTTCCAAAGCCATTTTTGTTCTTGACCATTTGTCAATTATAGCTGGTTCGCCTCTTTGGGTAAAATTACCACTCATAATACATATTGTTAAATCTGCATTAGATAACTTTTTAGATTTTTCAATATGATATAAATGCCCATTGTGAAATGGGTTATATTCAGCTACTATTCCTAAAACTTTATTCATATTTTTCTCCCCATATTACAAATATTATTGTATATTATATAAATTATTGATATAATATCACAAATAATTAAAATTTACAAATATAATGAGGTAAAAATGGGTAAAATATTAATATATACAGATGGAGCTTGTTCTGGAAATCCTGGACCAGGAGGATGGGGAGCAATATTAATGTATAATGAAAATAAAAAGGAATTTTCTGGTGGTATGAAAAATACAACAAATAATATTATGGAGTTAACTGCTGTAATTGAAGGTTTGAAAAAATTAAAAGAGCCATGTAATCATGAAGTTGAAATATATAGTGATAGTGCATATGTAGTAAATGCTTTTAACAATGGGTGGATTTATAATTGGATAAAAAAGGGCTGGGTAAATTCATCAAAGGAACCTGTAAAAAATAAGGAGTTATGGCAAGAATTATATAGTTTAGTAAAGAAATATAACGCAAAATTTATAAAAGTAAAAGGTCATAGTGATAATATATATAATAATAGATGTGATGAATTAGCTAGAAGTGAAATTAAAAAAATGTAATATTACATTATAGTTACAAAAATGTTAAATTTATAATACAATATTGAATTGCAGTTTTTTTTAGAATATAATTAAGAAAATTGAAGGTAAATTATTAAAATTTACCTTAGGGGGGAGTTTATGGAGACTTTTGCAGATTATATATTATCAGAAAGAAGATTTGATAAAAAATTAGCAATAATGTATTTTTTAGAAAAAAAAGGAGAGATTTATTTTAATAAATCAGTTATTTTAAAAGCAACAATTGCAAAACTTTTTATGGAACATGAAAATATAGATATAGATAGAAATTTAGTTGTTACAGCATGTCTATTATGTTCATGTAAAAAAAGCGATAATCCTCGGAAATCTAGATAGGATAAAATCTTATGCAAAACAGAGTGCTCAATATTTAGAAAAATTAGGATTCTCTAAAAGATTTTGTAAAATTTGTGAAGAACAAAATAGATATAGTGGTAGTCAGCCACGTGAAAAAGAAAGTGACATATTAGAATTGGTAGATCATTTTGGTGGAATGGTATTGGATAGACCTGAAAGAATGGGATTTACTGTAGATGAAGCTATTTGTTTATTAGAAAATAGAAATTTGAGAGATTCAGGAAATATCTATTTAGAACAATTTGTTAATTTCATTAATAGAATGGAGGATATAAAAATATGAATGAAGATTTAGATATAATTGATCTTTCTAAACCAGCAGGCATTGTTACTAAATTAGTTAAAGATATAAAATCTAAAAATGATTTGCAAAAAGTTATAAATGCCGCTATTATGGCTATTTCAGATTTTAATGAGAGAGTTAAGAAAAATGAGGATTTGAAGAAAAATAAATTAAATAAAAATGTAAATAATCAAAGTGTAGATAGTGTATTACTTGCACAACAAATTAAGGAAGAGATTAGAAGAAATGAAATGTAAAAACATAAATAGGAAGTATAAAATTAAATACTTCCTATTTATGTTTTTATTGTTATATTAGAAGTACATATGTGAATATAGAATGTGAGACTATTTTAATTTATATTTATTCATATATTAATTTATTTACTGTTACAATTACATTCGAACCATTACTTTCTGCATGTATTATAATATCAGAGTCAGTATTATTTATAAATTTAAAATCGTAACTTCCGTGAGCAACAGCAGCATCATCACCTTTTTTAGCATATGGAACTGTATTACTATGATCATGTCTTTCTGTTATTGTAATTCCTGATATATCTTTTACTGCATTATATAGTGTTGTACTTATTTGGCATATACCTCCTCCGTAGCCTTCTTCAACATTACCTTGTTTATCAAATATCTTAGCTTTTTCATATCCTTTATTTGGTGTAGCTTTGCCAATAACATTTGTAAATGAAAATTCTTCTCCTTTTTTTACTATTTGTTCATTTAATGTAGCACATGTTATTTCTAAGTTATGTTGTCTTTCGTCTGTTTTATCATATATTTTTGTAGAAAATTCGCTTAATTTTTCTTCTTTAGGTTTAATTTCTTCTTTGTTATATGTTTCAGATGATGAATTAGTTGTATTATTAGATAAATTTTCTTCTGTTGATGTTCTTTGAATATTAGCTCCATTTTCTGAATTTATTGAATTATCATTTTCTATAATTGTATTATTTGCACTACCACAACCACTTAATAAAAATAATAATAAAGTTATTGTAAGAAAATTTTTTTTCATGTTCTAACTCCTAAAAAATAAATATAATTACTTATATTATTTACTTAATATAGAAAAAATATTATGGTATAAATTGGAAAATAAAACAAATTAAAAATTTGAATTTATTGGAAATAATAAATTACATGAAAGATTGGTCAAATAACTTGCTTTTTATATATTTATATGGAATAATATTGCCTGTAAAATAAAAAGAAAGGAGAAAAATGATGATTACAGTAGAAAATGTAACCAAAAAATTTATTAGGAATAAAAATAAGAAAGAAAAAGAAGAATTTTATGCAGACAAAAATATAAGTTTCGAAGCAAATGACGGAGAAATTATAGGTATATTAGGTCCAAATGGAGCAGGAAAAACAACACTACTTAGAATGATAGCAGGAATATTAGAACCAACAGAAGGAAAAATAAGTTTTGATGGAATGAATTATAAAGAAAATGAAATCGAAATTAAGCAAAATATTGCTTATCTATCAGGAAATACAAAAATTTATGATACATTATCAACTTATGAATTGTTAAAAATGTGTTGTGATATTTATGGAGTAGACAAAGAAAATAGCGAAAAAAGAATAAAAGAAATTAGAAAGGTATTGGGAATGGAACAATTTTTATATAACAAAATTGCAAACTTATCAACAGGACAAACTCAAAAAGTAAATTTAGCAAGATGTTTAGTACATAATCCTAAATACTATATTTTAGACGAAGCTACAACAGGATTAGATATTATATCAAGTCAAATAATATTAAACTTTATTAAAGAGGAAAGAGATAAAGGAAAAACAATACTTTATTCAACACACTACATGGAGGAAGCAGAAAATATATGTAATAAAGTTATTATGATAAATAAAGGAGAAATTATAAAAACTGGAACACCAGAAGAAATAAAGAAAGATACTAATACTACAAATTTAAGAGATTCATTTTTTGCAATGATAGGAGGTGACGAATTCTAAAAATAAACTTCGTCTTATGTTGTTAAAATTTAGAAGAAAAATCACCGATGTACAAGGAGTACACCTCTGTTTTTTTGCTAAATTTTGCCTAGTAATACTAGTTTCTTTTTAGAATTTATAAAAGTATGAAAAGTAATTTATGGAATATATTAAAAAAAGAACTTCGAGAATTATTTAGAGATAAGAAATCATTAGCAATGATGCTTATAATACCAATCTTTATTCCACTTTTAGTTATTGGTATGTCAGCCTTGTTTGAATCACAAGTAAGTAAAGATGAAAGTGAATATAATAAAATAGGATTTGCTTATGAAATGACAGAAGCAGAAAAAAGCATTGCTGAAGAAATGAATATTGAAATTATAAATGGAAGTGAAGAAGAATTAAAAGAAAAATATGATAATGGAGAAATAAATCTTTATGTAACAAAACAAGATAATAAATATATTATAAATACAGATGGTTCTGACAATAGTACATTTGCAAGTAGTTTGATGGAAACATATTTTAATACATATAAACAATACTTACAACAAAGCTATTTACAAGAAAATAATATAAACCCAAATGAAGTATTAAATATTATAACAGTTGAAGAAAATGTTTTAGAGCAAGATAATTATTTCGCAAATTATATTAAAAATTATGCTTTCTTGTTTATAATAATGGCAATAACAGTATCAGCAACATATCCAGCAACAGATACAACAGCAGGTGAAAGAGAAAGAGGAACATTAGAAACATTACTTACATTTCCAATAAAAAGCAAAGATATAATTGTAGGAAAGTTTTTAGGAGTTACAGTATCATCAATAATCACAGGAATAATCAGTTTAGCTTTAGCAATAATATCATTAATGATTACAAAGAATATGTTTAGTATTTATGAGGGAATGGATATAATGTATTCCCCAATTACAATATTATTTGCAATAATTGTAATAATAGCATATTCATTCTTTATAAGTGGTTTATGTATTGCAATTGCAAGTACTTCTAAAACTTTTAAAGAAGCTCAAAGTGCTTTAACACCATTAACATTTATATCATTCTTTCCTGGTATGATAGCATTTATGATAGGAATAACAACAACACCAATACTTTCAATAGTACCATTTTTAAACTTTACATTGATATTTACAGATATAAACAATGGAACAATAAATTTATTAAATATTGGTTTAATGGCTATTTCAACAATTATTTATATAAGTTTGGTATTTGCACATATTATAAAACAATATAAATCAGAAAAAGTGTTATTTGCAAAATAAAACTATTAAATATTCTATATTTAGAAATAAGTATAGAATATTTTTTTGCTAATTAATGAGAATAATTATCAAATATACTATAATAAAACAGAATAAATAAAAATAACATATTAACTTATAATGATTTATGTAAGATTAAAAATCTAATAAAAAGTTTACTTGATAGCAAAAATCTCCGATTTTTATTGTTTAATAAAAAATTAAGAATTAATAAAAAGAATCATAAGAATTATTTTTTATAATAATTAAAGAGGAGAGAAATGTAGTATGGAAGAAACAAGTAATTCAATTATTATAATAGATAAAGAAAATATTATACAAAAACTAACAAAAATATTTTGGATATTTTTAATTGGTAGTATTTTAGGATATGTTATTGAAATGATTGTTGGTTTAGTACAAAATGGACATTTTGTATCAAGACAAGGACTTTTATTTGGACCATTCATACAAGTATATGGAGTAGGACTTGTTGTGTATTATTTAGTAATCTCAAATATAAGAAAGAAAAGCTATATAAAAATATTTTTTATAACAATGTTACTTGGAGGAATAGTAGAATATTTATTTTCTTATTTTCAAGAAAAATGGTTTGGAACAATATCTTGGGATTATAGCAGTTTATTATTTAACATACATGGAAGAACAAGTTTATTACATTGTTTATATTGGGGAATAGGAGGAGTTCTATTTGTAAAATTTGTTTTACCACTAATAAATAACTTAAAAGATTGGTGTAAAAATACTAATTTTAGATATATAACAATTTTTTTAGTATTATTTATAACCTTTGATATAGTAATGTCAGGAATGGCTGGAGCAAGACAGCTAGAAAGAAAAAATAATATTGAAGCTAATGGATATATAGATAATTTTTTTGATGAATATTATTCAGATACAAAATTAGAACAAATATATTCAAATGCAAAGACTGTAAATTAATTTTAATTAGTGAAATTATTAGCAAACAAATTCAGGAAGGAATATCCCTCCTTTTATTCAATATATATTGCTTTTACAATGTTGAGTTATTTATTTTTTTAAGTTATACTATATGTACATAAAAATTATAATTAATAAAAGATCTACTTGTTGAGAATCTGATGAAAATTATATAAATTGGATAAAATAATATTAGGAGGTAAATGATGAAAGAAACAATTATAAATGTAAAAGGTATGGTATGTGGAGGATGTGAAAATAGAGTAAAAAATGCTTTAGGAGAAATTGAAGGAGTAGAAAAAGTAGATGCTGATTATAAAACAGGAATAGTAAAAATACTTGCAAATGAAAATATAGAAAGAAAGGCTATGGAAGATGTAATAGAAGATATTGGATTTGAAGTTAATGGTTGAAAAATAATTATAATTCTAGCTGTGACAAACTTCGTTTGAAATTTAATTAATGTACAAAAAGTATGCATTATAAATTTCAAACTTGTTTTCTTTGCTAAAATTTAATTTTTTTTTCAGCCTACTGATAGTATAGTAGGGAGGTGAAAAAAATTAATTATGAAAAAAATAGTATTATCAATAGAAGGGATGACTTGTAGTGCTTGTTCTAATGGATTAGAAAAATACTTAAACAAACAAGAAGGAATAAAATCCGCATCTGTTAATTTAGTAATGGCTAATGCAAGTATTGAGTATGATGAAAAAATTTTAAATATTGATAATCTTAACGAATTTGTACGAAAAGCAGGTTTTAAAAGTTTAGGAGAATTTAAAGAAATAAAAACCGAAGTAAAAAATAAAAAAGAAAAAATTAAATTTATTATTTTCACAATACTTGCAATAATTTTAATGTATATTGCAATGGGACATATGATTAACTTACCAACTTTAAACATAATTGATGTAAATCAAAATCCTATAGGATATACAATATGTTTATTTATATTTGCAATAGTTTTTATTATATATGGATTTGATATATTAAAAAATGGTTATAAAAATTTAATACATAGAACTTCAAATATGGATACTTTAGTAGGAATAGGAGTAATTAGTAGTTTCCTTTATAGTATTTATAATATGGTATTACTTTTTAGAGGAAATAATGATGCTATTCATCATTTATATTTTGAATCAGTTGTTATGATAATTTATTTTATAAAACTTGGAAGATATATAGATGTAATTAGTAAAGACAAGACAAAAGAAGCTATTCAAAAATTAGTAAAAATAACTCCAGAAAGTGCAACAATAAAAGTAAGTGATAAGGAAAAAACGGTTACAATAAATGAAGTACATAAAGGAGATATTGTAATAAGTAAGCCAGGGGAAAGAATTTCAGTAGATGGAGAAATTATAGAAGGAAAAGCACATTTAGATGAATCTTTTATAACAGGAGAAAGCAAACCTGTAACGAAAAGTGTTGGTAATAAGGTTATTGCAGGAAGTATAAATTATGATGGATATATAGAATATAAGGCAGAAAAAATAGGTAAAGAATCAGCTATATCACAAATAGTAAAATTAGTTGTAGAAGCTAGTAATACAAAAGTTCCTATTGCAAAAATTGCAGATACGGTTTCTGGATATTTTGTACCAATAGTTATTGCAATTAGTATATTAACATTTATTATTTATCTAATTATGGGGTATGGATTTGAAAGTGCATTAATAACATTTGTAACTGTATTAGTAGTTGCTTGCCCTTGCAGTTTAGGATTAGCTACACCACTTGCAATAGTAGTATCTGAAGGAAAATGTGCTAGTAATGGGATTTTAATTAAAAAAAGTGAAATATTAGAAAATGCACAAAAAGTAAATACAATAGTGTTTGATAAAACAGGAACACTAACCTATGGGAGTTTAAAAATTGCAGAAGTAAAAAATTATAGCGATATGAGTGATGAAAAACTATTACAATTAGTAGGCTCAATAGAAAGTAAATCTACACATCCGATAGGAAAAGCATTTACAGATTATTTAAAAGATAATAAATTAGAATTATTACCAGTAAAAGAATTTGGTAATGTAAGTGGATTTGGAATTATAGGTAGAATAAAAGAAGAAAAATTTATTATAGGAAATTCTAAAATACTTGAAAGTTATAATATAAAAAATATATATGAAAAAGATGAGAAGGAATTAGCAATTAAAGGAAATAGTATTGTTTATGTTGTTCAAAACGAGCAAATAATGGCTTTAATAGGAGTAAATGATATAATAAGAGATAATAGTAAACAGGTAATAAATGAATTAAATAATAAAAACATTGATACGATTATGTTAACAGGAGATAATAAAGAAACAGCAGAAAAAATAGCAAAAGATATAGGAATAACCAAAGTAATTGCAAATGTATTGCCAAGTGAAAAGACAAATATAATTAAAAAATTAAAACAAGAAAATAAGTATGTTATGATGTGTGGAGATGGAATAAATGATAGTCCAGCATTAGCCACAGCAGATATTGGCGTTAGTGTAAAAAGTGGAACAGATATAGCAATGGATTCTTCAGAGGTTATATTAACTAAAAATGATTTGAGTAATATTCTGAATTTAATAGATATAAGTAAAAGAACAATAAGAATTATAAAACAAAATTTATTTTGGGCATTTTTTTATAATATTTTGATGATCCCAATTGCAATTGGAATATTAAAACCAATTGAAATATCAATAAGTCCAATGATTGCAAGCTTAGCAATGATATTTAGTAGTATAACTGTTATATTAAATACTCTAAGGTTAAATAAAAAAATTACTTAAATAAGTACAATATTCTACTTATGAATAGTTAATGTAAATTAAAAAATCTTCAAAGATTGACATAATGAATAAAGACATAAATTAATATACTAGAAGAGTAATCTTTTGATTACTAATAGGAAGTTCTTAACTAATAAAGAACGATTTAAAATTAGGTAAAGTTCAAGCAAATAAATTTATGTGGTATACTTTAAATAAATAAAAGAATAATCAATCTGCCGAGATTTTAAGAATGTTAAAAAGCATTGCTTGTAGCAACGGACAGTTCTCTATATAATAATTGTAGAAAGGAGCTGCCAAAAAAATGTATATAAAAATGAAAATGGTTAGGAAATTAGCGTTTTATTAAAATATTTATAATAAAGTTATGAGGAGAGTAGATAATTCTATTCTCTTTTTGTATTATTTTTATAAAATATACAGTCGAATAGTGGAAATTTTTATTGCTTTATGATAATATACTGAAGAATTCACAAAATTAAATTTGAAGGGGAATGGTTATGAAATTAGTAGTAAAAAATCTAAAAAAGAATTTTGAGAAAAAAGAAGTATTAAAAGACATTAATTTTGAATTTGAAAAAGGGAAAATTTATGGATTACTTGGAAGAAATGGAGCTGGAAAAACAACATTTTTTAATTGCTTAAATGAAGATTTAGAAATAGATTCAGGAGAATTTTTTATAGAAGATAATGGAAAACAAAGAAAAATGGAAGCAGAGGATATTGGATATGTATTATCAACTCCAAATGTTCCAGAATTCCTAACAGCAAGAGAGTTTTTAAAATTCTTTATAGATATAAACAAAAAAAGAATTAAAAATGAAAAAACAATAGATGAATATTTTGATTTTATGAAAATAGAGAAAGAAGATAGAGATAGATTATTAAAAGATTATTCACATGGTATGAAAAATAAAATGCAAATGCTCGTAAATATAATAGCAAATCCAAATGTTTTATTACTAGATGAACCTTTAACATCTTTCGATGTTGTAGTTGCTGAAGAAATGAAACAAATGTTAAGAGAGATAAAGAAAGAACATATTATTATTTTCTCAACACATATAATGGAACTTGCACTAGATTTATGTGATGAAATAGTCATTTTAAATAAAGGTATGTTAGAAGAAATAGACAAAAATAATTTAGATAATGAACATTTAAAAAATAAGATTATTGATGCACTAAAGGAGGAAAGTGTTGAAAAATAATTACAATTCTTTTCCAACACAAATTATATTCAAGAAAGGAGAAATTAAAAATGCTAAAAACATTTATAACTTCCTTTAAATTGCAAAATACATATAGAACTAATAGTATTATATATTCTATAAAGCAGTTACCTTTGATAAAAAGAATATTACCAAATAGTTTATATAAAAATAGAGGCTTAAAAATATTTGCAAATATTATAAGTATTCTATGGGAAATAATAAGCATATTTATAGGAAAAATTATATATATTTCAGCAATGATCTTTATGGTAATATCTTTGTATAATACTAATCAAGCAGATACATTTATACACATATTTACATTTCTAACATTTGCAGGAGGTGTATTGAATACATATATGCTAAATCCTACAAAGGATAAGTATTATGCTATTATTTTAATGAATATAAATGCTAGAGAATATGGACTTTCTAATTATTATTATCAATTAATAAAAGTAGTAATCGGATTTTTGCCATTTACAATAATTTTTGGTATGATTACAGGTATTCCTTTGTGGGTTCAAATATTATTGCCATTTTTTGTATTATCAGTAAAATTAATAATAATGAACTACACTATATATAAATTTAAAAAGACAAAGAAAGCAATAAATGAGAATTTACCAACAAAATTTGTATGGACTTTTGTGGCAATATGTTTACTACTTGCTTATGGATTGCCTTTGGTTGGAATCACATTAAATAGTACAATCTTCTTATTTGTTTTTATAATTTCTATAATACTTGGAATATACAGTTTAGTAAAAATACATAATTTTAAAGATTATAGAAAAATGTATAAACAAGTTTTAACCGAATCAAATGTGTATATGCAAGAAAAAGTATCTGGAACACAAGCAATGAAAGATGTAAGCCTTAAACAAATTGAATTAGATACAAAATACACAAGTAATAAAACAGGATTTGCATATTTTCATGATTTATTTGTAAAAAGACATAGAAAGATATTAACAGAAGCGGTAAAAAAACAATCAGTAATTATATTAGTAATAATTACATTAATGATTATTGGTATTAAAGCAAATGTAGATTTTAAAACCAAAACAAATGAAATATTACTTGTATATTTACCATATTTTGTTTTTATTATGTATTTATTAAATAGAAGTTCATCTGTTACACAAGCGATGTTTATGAATTGCGATCACAGTATGCTAACATATAGAATATATAGAACTCCAAAAGTTATACTTGGTATTTTTAAAGAAAGATTAAAAACATTAATACAAATAAATCTTTTACCAGCAGTTTTAATTGGTGGAGGATTAGTAGTATTATTATACTTATCTGGTGGAACAGATAATCCTGTGAATTATGCAATACTATTTATATCAATTATAGCTATGAGTATATTCTTTTCAGTTCATTATTTGGTAATGTATTATTTATTACAACCTTACAATGTAAGTACAGAAATGAAAAGCAGTACATATAAAGTAGTGCAAGTTTTAACTTATATTGTATGTTGGTATATGATACAGATAAGGATGCCTATATTTGGCTTTGGAATTGCAACAATAGTATTTTGTATAGCTTATAGTCTAATTTCATTATTTTTAGCATACAAATATGCACCAAAAACATTCAAATTAAGAATTTAAAATTAGCTAGGTAAAAAATTAGTATTATCGATAGATGGTATGACTTGTAGACATGTTAGAATGGATTAGATAAGTACTTAAATAAGCAAAATTGAATAAGAAAAGCACCTATCAATCTAGTAATGGCTAATGAAACTATTAAATATGATGAAAAAATTAAAAAAATATTGCAAGATAAAGGAAAATCAATGCTAAAAAACTTCATTGCTTTTCTTTATAATGATGAAAAAGTAATAATATAAAATACGATAGCATAAAAATTACTAAATATAAATTGGGAGGATTATTATATGAAATTTATTTATAAAATATTTATATATGCAATTGTATTTATTATTATTTTTTCTTATATAACAGTATACTCTTTTAGTGATTCATATATTTGGACTAATGCTTCTAGTGTTGAAGCAAGTTCATCTACAACAAATAAAGTAGAGAATAATTTAGAAATAGAATCAGAAGCAGCAATATTAATAGATCAATCAACTGGTCAAGTTTTATTTGAAAAAGATGCTCATAAACAATTAAGACCAGCAAGTGTAACTAAAGTAATGACAATACTTTTAATAATGGAAGCATTAGATAGTGGAAAAATATCATTAGATACTAAAATACCATGCAGTGAGAATGCTGCTAGTATGGGAGGATCTCAAATATGGCTAGATGTAAGAGAAGAGTTAACTGTAGATGAAATGCTTAAAGCTATCTGTGTTGTATCTGCAAATGATTGTACTGTACAAAAATGACATGAAAATTTCCCTACTGAGAACTTAGTTTCATAAAATTAAAAATTAAAAAATTGAGAAATTTCAATAAAAATTTAAAAATTATAATTTCTTGTGACTGGATTGTATGCTATTTTTATAGTGATGTACAATTTAGACACAAATCAAAAAATATAGAAAAATAAATTAATTATAAACACCTTTTTAGAACTGCTGATTCAAGGCAGTTTTTTTATGTTGTACCACATACTATTTCTATATGGGTTTTTATTTGGAAATAAGTTCTTTTTGTATGTTGATATAATTACAGATATAAAGGGGAAAATAGCTAAAATAAGAATATACAAAAATGACAGATTGTGATATATTGCAATTATAGAGAGTTTAATTAAATATAATAAATTTGACAAAATTATAAAAAAATGCTAAAATGTTACTAAAATATGAATAACAATATAAAATATTCAAAAAATAGTAACAAAGATGGAGGTAGTAAAATGAATTGTCATAATATCATTTTAAATTATATACAAAATTGTGAAAAAGATGAACCAATCTTTATAGAAGATATAAAAGAATATATTATGCAATTCTATAAAGAAGAGGAAAAAAGAAAAATATTTAATAATGTTAAAGAAATATTAAATAGGTTAAATAAAGAAAATATTATAAAAACAGCATATAAAGGCATATATTACATTCCCAAAACCAATATTTTCGGAGAAGTACCACTTGCTAATAGAAAAATAATTAGGTACAAATATTTAGTAGACAAACTTGGAAATATAAAAGGATATATAACAGGTGCAGATTTATTTAATAAAGTTGGGTTAACAACACAAGTGCCAAATATTATTGATATAGTTACCAATGAATGTAAAAACAATAATAAATATGAGAATAAAAATTTAAATGTAATAATAAGAAAACCAAAAATTGAAATAAATAATGAGAATTATAAATATTTACAATTAATTGATTTAATAGAGAATAAAGATAATATTTATATAGAAGTAGATAACAAAGATGAGATAATATATAAGTTTATTCAAGAAAATAATCTAGAATTTGAAAAGATTATTAAATATGCAAGAGAAACTAATTGTAAAGCAGTAATAGAAAAAATGGTTATTCTTGCAAGATAGGAGAATATATGAAATTACATTTAAATAAAGAACTATTTAGAGATATAATAGATACATTAAATACTAGGACGGGAATAGCAATAGATATTATAGAAAAAGATTATTATGTTTGTATACTTCTTAAAGAATTATCTAAAAAACAAAATGAATTAAAAGCTTATTTTAAGGGTGGGACAGCAATATATAAAATATTAAATACAATGAATCGTTTTTCAGAGGATATAGACTTAACTGTAAAAGTATTGACAGAAGAATCTAATACAAGAAATAAAAAAAGATTAAAACAGTCTGCTTTAGGATATAATATAGAAGGTCTAGAATTAATAAAAGAAGAGTGTATAGATAATAAAGGAAGTATTACAGGAATGTATAGATACAATTCGGTATATTCAGATAGTGAAATTCCATTGCAACGAGCAGGGAAGATACAAGTAGAGGCAACATCATTTACTGTAAGTGAACCCACAGAAAAATATTACATAGAATCTTTAATATATAAATTGGCTAACAATTCTGAAAAGAAAATTTTGGAGGAACAATTTGATGTATCAAAAATTGAAATTGAAATAATTAAATTGGAAAGAATGTTTATTGATAAAATATTTGCAGCAGAATTTTATTACATAAGGGATATGTATATGGATACAGCAAAACATATATATGATATATCGATATTATTTTATAATGAAAAAATACAAAATTTATTAAATAATGATGAAGAATTAAATAAGCTTATAAAATATAAGAGGCAAGAGGAAAAAGCGAGAATTGGTGGCATTGATGAAAATACACAAATAAAAAACTTTAATTATTTAAAATTGAATTTTAGTTATAGTCTGATAAAAGAATTTGAAAATATGCAAAACAAATATGTACTAAACGATAAATATAAAGTTAGTATAGATGAAGTTAAATATATATTGAAACAGCTATATAATAAATTATGTAAACAGGATATTTCTAAGAAGTAAATAAAAATACTATATGTAATTCTACTTAACTGTAACAGATATTAAAAAAATATTACAAAGAATCAGGAAAATTTCATCGATTATTACAAGAAGGCAAAATATCCAGAAGATTTTGATGAAATTGCTTATAAAAATTTTTTAAGATTATCAAATACAAGCGAGATAAAAGAAAGAGAAGAATTATTGACGAATCTGAATTGCTTAGAAAAAGTAAATGGAAAATAATGAAACTTATGATTTAGCAAATAAAAACATAAATAAAGTAAATAATTATAAAATTCCGTTAAGTAAATTACAACAAGAAATAGTAAATATAATAATAGAGAAACCTAATATAACTCAAGTGGATATAGCAAAGAAATTAAAAGTAAGTAGGCAATCAATTGCTAAAAATATAAAAGAATTAAAAGAAAATGATGTAATAGAAAGAGTTGGTGCAAACAAAAAAGGTTATTGGAAATTATTAATAGATTTACAATAAACTTTACAATAAAAATTGCTTTGAATTTAAAAATAAGTTCAAGGCAGTTTTTTTATTTTATAAAAAAATGGGGAAAAACAATTTGAATGAAGAAAATAAAATAGGATATTATGCAGTTATACCAGCAACAATTTTATTTGATAAAGAATTAAAGCCAAATGAGAAATTACTTTATGCAGTAATAACAGCTCTATCTAATAAAGAAGGTTATTGTTATGCATCAAATACATATTTAGGAGATTTATTTAATGTTGTACCACATACTATTTCTATATGGGTATCTCATTTAAGAAATAAAGGTTTTTTGTATGTTGATATAATTACAGATACAAGAGGAGAAATAGTTCAAAGAAGAATGTATCCAAATGACACACCCTATGTTTTAAATAAGACATACCCCTATGTTTCAAATAAAACAGAGGGTATGTCTCAAAAAAGACAATATAATAATATAAATATTAATAAGATAGATAGATTATTTAATTATATTTTAAATAATAAGCAAGAATTTCCAGAAGAATTTTCAAAAGTAGATTTTAGTAAAATATATACACTGCTAGATAAATATGAAATGTTATATACAAATAAAAAATGAGCTAGAAGAATTAAAGATAATGATTTATATAAAATAGTGATATTAAAAATCACAGGATATAGTTTTGAAAAGATAAAAAGTGAATTATATTTAGGAGAAAGAACTGTTATAAATATGTATAATAATTTTATTATAAAAATTTCACTTTTGGCGGTAAAAGATGGGCTAATTAATATATAATATAAAAATATGTTATAATATTTGTTAGATTAATAGTAAGTTATAGCTTGGATTTAATTTTCAATAATATAAAATATTTTTTAAATTCATAGGTTTTAAAGAGAAAAGATGGTATAATAATATAAATTGATTTATGGAGGTAATAAATATGTCAATAGAAAAACAAAAATTATATAATGAAATTGAAACATTGCCAGATGAACTTACAAATCAGGTTATCAATTTCATAGAATATTTAAAACTATCATATATAGATACAGAAGCTCCAGATAGTGTAACAATAAAGAGCAAAAAAGATTTAAAAGAAAAGCTACAAAAAGGTTTAGATGATATAAAAGAAAATAGAGTAATTTCTTTAGATGAAGCATTTGCTAAAATTGATAGTATATAAAGAGAATGGAGCAATGTTATGAAAAAATATGTAGTTGAGATTTCAGAAACTGCTGAACAAGATTTAGAAAATATTATTTCATATATACGATTTAGTTTATCAGGAGATATTATAGCAGACAAATATAAAATTTTATTTAAACAGGAATTGAAAAATTTAGAAAATATTGCAGGAAGTATGCCTATTTTAAGTGAGGATTTAACTGGGTATAAAAACATTAGAAAGATTAATGTAAGAAATTATATAGTATTTTATATAGTGGATGACGAAAATTCTAAAGCATTGGTAGCGAGAATAGGTCATGCCTTTATGGATTGGGAAAAATATTTAAAAGATGAATAGTTAGAAAATATAAAATATTTGCTATTTTTTTCTCAGTAATCATCCCTACAAATAACAAAGTTATATAACAAGTGAACATATATCAAAAACGACATTGTAAGCACCTTCGTATTGACATTTTCAAATGTATATTGAATTTGACAAAATAATTGATATAATAATTATCATAAAATAAATATAAATATAAGAGATGCAAATAATATATATTATTTTTGCACCTTTTTTTCCTGGAAATGAGTGTATATGTTTAATGTTGGGATTGGTAATCTAGGAAAATATAATGAAGGAGAACTTGTTGGCAAATGGTTAAACCTTCCTGTTTCCAAAAAAGAATAAAATATTTTGAATCGTCCAGACGTCTGGACAATTTAAAAAATAAAAAATCGTTTTAGATTAAAAATTTCTAAAGCGATTTTTTTGTAGAAATCGTCAATATTTTGAAGAGGGCGCAAGAGTAATGATAGAAATTTATGATGACATAATTTCAATATGATGAGTTTTTTGAAGCAACTTTTTTGAGACCATCGTATTATGATAAGAATTATGGAACTTATGATTTAGTAAATAAAAACACAAATAAAGTAAATAATTATAAAATGCCGTTAAGTAAGTTACAACAAGAAATAGTAAATATAATAATAGAGAAACCTAATATAACTCAAGTGGATATAGCAAAGAAATTAAAAGTAAGTAGGCAATCAATTGCTAAAAATATAAAAGAATTAAAAGAAAATGATGTAATAGAAAGAGTTGGTGCAAACAAAAAAGGTTATTGGAAATTATTAATAGATTTACAATAAACTTTACAATAAAAATTGCTTTGAATTTAAAAATAAGTTCAAGGCAGTTTTTTTATTTTATAAAAAAATGGGGAAAAACAATTTGAATGAAGAAAATAAAATAGGATATTATGCAGTTATACCAGCAACAATTTTATTTGATAAAGAATTAAAGCCAAATGAGAAATTACTTTATGCAGTAATAACAGCTCTATCTAATAAAGAAGGTTATTGTTATGCATCAAATACATATTTAGGAGATTTATTTAATGTTGTACCACATACTATTTCTATATGGGTATCTCATTTAAGAAATAAAGGTTTTTTGTATGTTGATATAATTACAGATACAAGAGGAGAAATAGTTCAAAGAAGAATGTATCCAAATGACACACCCTATGTTTTAAATAAGACATACCCCTATGTTTCAAATAAAACAGAGGGTATGTCTCAAAAAAGACAATATAATAATATAAATATTAATAAGATAGATAGATTATTTAATTATATTTTAAATAATAAGCAAGAATTTCCAGAAGAATTTTCAAAAGTAGATTTTAGTAAAATATATACACTGCTAGATAAATATGAAATGTTATATACAAATGAATGTATACAATATATAACTAGAGAAAACTTAGATAAAATAAAAACAATTACATATATAATTACATTAATTACAAAAGATAATTTAGAACATTTAACTCATAAAGTTAGTAGAGATAAGTTAATAAAAATATATAATGATTGTAAATTTAAAGAGAAAGAATATAAAAATAAAAATACTCCAATTGAAAATTTTACAAATTATTATTATAAAAGTGTTACAAACGAATTAACGAAGGACAATAATAGTCCTTCGTTTTTTGAAACTAAAAAAGAAGAAAAGGTGGAGGAACTATAAAAGTTAAAGAAATTTTAAGTTATGTAAAAGTAAAAGTCAGCGAATATCCAAAAATGGATTCAATTATAGAAGGATTAGAATTAAGAAAAGAAACTGAAAAAAGTAAAGATGTAAATTCTTTTATAAGAAGTAAGAATAAAGTAAATAAAAATACTGAAGAACAAGTTTTAAGAAATATAAATATAGATGAAAAAATTGATGAATACAAGAAATGGCAGAATCTAATAAAAAATGAGATTGAAGAATTAAGAATTAAAGATAATGAATTATATAAAATAGTGATATTTAAAATCACAGGATATAGTTTTGAAAAGATAAAAAGTGAATTATATTTAGGAGAAAGAACTGTTATAAATATGTACAATAATTTTATTATACAAATTTCACTTTTAGCTGTAAAAGATGGGTTAATTCATATATAACCAACAAGTGCATAATTTAAATCACAAAAAATAATATATTAATTATTTCTATTAAAAAATAAGAATTTTTTATAATATTTGTTACATAGTAATTAGTAAATAAGATAAAAAAATATGCAAATCTACTTAACTGTAACAGATATTACAAAAATATTACAAAAAATAAAAAGGTATTTACAAAGTGATATTAAAAAAGTATAATGAAGAAGAGTTGTGAAAGTAGAAAGCTAAGTAAAAGTACATTGAAAAGTAAATATTTCTAGAAAAAATAGGCAATGTAGATTTTGCTTAGAGAGTATATTTGAGCAATAAAGAAAGTAAAAAAATAAGAATAAAAAAGCAAAAGAAAGAAAAAATAAAAGAAAACGAAAGAGGGGAGAAGGAAGTGAAAGAAAGAAAAAAAGAAATATTTACAAATAGAGGAATAACGCTAGTGGCGTTAATTATTACTATTATAATATTATTGATATTAGCAGGAGTAAGTTTAAGTTTTGTGTTTAATGGAGGAATACTTGATAAGTCACAGCAGGCAGTAAATGAGTATAAAGATGCAGCAAGTGAAGAAGAGAATGAATTGGATAAAATAGATAAGTATTTAGAAGAAAAATTAAAAGAAATAGGAGGAGGACTAACAGAGCCAGAAGTACCAAGTGTAGATGGTAGTGGTTTAGCAACAGAGGATACAACAATAACAACAGATGACCCTAATGTGCAAATAGTAATACCAAAAGGATTTGCTCCAGTGATATTGGAAACAGGAAGAACAGATTCAATGCCAAGTGAAAATGGAGCAGTAAAGGAGATTATGCCAGCAGAAGAGTGGAATAGTATAACAGTAGACCAGATAAATAAAGGAATAGTAGTTGTTGATAATGCAATAACATATGATGGAGGGCAGCCATCAGGAACAGTGCCAGATTTTAATGAGTATGTGTGGATACCAATGCCAGATAGTAGTAAATTTGTAAGAGTAGATTGGACAACACCATATGGATATGATGAAAATGGAAGTTGGGGTAGTGGAGGAAGAACACATTTATTGGCAGAAAGTTCAACTTTAAATAGATGGTGGGAAGATAAAACAACTAGTGAATATACAAATATGGTAGATAGTGTGAATAGAAATAAAGGATTTTATATAAGTAGATATGAGGCTAGCCAAAAAGACGCTACAACAGCGCAGAGTAAGAGGGGACAGAATCCATGGGTGGAAGTAGCACAAACAACAGCAATAACAGTATCAAGTAATATGAAAGAAAGTATAAATAGTCATTTAATATATGGAGTAGAATGGGATAGTATATTACAATGGTTGTTAGATAGCCAAGCAACAATAGGAGCAGAGACAAGTGGAACAAGGACAATAACAGAGAATGATGTGCAAAGTGATAGTAGAAGTTGGGGAAATTATTATAATTCAGTAGGAGGAGCAGAAGCCGATTCAGGTAGTAGACAGCCAAGTGGAACAAATGAATATTGGAAGGTAAATAATATATATGATTTGGCAGGAAATGTATATGAGTGGACTCAAGAAAAGTATTCTACAGGCGCTTTTCGTGCGTCTGGAGGAGGCGGTTTCGTCGTTGATGGGGACTACTTTCCAGCAGCCTCTCGTAACTACGATGTTGAAGGCCATACCTACGACCACATACAAACGGTTTCAGGGTCGGCTTTTATGTGTAGCGCTGTACTCTGGTAGCGATAACTAAGACAAGTAAATTAGTTAGAGTTTATAGATAAAATTGAATTAGAGAAAGAGGGAATGAATTTGCACGCGAAGTGTGAGATGCATTTCCTCTTTTTTTGCCTTTTTAAATACAGTATTTATTTTTATATTTTACACACTGTATAATGAATTATCTATAAAAAGAATGAAAAATGAAATTATATAAAAATTTAAAAGAGGAGAGGATTTGAATTAATAGACAAATAGATATTAATTATGTGAGAATATGTAATACTGAAAAAGTAATAAAACAATTTACAATAGCATAAAAATTACTAAATATGTTTAGGGAGGATTATTAAATGAAATCTATTTATAAAATATTTATATATGCAATTGTATTTACAATTACTTTTTCTTATGCAACAGTATATTCTTTTAGTGATTCATATATTTGGACTAATGCTTCTAGTGTTGAAGCAAGTTCATCTACAACAAATAAAGTAGAGAATAATTTAGAAATAGAATCAGAAGCAGCAATATTAATAGATCAATCAACTGGTCAAGTTTTATTTGAAAAAGATGCTCATAAACAATTAAGACCAGCAAGTGTAACTAAAGTAATGACAATACTTTTAATAATGGAAGCATTAGATAGTGGAAAAATATCATTAGATACTAAAATACCATGCAGTGAGAATGCTGCTAGTATGGGAGGATCTCAAATATGGCTAGATGTAAGAGAAGAGTTAACTGTAGATGAAATGCTTAAAGCTATCTGTGTTGTATCTGCAAATGATTGCACTGTAGCTATGGCAGAGTATCTTGCAGGTAGTCAAGAAGCATTTGTAGAACAAATGAATAATAAAGCTAAAGAATTAGGTATGAATGATACTACTTTTAAAAATTGCCATGGAATAGATGAAGATGGTCATGTTACATCAGCATACGATATAAGTCTTATGTCTAGAGAATTATTATCAAAACATCCAGATATAACTAAATATACAACGATTTGGATGGATAGTTTAAGAGATGGAAAATCTGGATTAGTAAATACAAATAAATTAATAAGGAATTATTCAGGAGCAACAGGGTTAAAAACTGGATCAACATCACTTGCTTTATATAATTTATCAGCTAGTGCTACAAGGGATGGATTGTCTTTAATAGCAGTTATAATGAGAGCACCTACAAGCGATACAAGATTTAAGGATGCTAAAAAAATATTAGATTATGGATTTAGCAATTATTCATATAAAGAGTTGGCTAAAAAGGACACTATTGTGCAAGAAATAAATATACAAAAAGGTATAGAAAATAAGGCTAATGCAGTGTTTGAAAATGATTATGGAAAATTAATAAAAAAAGGAGATTCCAATAATATAGAGCAAAAAGTCGAGATAGAAAGTAATATTACAGCACCAATAAAAAAAGGGGATATTGTGGGAGAAGTAACTTTTGTAGATGGTTCTAATAATATAAGTAGTGTAAATTTAGTTTCAGATAGAGATATTGAAAAAATTACTTTATGGAATATGACTACATATTTATATGATATATGGTTTAATTTATCTAGGTAAATTAATAAAATATTTTGGAGTAATTTAAAAAGGTTATTAGTATTCAAATAAAGAATAGAAGCGAATGAGTTTGAAAACCATTTGCTTTTGTGATAATATAAACAAAAATAGTAATTTATGGAGGGAGGTATTGTATGTTAATTACAGGAATTCTAATTACAATAGTTGCAATTTTTATGCTATTAGTTCCTCAATTTTTTATGAAACTTAAAAGCCCTAGAATTCCAGATAAATTATTAAAAAATCCTAAAATGAAAATTATTCTTAGAATATGGGGTGGAATTTTTGTAATAGTTGGAATTTTATTAATTGTTTTCTCAATTATTTAATAATAAATTATAATATGTGATTAGAGGAGTTTAAGTGATGAAAATAATAACATTATGTGGAAGTTTAAAGTTTAAAAAAGAAATAATGGAAATAGCAGAAAAAATGGCTTTAAAAGGTAATTGTATTCTTACACCAGTTTACCCTGTGTTAGAAAATTATAAAAGAACAGCTAAGCAACTAAAAAAGTTAAAAGAAGAACATTTTAAAAGAATAGAATTAGCTGATGCAATATTAGTAGTAAATGTAAATAATTATATCGGCGATAGTACAAATTTAGAGATAGAATATGCAAAAAAATTAGGTAAAGAAATCCTATATTATACAGATTTAATAGCACGATAGTTGAAATACAAATTACAATTTAATAATAGAATAGTTAATATAATACATTAAATACTATTTATAGATAGTAAAAAACATCCCTTTTATTTGATATAGAGAGTTGCTAGGAATAGTGGCTCTCTTTAAAATATTAAATACTTTTATTACAAGACTGTAATTTTATTTTACAAACAAACTTGCTATAATTTAGGTAATGAAAAAATTATATTTTAAATTTTAGAGTTCATACTAAAATTGAGAAAGGAGTTTTTTACGAAAAAAGTGTTAAAAATAGAGAATTAAAAAAATACTATGGTGTAAATACAAATATAACAAAAGCAGTAGACGGTATTTCATTTAGTGTTTTAGAAGGCGAGTTTGTTGCAATAATGGGTGCAAGTGGAAGTGGAAAAACAACATTACTTAACTGTGTTGCCACAATAGATACAGTAACAAGTGGACATATATTTGTAGATAATAAAGATATAACAACAGTCAAAAAAAATGAATTTACAAAATTATTTATAACTTTTCCGAAAAGTAAATTGCATAATATAAACGACTAATTGATAAAAAGCAAGTAGTTATTTGATAATTACTTGCTTTTATTCTATTAAGGGTTACAGAATAGTAACTCTTATTTTATTTAAAAAATATTTAAAAATTCTTGACATATTTTTAAAAGTGTTATAATATAAACATAACAGATATAACAAATAAAACAGTAAGGAGGGAAAATATGAATATAATATTAAGTAATAGTAGTGGAATACCAATTTTTGAACAAATTGAAAATGCTATAAAAGAAGCTATATTTTCCGATGAATTAAAAGAAGAAGATATGTTACCATCTGTAAGAAATCTGGCAAATGAATTAAAAATTAGTTTTTTGACAGTAAAAAGAGCTTATGATGAATTAGAACAAGCAGGTTTTATAAAAACAGTACAAGGAAAAGGAAGTTTTGTTGCTCCTAAAAATTTAGACCTAATCAAAGAAGAAAAACTAAAAGAGATTCAGGATTATATAGAGAAAGTTTATAACATTTCAAAAATAGCAAATATATCAGAAGATGAAGTAAAGGAAATATTTAGAATGATATTTGAGGAGGAAATTTAAAATGGATAATAACATTGAATTGCAAAATGTTTCAAAAAAATATAAAGATTTTGAACTTAAAAATATTAGTTTTAATGTTCCACAAGGATGTATAGTAGGACTAATAGGAGAAAACGGAGCAGGGAAAACAACTACAATTAAGTCTATCTTAAATATAACCAAATGTGAGGGAATTGTAAAGATATTTGGAAAAGATAATATAAAATATGAAAAAGAGATTAAAGAAGAAACAGGTGTTGTGCTAGATGATAGTTTCTTATCAGATTATCTAACAGCAAAACAAGTTAATTTAATTATGAGAGAATTTTATAAAACTTGGAATGAGAATAAATATATAAATTTATTAAAACAATTTAATATACCAACAGATAAATTGATAAAAGATTTTTCAAGTGGAATGAAAATGAAATTAAAAATTGCAACAGCAATATCTCATAATCCAAAACTTTTAATATTAGATGAGCCAACAAGTGGTCTTGATCCAGTTGTAAGGAATGAAATATTAGATATATTTAGAAAATATATAGAAGAAGATGAAACAAGGTCAATATTACTATCAACACACATTACAACAGATTTAGAACATATATCAGATTATATTGTATTTATTGAAAAAGGAAAAATAATATTTAATTTACCTACAAATGACTTATTAGAAAATTACGGAATAATTAAATGTAGTAAAAATGACTTTTTAAAATTAGATGAAAATGATTATATTTCTTATCAAAAAGGAAAATATCAGTATGAAGTGTTAACAAAAAATAGAAATAATATTAGGAATAAATACAATATTACAACTATTGATAAGCCATCTATTGAAGATATAATGTTATTTTATATTAAGGGGGAAAAATAGTTATGATAAATGGATTATTGAAAAAAGATTTATATAATTTAGCTACATATAAGACATCGTTAATTATAATAATTTTATTTTGTGGAATTGCAATAATAGGAACAGAGTCTATTACCATTGCACCAGCTGTAATTTGTGGAATAGTAGGAATGATTTCACTATCTACTTTTAGTTATGATGAAATATCAAAATCTAATAAATATATTTTAACACTACCGACTGATAGAAAAGAATTAGTAAAAGAAAAATATATATTAGCAATAGTAGCAACTTTATTAGGTGGAATATTAGGAATGGTACTAACTATAATAGTTGTAAATATTATGAATTATTTAAGACCTGAAAACATAATAAGTCTTGATTATAAGAGTCTAGTTATATCAACAATGGGAGGAATTTTTGCAATATCTTTTTTACAATCAGTTCAGATTCCAAGCATTTATAAATGGGGAGCTGAAAAAGGAAGAATACAAATGTTTATTCTAGTGCTTATTATAGTTGCTATACTTGGTGGAATATACTTTTTAATTAACAAAACTAATATCAATATTAATATGGAAATGATAAAGAATTTTATAAATAAATTCGGAGTATGGATACTAATTATAAGTACAATAATTATGTATTTTATATCTTATAAAATTGCATGTAAAATATATAAAAACAAAGAAGAATAGCCTATAATCTGCAAAGGCAGTTTATATATAAATGTAGCAACAATAATCTAATTAAATATTTTTAAGGAGGATTGGATATGAACAGAAAGTTATCTTATAAAGAATATATAAGCAAACTATCAAAAGAAGAATTACAATCACTATTAAAAACAAACGAGAGGAGATTGCTTATAAGAACCATTTTTTTGATTTTAGTTACAGTTTGTGCAGTTTTTGTTATGCCAATATTAGCTATTTTCCCAATAGCAGTTTTGCTAATTACAGGATATTGGCTAATGCAAAACAATAACGAAATAAAGAAGAAAATAGAAAAAAGGTAATACAGTTCAATATATAACTGGTAATGTTATATATGTTGCTACATCAAAAAATGTGGAGATGATTATTGAAAAATAGTTATCTCCACATTCATAATAATTTTAATAAAAAAACTTGTATGAAAAATTATATATTAAATTTAAAAGTATATAGTAAAACAGAAAAAATAAATAGAACAATTACTTGTTTGATAATTACTTGCTTTTATGCTATTATGTACACATAAAAAGTATAAAATATTAAGGAGAGAAAAATTGGAAACAATATTAATAGTGGAGGACAATATAGACATTCACAACTTTATAAAAGAAGTATTAGAGAAAAAACAATATAAAGTGCTAGATGCTTATTCTGGTACAGAAGCATTAATGATAATAGAAAAAGAAAATATAAATCTTGTATTATTAGATTTAATGTTACCTGGATTAAATGGTGAAGAAATTATAAAAAAAGTAAAAAATATTCCAATTATTGTGATTAGTGCAAAAATATCTCCAGAAGACAAAGTAAATGTTTTATTAAATGGTGCAAATGATTATATAACAAAACCATTCAATAAAGATGAACTTTTAGCAAGAATAGCTGTACAATTGCGTATAAACGAAAATAAAAATGTAAATAAAGAATTAAAATATAAAAATATGTTTTTAAATGAGAAGGATCACACATTATATATTAATAATAAACAAATCTATTTAACTAAAACAGAGTATGCAATATTAAAACAACTATTATTAAACCCTAAACAAGTTATAACAAAAACAAAATTGATAGAATTAATAAATATTGATACATTAGATGGAGACGAGAATTCATTGAAGGTTCATATAAGCAATATAAGAAGAAAAATTAGAAATGTAACAGAAGATGAATATATAGAATCTGTATGGGGAATAGGATATAAAATGCATGAATGACAAATCTAGTTTTGTTAGATTTAAATATTAATGATATTAAAGAAGAGTGTAAGATTTATCAATGTGAAAAATCGCATTTTTTACATTGCAGGGAATGTAATTTAAAATCTTAACCAAAACTTAACTATTTTCTTAACCAATTTCTTAACTATTTAATATTAAAATAAAACTGAGGAGGATGAGGTTATGAAATATATTTTAGAAACAACTAATCTTGAGAAGCGCTATAAAAATTTTAAAGCTATAGATAGTCTTAATATGCATATACCTAAAGGCTCTATATATGGACTTATTGGAAAAAATGGTGCAGGAAAAACTACTTTAATTAGACTAATTTGTGCATTACAAAAACCTACAAATGGATATTATTCTATTTATGGAATAAAAAATATTGATAAGCAAATTATTAATGTAAGAAAAAGAATAGGTGCAATTATTGAAACACCTTCAGTACACATAGAAATGACTGCAAGAGAGAATTTAATGGAACAATCAAAGATAATTGGTGTTCCATCTTATGATGGAGTAGATGAATTATTAAAGTTAGTAGGTTTAAGTCAAACAGGAAAAAAGAAAGTTCATGATTTTTCATTAGGAATGAAACAAAGATTGGGTATTGCGATTGCATTAGTAGGAAATCCAGATTTTCTTATTTTAGACGAACCTATTAATGGTCTAGACCCACAAGGAATAATTGATATAAGAGAAATTATATTAAAATTAAACAAGGAAAATGGAATAACATTTTTAATATCTAGTCACTACTTAGATGAATTATCAAAGGTAGCAACTCATTATGGTTTTATTAATAAGGGGAAGATGATACAAGAAATTAGCAAAGAAAAACTAGAGCAAAATTGTAAAAAACGAATTGAAATAAAAGTAAGTAATATAAAAGAATGTGTTAAGTATTTAGAGCAGAATAATATTCCTTACGAAGTAATTTCTAATGAAATTATAAATATATATCAGAAAATAAATATATCAGAACTTGCTATATCGCTTTCAGAAAGAGATTGTATAATAAATGAATTTCGTGAAAAAGAAGAGACACTTGAAAATTATTATATAAACCTAATTGGAGGTGGAGATAATGTATAAATTATTAAATGCAGGATTTTCTAGATTAATAAAAAACAAAATATTCTGGGGAATAGTTGTTATTACAGTAATAATAGCATTAGGTTTAGTTTTTAATAGGATTAGTAGTAGTGGTTTTTTTGAAAATGAATTAGAACCAGTATTAACAAATTATATATATTTTATAGGATTTTTTATTGCTATATTTACAAGTTTGTTTGTTGGAACAGAATATTCAGATGGTGCAATTAGAAACAAAATAGTAGTAGGGCATACTAGAAAAAATATTTATTTATCTAATTTAATTATTAGTATTTCTGTAGGATTATTTATAGAATTTGTATATTTAATTTTAGTTATGATTATTGGAATCCCAACACTTGGAGGATTAAAAATACCAATAGATAGATTTTTATTTATTTTATTAGATATGATATTTATTGTTATAGCATATTCATCTATTTTTAATTTTATAACATTAATGTGTTCAGATATAACAATAGCTACTGTTATATGTATAATTGCTTTTATAGGTATGTTTGTTGTAAGTGAATTTGTTGTATCACCAATAGCAAATGATAAGAAATATTATTCAAATTATGTTACAAATGAAAATGGAGAAGTAATAGAAACTCAGAAACGCTTAAATCCAAATTATGTTGGCGATTTTGCAAAACAAGTATATAAAAATATATTATATATTATTCCATCTGGTCAAGCATTTCAAATACAATCAACAATGTCTAATTTATCTTTTGAAAATGATAGGTATATGACAGATACAGATATAAAATTAGCTTGGATATATTCATTAGGACTAATAATTGTAATAAATGGAATAGGAATATATTTCTTTAATAGAAAAGATTTAAAATAGGAGTATGATATGATTATTTGCTTATATATAATAATTACAGTATTAATTATTATTTTAACTATTATGATAATAAAAATATATTTTATAAGAAAATCGCTTAAAGAAATGAGAAAATCGATAAGTGAGATATTGTCAACTGATACTAATAGTTTGTTAACAATTTCTTCATCAGATAAAGAGGTTGTTAATTTAGCAAATAACTTAAATATTGAACTCAAAAAATTAAGAGAAGAAAAATTACAGTATGAAAATGGAAATCAGGAATTAAAAACTGTTATAACAAATATTTCTCATGATATGAGAACTCCCCTTACTGCTATAAGTGGATATTTGGAATTAATCAAAGAAAATAATGAACAAAATAAGAGGAAAAAATACATAGAAATTATAGAGAGAAAAACGCATGATTTGATTTTACTTACAGAGCAGTTATTTGATTTTTCTAAGACAATGGATATTAGTATAAAAAAGGAAATGTTATGTATTAATGAAATTTTAGAAGAGGCTTTAATAAATTATTATAGTGTTTTTAAAAAGAATAATATTATACCTAAAATAGAAATTTGTGATAAGAAAATTTATAGAATGGTAAATAAAAATTCTGTTATTAGAGTTTTTGAAAATATTTTATCTAATGTCAGCAAATATAGCAATGGAGACTTCAAAGTGATTCTTGATAATTATGGAAAAATAACTTTTTCAAATAAAGCTACTTCTTTAGATGCCACGACAGTCCAAAAAATTTTTAATAGGTATTTTACAGTAGAAAATGCTAAAAAATCTACAGGCTTAGGACTAGCTATTGCTAAACAATTAGTAGAATTAAATGGAGGAACAATTGTAGCAAAATATGTAAAAAGTTATTTGATTATAGAAATAAATTTAATTGACCAGTAATTGTTTGATAATTACTGGTCTTTATGATACTATAATAAAAAAATTGAAAAGAGGTAGATAGTATGGAATTAATACAAGTAGGAGAAAAAACTTATTATATAAAAAATCCTACAAATATAGGTATATATAAATTAGATAGTGAAAATGTTTTCTTAATAGATACAGGTAATGATAAAGATGCTGGTAGAAAAATTTTGAAAATTATAAATGAACAAGGCTGGAATATAAAAGGAATAATAAATACTCACTCAAATGCAGATCATATTGGTGGAAATAAATTTATTCAAGATAGGACTAATTGTAACATTTATTCTTATAATATAGAAAAATCATTTACAGAATATCCTATTTTAGAGTCATCTTTTTTATATGGAGGATATCCATTTAAAGATTTAAGAAATAAATTTTTACTTGCTAAAAATTCAAATGTAATAAATATAAATAATAATTTACCAGATGGATTAGAATATTTTCCTTTAAAAGGTCATTTTTTTGATATGATAGGAATAAAAACTTCTGATAATATTTTATTTCTTGCAGATTCCCTATTTAGTGAAGAAATAATAACAAAATATCATTTGTTTTTTATTTATGATGTTAAAGAATATTTAAATACATTAGAAAATTTAAATAATCTAAAAGCAACATTATTTATACCTTCACATTGTGAAGCAACAAAAAACATAGATTCATTAATTGAAATTAATAGGAATAAAGTAAATGAAATAGTAGAAACTATATATGGTTTTTGTAAGAATGAGATAACTTTTGAAGAGATATTAAAATGTATATTTGATAAATATTCTTTAATTATGAATACGAATCAATATGTTTTAATTGGTAGTACAATAAAATCGTATTTATCTTATTTATATGATGAAAATAAGATTAGTTATGAATTTAAGGATAATAAAATGGTTTGGAAACAAGTTTAAAATATTATGGAGATAACTTATGAATAAATATTATTTTACTTCTGAAAGTGTAACAGAAGGACATCCAGATAAGATGTGTGATTATATAGCAGATAAAATACTTGATGAATACTTAATGCAAGATAAAGAGTCAAGAGTGGCTGTTGGAGTTTTTGCATGTAAAAATAGAATTATAATTGCTGGTCAAATAACATCTAATGCAAAAGTAAATATAAATGAAATTACAAGAAAGACAATTAAAGAAATTGGATATGATAATAGTTCTACAGATATAGATTATAGAACTTGTGATATTGATATAAATATAACAAAGCAAAGTAATGATATAGCAAAGGGAGTAGATTTAGGAGGAGCTGGAGATCAGGGAATAATGTTTGGATTTGCAATATCTGAAACAGAAGTATTTATGCCTTATGCTATATTTATGGCACATAAATTATCTAAAAGATTAACAGAGGTTAGAAAAAACAATATAATTGGATACTTAAGACCTGATGGGAAAACTCAAGTAACTGTAGAATATGAAAATGATATTCCAAAAAGAATAGAAAATATTCTAATTTCAACACAACATTTGGAAAAAATAGATTTAAATATACTAAGAAAAGATATAATGTCTGAAGTTATAATGAAAATAGTACCAGAGTATATGATGGATAGAGATACTAAAATTTTTATTAATCCAAATGGAGAATTTGTAATAGGCGGATCTCTTGGAGATACAGGACTTACAGGCAGAAAAATTATTGTTGACACATATGGAGGGTATGCTAGGCATGGGGGAGGAGCATTTTCAGGAAAAGATGCTACAAAAGTTGATAGATCAGCTACATATATGGCAAGGCATATTGCTAAAAATATTGTAGCAAATAAGTATGCAAAAAAATGTGAAATACAGTTATCGTATGCAATAGGTATTAATAAACCATTGTCAATATATATTAATACATTTGAAACAGGAAAAATAAATGATGAAGAATTAGTGAGATTGATAAATGATAATTTTGATTTGACTCCACAAGGTATTATTAAATATTTAAATTTAAAAGAACCAATATATTCTTCTGCAACAAATTATGGACATTTTGGAAAAGCATATTTGCCTTGGGAAAAAATAGTGAAAATATAATTGGAAAAATTATTTGTAAATATTTGAAGATATTTTTATATTATTGAAACTTTTTTTGTTATAATGAGTTTATACTTATATAAGTAGGTGAGTAAATGAAAAAAGATTTTGATATGGAGTTGTATAAAAATTATCTAAATAAAGGTGAAGTAGAATCATTTGAAATGTTATATATGAAATATAAAGATAAGATTAATTATTTTATTTATAATATTGTAGGAAATTATGATAAAGCAGAAGATTTAACTCAGGAGACATTTACGTATATTTTACAAAATAAAATAAAAGACAATTATAATTTTAAATTTCATATATTTTTAGTGGCAAAGAGTAGAGCTTTATCATATATAAATATGGAAAGTCGAAGAGATAATATAGAAGAAAAATATACTAGAACAATACAGGAATTAATAGAACAAGATGTAATTGATACAGTGATTAAACAAGAAAGAAAAGAAGAATTATTGAGAACAATCGATTTGATAGATGAAAAATACAAAAATGCAATATACTTAGTGAAAATAGAAGGATTTTCTTGTAAAGAAACAGCAGAAATACTTGGAGAATCAGTTCAAAATATAAAAAATTATATCCATCGAGGGAAAAAACAATTGAGAAAATTATTAATAAAGGAAGGAGGAATTAATGAAATGAAAAAATCGTTAAAGACATTCATAATAGTTTTAATTATAGGTATTTTATTGTCAGGAGCAGTATATGCTACTATAAAAATAATTGAAAATATAAATGGAAAAGCACAAATTACACCAACATTTACAAGTAAAATATCTACAATAGATACTAATAAAGTATGGGTAGGTACATTTAATTTAGTATGGAATGATTTTATGAATGAAGTTATAAAAGGAAAAGTTGAGTTTGTAGATGGATATTCACAATTAGCAAATGAACTAAATAAGCAGTCTTTTACATCAGAAGAATTATCAGAAGAATCTTATTATGAAATATATGGAAAATCATCATTGAAATTAAAAAATAAGATAGAAAAGCGGAATAAGAGATAAATTTAATGAGGAGAGCCAAATATTAGATAGAATTGACTTTAGTAATAGTAATGGATATATTTTATATTCAATGTTAAAAAAAGAATTTAATTATTTAGAGAAATTTTCTGAATTACAGGATGATGTGTTTGGAAATTCAGAAGAAAAGGTAAAGTATTTTGGAATAGATGCTACAACATCAAAAGATGCTAGTAAAAATGTAGAAGTATTATTTTATAATTCAAATGAGGATTTTGCTATTAAATTAAATACAAAAGAAAATGAAGAAATTATTCTATATAAAACAACAGGAATAAATAAATCATTTGAAGAAAATTATAAGGAAGTACAAGATTTTGAAAATAAATATTCTGGTGAAAGACTATTACAAAAAGTAGATATATTGAAAATACCATATATAAATGTAGATGATGTAATAAATTATGATGAACTTTGTGGAAGAGTAATAAAAGGAACTAATACATATATTAGCCAAGCATTACAAACTGTTAAATTTAATTTAAATAATATAGGTGGTAATGTAAAAAGTGAATCTGTTATAAGTGGCACATATGGTTCAACACAAGAGAATGGAAGAGAATTTATATTAAATAGTGATTTTATATTATATTTAAAAGAACAAAGTAAAGATAAACCCTATTTTGCTTTAAGGGTAAATAATATAGATGTATTAGTAAAATAAGATATTTTTCTGTGTTTTTATAAATGTTTAATTTTTTAAGAAATATCTAAATAGTGCGGGCGAACACTGTTCGCCCCTACAACTCATTATATATTAGGTTTTATGGATTTTAACTTTAAATTGTAACAAGAATATAAAACAAAATAATTATAATATTGACAAATTTATATAAATTTATATAATAATTTACATATATGATATGTAGATATCTTTATCTAATTAATTATAGATTCGAAAAGGTGGAATTATGAAAGCAATACATAGAATTATTATATTAAAATAAAAGGTAAAGATATAGTTGGATGCGTTATTAATATTTTTGAAGGTATAGGGAGTTTGAAATGAAAATAGTAGGAATAGGAGATTTAGTGTTAGATTATTATTTTGAAAATAATATATTTAAAGGAGTATGTGGAGGAATGACATCTTTTAATGTTATATCACATTTGGCAAAATATTTTGAAACATATGCATATGCAGTATGTGGAAATGATTTAGATGGTGAAATAGCAATAAAGAGTTTAGAAGATGTTGGAGTTAATATCAAGTATATAAAAAAAGAAAATATAAGTACAAGATGCTTTTATATAAATATAGATAACAAAGAAAATATTTTTTCATCTAAGAAAAGCTGTCCTTTGTGTGGAGAGAAAAAATGGTATGAAACTACGAAATTAAGTGATAAAGTTCCAAATAATTTATTGTCAAAAGAATCTATTTTAGTTTTAGATACTATAAATAAAATAAATTTAAAAATAGTAGATAAGTTTAGAAATAAAGATTCAAAAGTTGTTCTTGATATGGGACAAGTGGGAAATTTTAAATATTTAACTAAAGAGGAGATTTTAGATAAATTATTAAATAGATTTAATTTAGTTCAATTAAATGAAAGAGTAGCTTCATTTTTATTAAAAAAATTTAAATATAGTTCATATAGCGAATTGAATAATATTTTTAATTCTACAATGCTTATAATTACGCATGGTAAAGGTGGAGCAACAATAGTTTATAATAATAAAGAAAAAAGATACTTATTAAAACAAGTAGCTATTGAGGTGGATCCATCAGGTGCAGGAGATGCATTTTTATCAGTAGCAATAAAAAAATGTATAGAAAATGATTTTAATATATCTGAAGTAATGTTAGATGAATTATTTGATGAGGCATCAAATTTATCAGCTGAAACTGTACAAAAGTTAGGTGCAAGAAGTGTATTAATAGATTTATATAACAAGAATATAGAAACAGAAAAATGTATATGTGGACTAAAGTTAAATAGTAAAAAAAATAAACGTAATATAAAAAAGACATTTGTAAATTTAATTAATTTAAAAAGCAGAGTAAATAATGCATTAAAAACGGAAGCTTATCAAAAACTTTCTATTGAAATTGAAAAATTAGAAGGCTCAGTTGCATTCATAGGTACTGGTGGTTCAAAAATCCCAGCAATATTTTCTTCTAAAGTGGTTAACACTATAAAAGGAATAACTACAATACCTTTAACTCCACGAGAGCTTATATATAGAAATAATAAAGATATAAAAACATTATTTGCTTTTTCTTATTCTGGAGTTAGTAATGATATATTATATGCTTTAAAACAAAATTCAAAAATAGAACAATATATAGTAACAAAAGGAGATGAAAACAAAATATTATCAAAATATGATAAGGCTAAGATTATATCATATTGTAAAAAAAATAATAATTCAGTGAAAGAAAGGGGATTTTTATCATTTGAAGGCGTTTTATCACCATGTAGTTTATTTGCAAAATTGTATTATGAAAATTTAAATGAAAAAGATAATTTTGAAAATTTTATTAGTTGTAGAATAGATTTTTGGAATACATATTTTGAAAAATATTTTAGAGATAATAAAAAAAAGTTAAACAATATTTTAGATAAAAAGGGATTAATAGATATTTTTATTGGAGATAACTCTGAATGTGCAGGATACGATTTAGAATCTAAAATAGTTGAATCAGGTATATATAGAGTAGAGCTACATGAAAAGAAAAACTTTTCACATGGAAGATTTGTTACCTTAGAGCATTTTGAACCAGATGCAATTATATACTTAAAAAATAAAAATGTAAGCAAATATGAACAAACTTTATTAAAATATTTAACCATGTTTGATGATAAATTAATTATTATTGAAAGTGAATATGATAAAATAATAGGTGAATTTGATTTATTAATAGCTATACAATATTTTATAAAAAATATTTCGAAATTATTAAATATAGATTTATCAAAACCAACTTATAGTGATGAATCAATGAAAATTTATAAATTTAAAGGAGAACTATAGTAAATGTAAGTAAAAATGAATTAAAATTATATATATATTCTAATAGAGTTTATATATCAGTTAGAACATAAACGAATAATTTAAGATTAAAAAGAATAAAGTAAATGAAATAGCAGAAATTATCTGTATTTTTTGTAAAGTATATGGATATTTTAGAAAAGCATATTTGCATTGGAAAAAAATTTAGTTTAGATTTTATTAAATCTAATCTTTTTTTTGTCATTTTATGAAACTTTTTATTATTTTAATTTGTATTAATAATAAGACTAATATTAGGAGGAGACAAATGTATAAACATAGGAAAAAGATAAAGAGAAAATTAAATATAAAAAGAATATTAATATTATTAGCAATTATTACTATTATTATATTGATAATAAAAAATAATTTAATATATAAAACAATATTAGTATTTAATCCTATTACAATACAAAGTTTAAATATTAATATAAATAAAAATGAAATAGAACCTGGAGAAAAAGTAGAAATATCAACTATTATATATCCAGAAAATTATTCTGAAAGTAATTTAGAATGGCACATTTCTGATACTAATATTGTTGATATATCAGATGGTAAAATAATTGGCAAATCACAAGGTAAAGCAAATATATATTTAACTAATAATGAAATAAAAAGTAATGAAATTGAAATAGAATGTTTAGTAAATATTAAGGAAATATCAATTAGTAACTTAATAGATAACATTAAATTGGGTGATACTTATAAATTAGAAGTTCATATTCTACCAGAAAATGCAACATATAAAGATTTGATTTACGAGTCAAGTGATGTGAATGTACTTGAAATAAATGAAAATGGAGAATTAAAAGCTAATAATATACGGAAGTAGTATTATAACAATAAAAGATTATAAGCAGAATATATTAAAAGAGTTTAATATAGAAGTAACTAAAATACCTGTTGAAGATATAAAAATAGATGATGAAAATGTAACTTTAGGTAAAGGACAATCATATATAATTAATGCAAAAGTTACACCATCAAATGCTACTTTTAAAGATATTATTTGGAAAAGTAATGATGAGAATATAGTAACTATAAAAAACAGAAAAATTAAAGCAATAAATACTGGTACAACAGAAATAACAGCTACTACAGATAATGGAGATAAAATTGCGACTTGTAAAATTAAGGTTACTAATTCATTACCTAAAAATAAGAAAAAATATGCAAATGGTAATTATAACATTAGAAGCGGAGAAAGTACTGATTATGAAATTTTAGCTACTACTAAAAAATATGAGGAAATAGAATTTTTGCAAGATATAAAAAATGGTTGGATAAAAGTTAGAAATTCAAAAGGTATAGTTGGATATACATTAGTAAAATCAAATTATTATTTGGATGAAAAACCAAGTGATAATTCATATTATATTAAAGATGTTCCATATTTAAATCAAATATCATTAGGTTATCCAACAGGGTGTGAAGCGGTATCTGCTACTATGTTATTAAAATATAAGGGATACAATGTTTCTGTTAAAAATATTATAGATAATACCAAAAATGGTAGTAAAAAATATTTAAGTACTGATGGAAATTGGTATGGTGCAAATCCTTTCAAAGAATTTGTTGGACATCCATCTATAGGATTAAGTAAAGGTTCGTATGGTGTTTTTGCAAGTCCAATAGTTGATGCAATGAATGTTTATGCAAAAGGTAAGGCTAAAAATATTTCTGGTTGTTCAGAAGATACATTGTTTAGTAATATTAATAATGGAAATCCTGTTGTAGTTTGGTGTGTTAAAAATGGAGGAGATTTAAGAAATGGAGTAAGGTGGTTATATGAAGATGGAAGCGGAAGTTTCCAAGAATTAATTGGTGAACATTGTGCTGTTTTAATAGGTTATGATGATAATTATGTATATTTAAATGATCCATCAGCTGGGAAAAATGTTAAACAAGATAAAACAAAATTCATTTCTAATTGGAAAAAATTACATTCTCAAGCAATAATAATAGAATAATTCAAGAAATGTGAATTTAATATGAACAGTATGAGTATTTTATGTAAATTTTGGAAATAAATTATTGACTTTATAAAAAGTAGATATATAATATAAATAATTAAAAAGATAAATGATTTCTAGTATATATTCACTTATCTTTCTAATAATATATTTTATTGAATGGAGTGATTATTATGATGTTAATACCTAGAAAGAATGAGTTTGATTTATTTGATGAGATGTTTAGTGATCCATTTTTTATGAATAATGGAGAATCAAAATTGATGAAAACAGATATAAAGGAGAAAAAAGATAAATATATATTATCAATTGATTTACCTGGTTATGATAAAGATTGTATAAAGATAGATATTGATAATGGATATTTAACAGTTCATGCAAAAACAAATCATCATGAAGAAGAAAAAGAAGAAGGCAAATATGTACGTAAAGAAAGATACATGGGTGAATGTTCAAGAAGCTTCTATGTTGGAGATGATGTAAAAGAAGATGATATAAAAGCAAGCTTCAAGAATGGTACTTTGCATATAGAGATTCCAAAACATGAAGAAAATAAACAAGTAAAAGAAAAGAAATATATTCCTATAGATGACTAAAAAAAGCTATTGCAATATTTTTTGCAATAGCTTTTTAGTTTTAGTTAAAAGAAGATTGACTTCATATCAACTTTGCTTATCTTGCTGGTAATTAAAATAATTGATGTTTTAAGTAAAATTAAATTCATAATAATATTGGCTGAATTTGTTCGTTTTCTAAAGCTAATTCAATAGTCTTAATTATTAATTTTGGATCAAAAACTAATGAACGAGGTTTAGTTATTGGATTATCTTGTCTAAATGGTACAAAATAAAAGTTCCTTCTATTTAGCAATTTACCTATATTTTGTGCACTGCCAGATAATCCATCATTAGTAGAAACTCCTATAACAACATTATTTCCATTTCTTAAATTTGATTTCGTAGCCATCAGTACAGGAGTATCTGTAATACCATTAGCTAGCTTTGCTAAAGTATTACCAGTACAAGGAATAATAACAATTATATCAGTCATTTGTTTTGGACCTATTGGTTCTGCATCTTGTATAGTATTAATAATTTTATTTCTTGTAATATCTTCTACAGTTTTTATAAATTCACTAGCTTTTCCAAATTTAGTATCTAAGTTGTAGCTATTAAATGACATTATAGGAATAATATTAGCACCAGTTTTTTTTAGTTCTGATAGTTGTTCAATTACATTTTTAAATGTACAAAAAGAGCCAGTCATACAAAAACCTATATTTTTTCCTTCTAACATTTTTTCACTCCCTTCTATAATAGGGTTAAAGAAATATAATCTCTTTATGTTTATTTTATGAAATTATGTTAATTAAAGTTACAAACAAACTATAAGTTTGAATTTACTAAAAAATAAAAATCTAATGTTTTTTTAATACATTTACTAATAATATTTTTATATGATAAAATATATATGGAAGAGAGGTATAAGATGAAATATATGATAGTTAAAATAATTATAATAATAATTGTATTATTGGTAATTTTAGTATTTGGAATAAATTTTTATGTTAAAGCAAGTACAAAAAAACAAATAATAGATAATGAAAGTGAATTAAGTAATTTATCTGATGTGGACTGTATTTTAATTTTAGGAGCTGGTGTTAGAAATAATGCGCCTTCTCCAATGTTAGAAGATAGATTACTAAAAGGCATAGAATTATATAATAAAAATATCTCAAATAAAATTATTATGAGTGGAGATCATGGTAGGGAAGAGTATGATGAAGTAAACATTATGAAAGATTTTGCTATTGACAAGGGAATTGAATCTGAAGATATATTTATGGATCATGCTGGATTTTCTACATATGAAAGTATATATAGAACTAAAGAAATATTTGAAGCTAAAAAAATTATAATTGTTACACAAAGTTATCATCTATATAGAGCTTTATATATTGCTAATAGTCTAGGAATAGAAGCATATGGAGTATCAGCAGACTTACGAACTTATACGAATCAGTTGTCACGTGAAATTAGAGAAATTGTAGCAAGAGATAAGGATTTTATTAAATGCATATATAAACCTAAGCCAACATATCTTGGTGACACTATACCTGTAAGTGGGAATGGAGATATAACAAATGATTGATAAAAAAGAAGGAATAATAGTGGAGTTAAGAGATTATTATAATGTAAATAAAGAGCCAATAGGAGAAACTTATCCATCAAATATAGAACCAACAGGAGATAAATATATGTTAATTGTAGTTATTTTTATACAAAATTCAAAAGGAGAATATTTAATACAAAAAGCTACAAAAAGAAAAGGAGGAAAATGGGGGACAACTAGTGGGCATCCAGTAGCAGGAGAAAATTCAATAAAAGGCATGAATAGAGAAATAAGGGAAGAATTAGGAATAGATATTCCAATAGAAAAATATAAATTTGTAAATACATTTATAGGACACAATAAAATAGTGGACTTATATTATTTAATGGAAGATATAGATATCTTAAAATTATCTTTACAGCCAGAAGAAGTAGAAAAAGTAAAATGGGTAACAAAAGAAGAAATAGACACACTAATTAAAGACAATGATTTTGAGAAAACTCATACAAAATTATTTGCAGACTTACAAAAATGGATGAATAATGATTGATAAAAAATAAATAAAAATGCTCTTGACAATAAACAAACGTTCGTGTTATTATAAATATACAGAACATTTGTTTATTTGTGGAGGTTTTTATGAAATTATCAAATATATTTATAATTATAGTATTAGTTTTATCTATTATATTTTTATGTAACAATATATCTTTTTCGGAAAAGAGTATAGAATATAAAAAAATATATACATCATATGGGGATACATTATGGTCAATAGCAAAAGAACAAAAAGAAAATAATGTATATTATAAGGATAAAAGTTTACAATATATTATTAATGATATAAAGGATATAAATACATTAAAAAAATCTGGGTTAAGTACTGGTCAAGAATTATTAATACCTGAATTAAAATAGAGAAATTATTTATATAAAAAGCTATTACTCAATTGTTATTATGAATAATAGCTTTAAAAATAAAAATATAATTATTTTGTTTTCATTATATTGTCTGCAAGTGGGTTATTTTCAACAGCTGCACGTATTTGACTATTATCAACATGTGTATAAATTTCTGTAGTTGAAATACTTTCGTGTCCAAGAAGTTCTTGTAGAGCTCTGATATCTACATGACCATATTTATACATTAATGTTGCTGCAGTGTGTCGTAGTTTATGTGTAGAATATTTTCTTGTATCAAGACCAGCTCTAGCTAATTCATTTTTTACAACAGTTTGTACAGTCCTTTGACTAATCCTTTCATTTCTTTCACTTAAAAAAAGCGCATCTTTATCTGTTATTTTAATTCTATCCTTAGGTCTTATTTTTAAATATTCAGTAATTGCACTCATACATGCCTTGTTTAAATATATTGTTCTTTCTTTATTTCCTTTACCTATAACATTAAGCTTTTCATCTGAAAAATTTATGTCTTTTATATTAATATTTACAAGTTCAGATAAACGCATACCACAATTTAAGAAAAGTGTAATTATTGCATAATCTCTTAATTTATTTCGAGATTTAGGATCTTTATTTGCGACAGAATTAAGTAATCTTTTACTGTCATCTAAAGATAAATATTTAGGAACACGCTTATCTAATTTTGGACTTTCTAAATTTTGTGCTGGATTTATTTCTAAAATATTAGCTTTTGTAGTTAAATAATTAAAAAATGTTTTTAGACTAGCTACTTTCCTTGCACGAGTTGCAGCTTTACTATGGTGCTCTCTTGTTAGATATGCTAAATATGCATGTAAATCATTTAATTTAATTTTTTTTAGTATTTCTATGTTCATATCTTTTATAATTATATTTTTAAATTCTTCTTCGTCAGTTAAATTAAAATGTAATAATAAAAATCTTAAAAAATTACTAATATCATAATTATATTCTTTTATAGTATTAGGAGATTTGTTTAAAATTGTTTCTATATAGTCTAAAAAAGAATTTAAAAAGTATGGATTTTCATCTGTTTTTATTCCCATATTTATTAATCATATTCCTTTCAAAAATTATTTATAATTAATGTAATTATAGAATGTTTTTTTATATTATCTGAATATAAATTATTTTTTATATTTATTTTAAAATCTAAATCTTCATTATTACGGTTTAATAATATAACTACAATATTATTATCAGGAGTAAGAAAAGCTGATACCTCTATTTTATCTGTAAATGAACTATATGCAATATTTCTAGAATTTTGTTTAATATATTTACTAAAATGTCCAATATAATAATAAGATAGCTTTTTATAATATTTTGTACAACGTTTATTTGACATTATAGGGGCATTACAAAAATTACTTGCATGATTAGGTCCGTCCACTAGAATCTAATACTAAATTCCAATCTATATATGCATTTGAACCGTTATTTAAGTCACCAATGATATCATGTGCATAAATTTCTGCATCTATAAGTTCATCTTTTTTATTAGGTTTTGAGTATGGGATAGAACCTTCTGTATGTATAAGTAGTAATTCAGGACATAAATTTTTTAATAATCTTAAATTATTAAAATGATCTCCTGTATAATAATGATAAGCAACTCCACTAATTAAATTAGATATGTTAGGATTTTTATACATATCATTAATTCTATAGATTATACGCTCTTTATTATTGTCCCATACTAATATTTTAGTATTTATTTTATAGAATTTTAAAGTAGGGTATAAGTAATTTTCAATAAAACTAGTTTCATCCTTTGCACTATAATTACATGATTCCCATTCTTTTGATGATTCAGGTTCATTTTGTACAGTGATGTAATTTATATCAATATTATTCTTTTGATAAATCTGTATATATTTAATTAAGTAATCTGCCCATAATTGTTTATATGTATTTAATAGTTTACCACCATTATACATAGAATTGTTATCTTTCATAAAAGCAGGTGGACTCCAAGGCGATGCTATGAATTTTATATTGGGATTTACATTTTGTGCTAAATTTATTGCAGGAATAATATATTTTTCATCTCGAGACATATCAAGGTTACTTAAATCTTTATTTTTATTATCTAAGTATGAATATGTTTCTAATGAAAAGTCAGAACTGTTTATTTGCACTCTTGCAAAATTATAAGCAAGTCCATCTTCTGAAAAATAATCTTTTATAAATTCATTTTGAGTATCTTCTTTAAATTTAGTTATTATATAAGATGAAGATTCGCTAAAAGCTCCACCAAACCCTAAAATTTTTTGATATATAATTTCAGGATATAATATTATTAAATTTTTATTTTCATTATTTAATTTATATTTACATTCCATATCTTCATATTTGTATAAAAATCTATTTTCTTTTTGATTTGTTTCTATTTTTGATACATTCATATATATTGAAACCTCCAAATTATTGTATCTATTATACAACAATTTTTTAGTTTTGTGCAAAAATTATAATATTTATTATTTTAACTACTAAATTTTGAATTTAAAAAAAGATATATTATAAAACAAAAAAGAAACAAGATTGCAGGATAATTGAAAAAATATATAAAATTTGTTAAAATACTATTTGCGATAAAAATTTAAATTAAAAGATTATATAAACATAGGAGAGTTATGTATGTTACAAATAAAAAATATTTTTAAAGAATATAAAACAGGAAATTTAGTGCAAAAGGCTTTAGATGATGTGAGTTTAAATTTAAGAGATAATGAATTTGTTGCGATTCTTGGACCAAGTGGCTCTGGAAAAACAACACTTTTAAATATTATTGGTGGTTTAGACCGTTATGATAAAGGTGATTTAATAATTAATGGTATTTCTACTAAAAATTATAAAGATAGAGATTGGGATTCTTATCGAAATCATACAATTGGTTTTGTGTTTCAAAGTTATAATTTAATACCACATCAAACCATTTTGGCAAATGTAGAACTAGCATTAACTATTTCTGGAGTATCAAAAAGTAAACGTAGACAAAGAGCAATAAAAGCTCTTGAACAAGTAGGACTTGCAAATCAACTTCACAAAAAGCCAAATCAATTATCTGGTGGACAAATGCAAAGAGTTGCTATTGCAAGAGCTTTAGTTAATAATCCAGACATTGTTCTTGCTGATGAGCCAACAGGTGCTTTAGATAGTGATACAAGTGTTCAAGTTATGGAACTATTAAAAGAAGTTGCAAAAGACCGTTTAGTAGTAATGGTAACACATAATCCAGAATTAGCAGAAAATTATGCTACACGTATTGTTAATATAAGAGATGGAAAAATACGTTCTGATACAAATCCATATATAATAGAAAATGAGAAGAATAAAAAGCCAGAACATAAAAACTTAGGAAAAACATCAATGTCTTTTTTTACTTCGTTGTCACTAAGTTTTAATAATTTAAGAACTAAAAAAGGAAGAACAATTTTAACATCTTTTGCTGGTTCAATAGGCATTATTGGTATAGCACTTATATTATCATTATCAAATGGAGTAAATGCATATATTAAATCAGTAGAAGAAGATACATTGTCAGAATATCCTCTTCAGATAAGAAGTTCAGGTATTGATATAAGCTCACTATTAGTGAATTCAAGTAATAATGATAGTGCAAATGAAGATAAAGGAGATATAAATGTTAGTAAACAATTAACTAATATGTTTTCTACAATTGGTTCTAATGATTTAGCATCTTTAAAACAATATTTAGAAAGTGATAGTTGCCCTATAAATGAATATGCAAAGGATATAGAATATACATATGATGTTACACCTAGAATTTATAGTTCAGATATAGAAAATTTAAGACAATTAAATCCAGATATCACTTTTTCAAGTTTAGGAATAGGTTCAGGAGTATCTGCAAATAGTATGATGTCTAGTATGATGAGTACAGATGTGTTTTTTCAAATGCCAGCTGACGCAAATTTATATAAAGATCAATATGATATAAAAGCGGGAAATTGGCCTACTAATTATAATGAATGTGTTTTAGTTTTATCATCAAAGGGTAATGTTAGTGATTTTTTACTATATACATTAGGTTTGAGAGATCATAGTGAACTAGATGATTTGGTTACTCAATTTTCAAATGGCGAAGATGTAGATACACCCGATAATTTAGGTTCATATTCTTATAATGATATTTTAGGAATTACTTTCAAATTAGTTAATAGCAGTGATTGTTATGAGTATGATGAAGAATATAAAGTTTGGCGTGATAAGACTGACAATACAGAATATATGAAAAGCATTGTAAAAAATGGAGAAGATTTAAAAATTGTTGGAATTGTGCAACCAAAAGAGGGAGCAACGAGCGCTATGTTATCAACAGGGATATGTTATCCTGAGTCTTTAACAAATCATGTTATTGAGAGTGCAAAAAATAGTAAAATAGTGCAGGAACAATTAGCAAACCCAGAAGTTAATGTATTTACAGGCAAAAGATTTGATGATACTGAAAAAGAAAATTCTTTTGATATGAATTCATTAATTGATGTAGATACAAATGCTATACAATCAGCTTTTAAGATAGACCAATCTAAAATAAAAGTAGATTTTGGAAATTTAAATGATGTATTTACAAAAAACTCATTACCTTCTATTGATATTAATGATATTTTAAGCAATATCAAATTTACTATGTCTAGTGAAGACATAAAAGGAATATTAAATGACTTTTTAAAAGGCTATGAATTATACATGCAAGAAAACTCAGAAATTGATTTTAGTCAAATAGGAAAACAATTATCAGATTATTTACAATCAAAAGAAGCTAATGATTTACTAAATAAGAAAATAGAAGAAATCATTAAAGAAAATGGTAGTTTAACTATTACACAAGAACAAATGCAAGATATTATGATGGAAATTCTAAAAGGATATGAAAAATATGTAGATGATAATGAATTGATAAGTGTTGAAGATTTGGACAAATATCTTACGGAATATCTTGAATCTGATGAGGCTAAAAATATTATTACTAGCAATTTATCAAAGATTATAAAATCTCAAGATATAGAAACACAAATATCAAATATAATGGAAAAATATATGCAAAATGTTATGAGTTCAATGAGTAAAAGTATACAAAAAGAAATGCAGTCTAGTATTGCTAATTTGAGTAAATCAATAACAAGAGCAATTAGTATAGATGAAAACGCTTTTTTAAATGCATTTCACATGAAAATGGATGAGGAAGAATTATCAGAATTATTTAATTCTCTTATGACTAAAGAAAATGTTACTTATGATAGTAATTTAAAAAAATTAAATTATGCTAATCTTGATGAACCAAGTGGCATTAATATATATCCAAGGGATTTTGAAGGAAATAAATCAATTACTAATTTATTAAATGAGTATAATACACGTATGCAAGAAGAGGGAAATGAAGATAAGGTAATTTCATTTACTGATATGGTAGGAACTTTGATGAGTTCAGTAACTACTATTGTTAATACAATTAGTTATGTGTTAATTGCATTTGTCGCAATATCTTTAGTTGTTTCTTCTATTATGATTGGAGTTATTACATATATTAGTGTATTAGAACGTAAAAAAGAAATAGGAATTTTAAGAGCAATGGGAGCTTCTAAACGAAATATATCACAAGTATTTAATGCTGAGACTATTATTATTGGCACACTAGCTGGAATAATTGGAGTAGGTATAACATTATTATTATTAATTCCTGCAAATAAAATTATATATATAATTTCAAATGGAGCAAATGTTAAGGCTATTTTACCATTTACAGCAGGAATCATATTAATTATATTAAGTATAATTCTAACTTTAATTGGAGGAATTATTCCTTCTAAAAAAGCAGCTAAAGAAGATCCTGTCTTGGCATTAAGAAGTGAATAAGAATAAAATTAAGTTATTATCAAAAGTAGAAGGAGAGAGTAGTATGAAAAGTTTTAAAATAAAATATGCTATAATTCCAATATGTTTGTTAATTGTTGCGATTGTAAGTTTTAGTGCAAGTAGTTTATTTAATTCGAAAAAGGTTCAAAATAACAATAAAGATGGACAATGGATTATAAAAGAAGTATATGGAGATTCTGGTTCAATAGAATCAGCTATTGCAACAACGGTACCACATTGGGAAGAAATGTCTGTAAGTCAGCAATATAGCGAAGTTGAGTATAATAACAATAAATATTATAGTAGAACAACAAAAATTGAAAGAGATAAAATAGGAAATAAAATTGGAACAGCAATTTTATCTGGATATGATACATATACAGATACTCGTTATAATAAAAATGGATATATATATTCAGTAAATGATTTATCTCAAGAATGTGTTGTTGCGGTGCAATTTGAAAATGATAGTGACTATTATGTATATGTAAATTCACATTATAAACCAGCAACATTAGGTGAATTTATGGAAGATTTAAACTTAAAGAACATAGTTTCTTTTGGTACAATATATTATAATTATTGGGATACAAATTTGGAAGGTAATAGAGAATATTCAAATATTGAATTTTATGATGTGGATGATAATATTATTTGGAAAATATTATTTAATGATTTGAATTTGGAAAATATATATAGTGATAATAATTCAGGAACACTACATATGTCAAACGATTACACTATAGGAATAAGTGTTGATATTCCATTATTGGGATATAAAAATATAAGTATATCACTAACAGATAAAGGTTATCTAATAACTAATATTCTTGATTCAGGTAAGGCATTTTACATTGGGGAAAATAAAGTGCAGGAATTTTTAAATTATATTATAGATAATTATGATGGATATAAAATAGTTCATGTTTATGAAAATAAAGAAAAAACAACAGAGGAAAATTCTACTAAAGATGATACAGTAGTAATGTATGATATCACTAATAATACGACCACTTATATAACAATAAATTCAACAAAAAACAATAATAATAGTAACAGTACTTCACCATATGATCCAACAAAAAATTAATTATAAATCTAGAAAAATAGGTGGGAAATAAATAGATAAAAAATTAAATGTTATACTTCCTATTATGTGAATAGACAAAGAACAGATTAAAAATATTGTAATAGTATACAAAAAAGTCAAAAAATAGTCCAATATAAGTTAATTAAACTGTATCCTAAAAACCTATAGTGAAAATTAAATTTAATATAAAGGATGTGTTCTTATGGAAGAAAAGAAAAATGAAATTATTTTATTTGAAAATCAAGGAGTAAAGTTAGAAGTAAATTTAAAAGATGAAACTGTTTGGCTAAATAGAGAACAATTATCTAAATTGTTTGATAGAGATGTAAAAACTATAGGAAAACATATTAATAATGCTTTAAACGAAGAATTACAGGATGTTCCAACTGTCGCAAAATTTGCGACAGTTCAAAAAGAAGGAGATAGAAAAGTTACAAGAAATATTGAATATTATAATTTAGATATGATAGTTAGTATTGGTTATAGAGTAAAATCTAATAAGGGAATTATATTTAGACGTTGGGCAAACAAGGTTTTAAAAGATTATATTCTAAAAGGATATGCTGTAAATCAAAAAAGATTAGAATATTTAGAAAAAACAATAAAATTAATAGATATAGCAAATCGAATAGATGAAAGATTAGAGGGAAATGATGCAAAAGAAATTTTAAAAGTAATTGGAGAGTATTCAAAAGCATTAGATTTATTAGATGATTATGACCATAGAACATTGAAAAAAATTGAGGGAAATACTGACGAAAGAAAGATAAAATATGAAGATTGTATAAATATTATAAATAAATTAAGATTTAATGAAGAAAGTTCTTTATTTGCAGTTGAAAGAGATAAAGGATTAGAATCAATAATAGGTAATATATATCAGAGCTTTGCTGGACAAGATATTTATAAAAGTATAGAAGAAAAAGGAGCAAATTTCTTATATTTAATAGTTAAGAATCATGTTTTTGCAGATGGAAACAAAAGAATTGCTGCTACATTATTTATCTATTTCTTAAATTTTTATGGTATTTTATATAAAAATAGACAACAAACAATTGATAATAATACATTAACTGCTATAACATTACTTATTGCTGAGTCTAATCCAAAAGAAAAAGAAGTGATTATAGATTTAGTTATGAATTTCTTGAATAATGAACAATAATAAAGGAGAATAAAAAATGAATAGAATAATTAATTGTATTATTATAGGTATTAATATTGTGTTAATAGGTTTTGTAATTATATGTAGTTTGTTACCTAATATTGTTTTAAATGTAATGGTAACATTAGGTGGTTTTACAATACCAATTCTTTTAATAATAACTACAATGATAGTACAAATCAAAAAAGCAAAGGATATACAAGAAAAAAGTCGAATAAGAAATTTTTGGCTAAAAATATTATTTATTATTTATTTTTTATTATTGATAACAGTTTTATTTTTAAATAATGAATATAGAATGTACGTTTTTCAAAATATTAACATATTTTCAAAAGAACATTTTGAAATGAGTAATATCATTCCATTTGCTACAATAATAGATTATATTAGTAGATTAGTATCTAATGAAATAAATGCAGGTATAGTAATAATTAATTTTGCTACGAATTTACTTTTGTTTGCTCCTATGGGATTTTTTATACCTATGTTATATTCAGATATGATAAAAAACATAAAGCAATTTGCAATATTAATGATTATAATAACTTTAATTGTTGAAGTATTACAATTTATAACTTTTAGAGGTTCAACTGATATTGATGATATTATATTAAATACATTAGGAGCAGTTATTGTGTATATAATAATGAAAACTAGATTTGTAAAGAAATTATTAAAAAAAGTTATAGATATATCAGAATAAAAAGATATGTGTTTGTCGCTACCTCTTTAAGTGACTAACACATATTCTTTTTATTTGTAATCTTCAATATACAATGCTTTTGCTATATATGGTGTAATCTCATCAACATCATACCAACCAGAACTTTTACAGTCATTTTCTAAACCGTTTGGATTTGAAACATAAACCATATTATCATTATCAGCTGCTAAGAGTATCATATAATGTGAGGCTGTAGTCCAACGATTATTGCTTGGATTGTTCCAAACACATACAATAATCGGTCTATTAGATTGTAGATGGTGGATTATAGACTCATCTGATAAATGCTCTGAATCATAATAAAAATTAGAGTTTTTTATTCCAAATGTATTAGATAATTCACTGGACATTTTTTCATAATTCATTACAGGATAGTATTTTTCTCTTAAATCCTCAGGAGTGTAATCTTTACCATATCCACTTAAAAGAATAGACATTACAGTTATTCCACAACCATTTTCAGCCATACTACCATTCCAATATTCATTATTTGCCCATGAAGAATTACCATTTTGTTTATACTCTTTATAAGTTTTTTTGTAATTATTTTCTGTTGTAAAAGTTGTAAAATAACCATCTTTATTTTTTACTTTTTCTTGCCCTATACCAGAATAATCAGGATTTTGGTCTAATTTAATTACTCTATAATCAAATATATTTGAAAGATTTAAGTCTCTATTTAATTTTAAATCATTATTTTTTAAATAGTTAATTACAGAATATATTACAATTATAATTAAAATAAATATAATAAATTTCATTTTATTTAATTTTTTACTACTTGTTTTAGCCATTTTAAATTCCTCCCTTTAAAAGTATTATAAATAATTTTTTTGTTTTGACTTTTAACATAGCCTTAACAATTTCTTAAATTTTTCTTACAATATTAGTTAAGTAATGAAAAGTGAGAATTGCTGTGCTATAATCAAAATGGAGGAAGTAAAATGAATGTCTTGATATTAGATGATGAAAAAGAAATAGCAGATTTAGTCCATGTATATCTACAAAATGAAAATTATAATGTTTATAAATTTTATACTTCAGAAGAAGCAATAAATTGTATAGATAATGTACAATTAGACCTTGCAATATTAGATATTATGGTACAAGGAAAAAATGGATTTGAAATATGTAAGTATATAAGAGATAAAGGTTTTAAATTTCCAATTATAATGCTTACAGCAAAAATAGAAGATAATGATAAAATAAAAGGTTTAACACTCGGTGCAGATGATTACATTACAAAGCCATTTAATCCTTTAGAATTAGTAGCGAGAGTTAAATCCGCTTTAAGAAGATATACTCAATATAATACAGATACAAAAACAGAAGATATTATTGAAGAAAGAGGATTAGTAGTAAATAAAAAAGAACATAAATGTTTATTATATGATAATAAGATTGATCTAACTCCTATGGAATTTGAAATATTACTTTATTTGATTACAAATAAAGGTAAAGTAATAAGTTCAGAAGAATTGTTTGAAAATGTATGGAAAGAAAAATATTTCGATAGTAATAATACAGTAATGGTACATATAAGAAGAATTAGAGAAAAATTAGGAGAAGACACGAAAAATCCTAAATTTATAAAAACAATTTGGGGAGTAGGATATAAGTTTGAATAGGAGGATAAAATTGAATATTAGCAATTTAACTAAAAGAAAATTAAAACTATTTATAACTTTATTAAGTAATTTAATTGTTGCTACAATAATATCTATTATAGTTTATTTTATACTTGCATTATTTTTTGAAAGCATTTTATCTGGATTAGTTGCTAGATTAAACTATGATTTATATAGCTGGATAGTTTATAATAGAGATATAGTTGTTTATATTTATATTGGAATTGTTTTAGCAGTTATAATTTATAAGTTTATATCAAAGTATGTAGATAGTATAAACGAAGTATATAACTCGTTAGATTTGATATTAAAAGAAAACAATGAAACGATTAAGTTGCCAAGTGAAGTAAATGAATTTACAGAAAAATTAAATGATATAAAAAATGAATATATAACAAATAAACAGAATGCAAAAGAAGCTGAGCAGAAGAAAAATGATTTAATAATGTATATGGCTCATGATTTAAAAACACCACTTACATCTATTATTGGATATTTAACGCTTTTGAATGATGAAAAAAACATTTCAAAGGAATTGCAAGAAAAATATATAAAAATAGCATTAGACAAATCATTAAGAGTAGAAGAATTGATAAATCAATTCTTCGATATTACAAGATATAATTTACATTCAATGCCTATAAATAAAACCGAATTGAATATAACATATTTATTGAAGCAGTTAATAGATGAATGTTATCCAATGTTAGAAAAGAATAATTTAAAATGTATGCTAAATGCACCAGATAAGGTAAATTATTTAGGAGATGGAGATAAACTTGCAAGAGCTTTTGGAAACTTATTAAAGAATGCTATTAATTATAGTTATGAGAATACTATTATTGAAATCAATGTTACAAAAGAACTAGATAGATTGTATATAACTTTTATAAATAAAGGTGATAAAATACCAGATTATAAATTAGAAAAGATTTTTGAGAAGTTTTATAGAGGAGACGAATCAAGAACCAGTAGTACAGGTGGAGCTGGTTTAGGTTTAGCTATAACAAAGGAAATTATTGAACTACATAATGGTACAATTAGTGTTAAAAATGATGATGAATATATTGAATTTGACATTGTGTTGTAATACAAAATAAATAAAAATAAGGTGCAAGAACATGAAAAAAATATTAATAGTAGAAGATGATACAAGTATAAGCAGTGAATTAAAAGATTTATTAGATAACGCAGGATATAATGGGATGATTTTAAAAGATTTTGAATAAAAAAGCTTAAGATTAATTTAAATAGGTATATTTAATTTGTATTTGGAGGAATATATATGAGTTTAAATGGATATAAGAATATACAATTAACTGATAAAATTGATGAGGCTAATTGTGTAACGCATTCTGGATGTTTTCATATTGACGATGTGATATCAACAATATTTTTAAGTAAAATAATTGAAGAGGTTGTTTTAATAAGAATTCCTTCTATAGAAAATAAAAATCTGAAGAATAAAATAGTTTATGACATAGGTTTAGGAGAATTTGATCATCATCAAAAGAATAAAAATGGTCAAAGGAAGAATGGAATATATTATTCATCAATAGGCTTATTATGGAAAAGATTTGGTAAGGAATACTTAAAAAATATAAAAGTAGAAAGTATAGAGAAAGTTTTTGAGTATATGGATAAAGAATTAATACAATATATTGATGCAACAGATAATATGCAAATGGAATATCTTGAAAATAAAGTATCACCAGATTTTATAAAATATTGTAATCCTCAATGGAATGAAAATATACCTGAAGATAAAGCATTTGTCCATGCATTAAAGTTAGCAGATGAATTTTGGAATATATATATTAAACATGCTATAGCTGAAGTCGAGGCAATAGAGCTTATTTTAAATGAAGCCAAGAGTTGTAAAGAATGTTATTTAGTATTTAACAAGGATTTGCCATACAGGAAAGCAGTTAAATTTTTGAAAAACAATAAAATAAAGTATATAATTTTAAAATCACGAAGAGAAGGATATGACATTAGAACAATAAAAGAGTCATATAAGTTTAGGGATGAAATAGCGAAAGCAGAAAATATAAATAATTCTAGAAATTTAGTAGGGATAAGAGATCTAATATATGCGGATACTAATGGAAAATTATGTTGTACAAAAACATTAGATAGCGCAATTAAACTAATAGAATATAATGAAAATAAAGAAAGTGGAAATAAAAGACTGTGATATTTTGAATTTAAAAGTAAGAAATATGATAAATATTATTTAGGAGAATTATAATGATAAAAAGATACAAACAAAGTGAAATTGATGAATTAGCAGATATACTTAAAAATGATGGCGTTATTAGTGTACCTACTGATACAGTTTATGGAATTTGTGCTAGAATAAATTCATTAAAAGCACGTGATAAATTAATGTTAATTAAACTTGCTATAATGCACAAAATTTAGCAGTGCAAAATCAGAATTCACAAATAGAAGAGGAGCATTTGATTTTAGCGTTATTAGAGCAAGAAGATAGTTTGATAAAAGAATTACTAAATATAATGGGAGTACCAGATAATTTTGAAAGAGATATACGAAATAAAGTAGAAAACGACCCTAAAATGGTCGGAGGTGCTAGAAAAGCAGATTCTATATATGTTTCACAAGATGTTGATTTAGTTTTAACAGATTCAGAAGAAATAGCAGATAGAATGAAAGATGAATATGTTTCTGTAGAACATATCATGCTTGCAATTTTTAATAATACAAGCCGTGAAATTAAAGAAATATTTAAAAGATACAATATAAATAAAAATGATTTCTTAAAAGCATTGTCAAGTGTACGAGGCAATACTAGAGTAACAAGTGATAATCCAGAAAGTACATATGATGCACTAAAAAAATATGGACAAGATTTAGTACAAATGGCAAGAGAACAAAAATTAGATCCTGTAATTGGTAGAGATAAAGAAATAAGAAATGTAATTACAATATTATCAAGAAAAACAAAAAATAATCCATGTTTAATAGGAGAACCAGGTGTTGGAAAAACAGCAATAGCAGAAGGATTAGCATTGAGAATTGTAAGAGGAGATGTACCAGAAAATTTACAAGATTGCACCATATTTTCTTTAGATATGAGTTCATTAGTTGCTGGTGCTAAATATAGAGGCGAATTTGAGGAAAGATTAAAAGCAGTTTTACAGGAAGTAAAGAAAAGTGAAGGAAAAATCATTTTATTTATTGATGAAATTCATACTATTGTTGGGGCTGGAAGAACAGATGGTGCAATGGATGCAGGAAATATATTAAAGCCGATGCTTGCAAGAGGAGAACTTCATTGTATAGGTGCTACCACATTAAATGAATATAGGCAATATATAGAAAAAGACCAAGCATTAGAAAGACGTTTTCAACCAGTAATGGTAGATGAGCCAAGTGTTGAAGATACTATTTCAATTCTAAGAGGATTAAAAGAAAGATATGAAGTATTCCATGGTGTAAAAATTTCTGATAGTAGTTTAATTGCAGCAGCTACATTATCACATAGGTACATATCAGATAGATTTTTGCCAGATAAGGCAATAGACTTAGTGGATGAAGCATGTAGTTTAATAAAAACTGAAATGAAATCAATGCCAGTTGAATTAGATGAAGTCTCAAGGAAAATAATGCAATTGGAGATAGAAGAAACAGCATTAGCAAAAGAAAAAGATGAGTTTTCAAAACAAAGATTAGATGATATAAAAAAAGAAAAATCAGAACTTAAGACTAAGTTTGATGCAATGAAAGCTAAATGGGATAATGAAAGACAATCTATAGAAAAAGTACAAAAATTAAAAGAAGAAATAGAAAAAGCGAATGCACAAATAGAGCAAGCAGAAAGAAACTATGATTTAAATAAAGTTGCAGAGTTAAGATATGGTAAATTACCTGAATTACAAAAACAATTAGAAGAAGAGGAGAAAAAAGAAAGTAATAAAGAAAATGTTTTATTACGAAATAAGGTAACAGCAGATGAAATTACTGATATTGTTTCAAGATGGACAGGAATACCTGTAACAAAACTTATGGAAGGTGAAAGAGAGAAAATATTACATTTAAAAGATCTTCTACATAAAAGAGTAATTGGGCAAGATGAAGCTGTAGAAGATGTTGCAGAAGCAATAATGAGATCAAGAGCAGGAATAAGTGATCCGAAAAAGCCAATAGGTTCATTCTTATTTTTAGGGCCAACAGGTGTTGGAAAAACAGAACTTGCTAAAAGTTTAGCTGAATGTTTATTTGATGATGAACATAATTTAATTAGAATAGATATGTCAGAATATATGGAAAAATATTCTACTTCTAGATTAATAGGTGCTCCTCCAGGATATGTTGGATATGAAGAAGGAGGACAATTAACAGAAGCTGTTAGAAGAAAACCATATTCAGTTGTATTGTTCGATGAAGTTGAAAAAGCACATCCAGATGTATTTAATATATTATTACAAGTATTAGATGATGGAAGAATAACAGATTCTCAAGGAAGAACAATAGATTTTAAAAATACTATTATCATTTTAACTTCAAATTTAGGGTCAGAATACATATTAGAAGGAATAACTGATAAAGGAGAGATTTCAGAAGAAACAAAAGAGAATGTAAATACTTTATTAAAGAAAAGCTTTAGACCAGAATTTTTAAATCGTCTAGATGAGATTGTATTTTTCAAACCATTAAAGAAGAAAGAAGTTACAAAAATTTTAGACTTATTAATAGTAGATTTGGAAAAGAGATTAGAAGATAAACATATTACATTGGAATTAACAGATAAAGCAAAAGAATATTTAATTGATAATGGTTATGACGAAGTATATGGTGCAAGACCATTAAAAAGATTTGTTACTAAAAAGCTAGAAACACTAATTGCTGAAAATATATTAAAACAAGAAATTAAACCTTCATCTAAAGTAAATATTGATTATAAAAACAATCAACTTGTTATGTATAGAAAAAATAATAAATAATAAGATTGATTTGAATATAAAGGCATCATTTTGTGAAACGCACCTCCGTTCAGATTATACCATAATGTCTTTTTTATTATGGTCTACTAAATGGGGGTGCATTTCACTTCAACAATTACTGAATTTAGAATAAAAATAAATATTAGGAAGTGAAAAAATTGATAATAAATACAGGATGCAGAACAGATATACCAGCATTTTATTCAAAATGGTTTATGAACAGAATAAGAGATGGATATGTATTTGTTAGGAATCCATATTATAATACACAGGTTACAAAATATAGTTTAAATCCTGAAGTTATAGATTGTTTAGTATTTGGAACAAAAAATCCAGCTCCAATGATTAAATATTTAGATGAATTAGATAAGTACAAGCAATTATGGTATATAACAATAACACCTTATGGAAAAGATATTGAGCCTCTTGTTCCAGACAGGTTAAAAGTTATAGAGAGTTTTAAAAAAATATCAAAACATATTGGAATAAATGGAGTTAATTGGAGATATGATCCGATATTTATTGGAATGGAATTTGATGTAAAAAAACATATTAAATATTTTGATGAAATGGCAAAAAGTTTAAAAGGTTATACAAAACACTGTACAATTAGTTTTTTGGATTTATATGAAAAAGTAAAAAGAAATGCTCCAAATATAAAACCACCAACAAAAGAAGAGCAAATTGAACTTGCTAAAGCATTTAGCAAAATAGGAAAAGAAAATGGAATTATAGTACATAGTTGTTGTGAAAAAACATATCTTGTAGAGTATGGTATTGATTGTAATGGGTGTATGAGTCAAGAAATTGTTGAATCAAGTATAGGAGATAAATTAAATGTACAAAAAATAAAAAATACTAGAGAAGGCTGTAATTGTTTAATGGGAAACGATATTGGAGCTTATAATAGTTGTGGACATTTGTGTATATATTGTTATGCAAATACAAATAAAGAAGCTGTGAGAAAAAATATGCAAAAACATAATCCTAATTCTCCTTTTTTAATTGGAAATTCAATGTCAGAAGATGAAGTACATGAAGCAAAACAAAGAAGTTGGAAAATAGAAGATAGGCAAATTAGCTTTATAGAGATATAGACGCATACAGATGCTGAAATTGAGAATATAATAACAATAACTAGATTATTTGTCGTGGAGGTAAGTTCGAAATATAACTAATCTTATTTATTTTCACAAAATGTTGACAAAAAGAAAAAAATCTTATAAAATACAAACAATAGTTCTGGTAATAATAAATGTAGTAATATAAATAAAAAATAAATCTAATAAGAACTAAATTTTATATAAAGGATGTGTTCTTATGGAAGAAAAAAAGAATGAAATTATTCTATTTGAAAATCAAGATGTAAAATTAGAAGTAAGTCTAAAAGATGAAACAGTTTGGCTTACGCAAAAACAAATGGCAGAATTGTTTGATAAAGATAGACGAACAATTACAAGGCATATTCAAAATATTTATAAAGATGAAGAATTAGACGAAAATTCAGTATGCTCATTTTTTGAGCATACTGCCGAAGATGGGAAAAAATATAAAGTCCAATATTACAATCTTGATATGATTATATCTGTTGGATATCGAGTAAAATCAAAAAATGGTATTTTATTTAGAAAATGGGCAACTAAAGTCTTAAAAGATTACATGATTAAAGGTTATGCTGTAAATCAAAAAAGATTAGAATATTTAGAAAAAACAATAAAGTTGATAGATATTGCAAATCGAATTGATGAAAGATTAGAAGCAACAGATGCAAAAGAAATATTAAGGGTAATTGGAAGTTATTCAAAAGCATTAGATTTATTAGATGATTATGACCATAGAACTTTAAAGAAAATTAAAGGGACTACAGATAACAGAGTTATTAAATATCAAGATTGTTTAGATATTATACATAAATTAAAATTTAATGAAAGAAGCGAAATATTTGGTATAGAAAGAGATAGGGGATTAGAATCTATAATTAGAAATATATATCAGAGTTTTAATAATCAAGATGTTTACAAAAGCATTGAAGAAAAAGCAGCAAACTTTTTATATTTGATAGTTAAAAATCATGTATTTATAGATGGAAATAAAAGAATTGCTGCAACGTTATTTATATATTTTTTGAATTTTTATAATATGTTATATAAAAATGAAAATCAGATAATAGATAATAATACGTTAACAGCATTAACATTACTTATTGCAGAGTCAAATCCAAATGAAAAAGAACTTATAATTGATTTAGTAATGAATTTTCTAAATAATGATTAATACTATGAAAAATAAATAAAATATAGTTTGGTGAATTAACAAACAAATATTAAGCTGTAGAGGAGATTAACAATGTTAGAAATAAGACAAGAAAATAAAAAAGATTATGATGAAGTGTATAGTGTTATAAAGACGGCATTTTTGACAGCAGATCATAGTGACGGAAACGAACAAGAATTAGTAGTAAACTTAAGAAAAAGTAATAATTTTATTCCAGAACTATCTTTAGTAGCAATACTAGACAATAAAATAGTTGGGTATATATTATTTACAAAAATAAGAATAGGGGAATATGAAGAAATAGCATTAGCACCACTTGGGATATTACCAAAGTATCAAAGACAGGGTATAGGGAGGAAACTAATAGAAAAGGGACACCAAATAGCAAAAAAATTAGGTTACCATTATTCCATTGTTTTAGGAAGTCAAAATTATTATTCAAAAGTAGGTTATGTACCAGCAAGTCAGTATGGAATAAAAGCACCATTTGAAGTACCAAATGAAAATTTTATGGCAATAAAATTAAATAATACAGATGCAAAAATAACTGGTATAGTAGAATATGCAAAAGAATTTGGAATATAACAACAAATTACAATAAATAAAGGAGATACAAAAATGATAAATATTTTAGTTCACGGATTAGGTCAAAACGAAAAAAGTTGGAATGAAGTTAAGAATCAATTAAATAATAAAGGAATAAATGTAGAAACACCAAATCTCTTTTCAATAGTAAAAAATTATCAAGTGAATTATGAAAATATATATAAAACATTTGCTGATTATTGTAACAGTTTTAATGAAAAAATTAATCTAGTAGGACTTTCGTTAGGAGGAATTTTAGCTATTGATTATATAACAGAATTTCCAGAAAAAATAAATTCAATAATACTTATAGGAACACCATACCAAATACCAAAAACTATATTTACTATACAAAACACTATTTACAAGTTTATGCCTAAAAGAATATTTGAAAAAATTGGTTGTCCTAAAAAAGATATAATTAGATTACTAGATTCAATGAAAAATTTATCTATTCCAGATAAAGTACCAAATATAAAAAGTAATACCCTAATTATATGCGGAGAAAAGGAAAAAGATAATATAAATATGAAAAGTGCAAAGCAGTTAAATAAGGTTATAAAAAATAGTAAATTTAAAATTATAGAAAATGCAGGACACGAGGTAAATATTGATAATCCAAAAGCTCTTTCCAATGTTATTTATGATTTTTGGAAAGATAGTGATAAAGATATAAAGTAACTACAACTTACAAGCTATAGATAATAGAAAAAGTTCTAAAAATAAAATATAAAAAATATTGACTAACAAGTAAAAATATTACCAATTGCAGATGCACAATTAGAATACACAAATAAAGTTGTAGAAGAATTGAAAAAATATAATATTAGAGTAGAAATTGATGTTAGAAGTGAGAAAATAGGATACAAAATAAGAGAAGCGCAACTTTAAAAAGTTCCATATATGTTAGTAATAGGAGAAAAAGAAGTAAAAGATAATACAGTTTCCGTTAGAGATAGAAAAGAGGGAGATTTAGGAGCTATATCAATAGAAGAATTTATTTCTAAAATAAAAAAAGAGGAGTAGGTAAATATGAATTTAGAAATGCCTACAAATCATAAAGAATTAGGAATTGGGTTAATAAATATAAAAAAATATTTAAAATTTTGTGAACAGAATAATATTTATTCTGTTATAGAAGTAAAAAGAAAACAAGAATTAATAAATTCAATTGATTATATAAGAAAGGAGAAATGAATTTTATGAGTAGTAAAAAGAAATTTTTTATGGTATTAGGAATATTGGTAATAATAGGAGTAAGTTTCGTAATTGGATTATTAGTAGGACAAAGAAATGCTCCAGAAACGAATTTATCAATCAATAGGGTTGATACCCAAACATTTTATGCTTGTATAGAAAGTATAAATGAGTACAATGATGGTAGCATTCATATTAATGTCAAAGGATTAGAAATAAATGATATAAATTATAGAGGAGATTTTACATTTAAAGTAGATGATAATATAGATATGAGTTGGAGAGGAGAAAAAATCAACATTTCAGATTTAAAAGAAGGAGATAATATATCAATTACTTTTGCTGACGAAACACTTTATGATATTAGTCCAACACCATTGCAAGAAGTTCTAAAAGTGCAACTTTTAGAAGATGAAGTCAAAAAACAAGAAAATGAAATTAACAATAAAGTTACTACAATAGATATTCAAACAACAGGATTAAGTTCGGCAACGCCAATGAAAAAATATACTCTAAATCAAGAAGAAATATATGTAATTTTTAGTATTATAGATAATCTGACTTTTTCTGAAAAAACTTGTGATGGATTTCCAACATATTTTATTAAATATAATAGTGAAGAAAAAGAGGGTTTTGTATATTACGGAATTGAAATATTTGAAAATGAATACCATATTACGTCAAATGATAATGAAGAAGCGATATTAACTAATGAACAAAAAGAACAATTAGATAAAATAATAAATAAGCTTTAACTCATAAATTACAAGTTATAATTATATATTTAAGTAAAAAATAAGATTATTCTACTTTTAATATAGAATAATCTTATTTTTTATGTTATTATAATGACAATAATTAGAAATTATTTGTCATGGAGATAAAAAGATTTCTTACCTAGAAAATATTAAATAAGCATTAATTTGAAATGGAGTTAATATATGAAAAAGAATATATTTATTATTTTTTGTATAATGTTAGTTTTAACATTACTACTAATAGTTTATGCTATGTATATATTTAATAATATTCCACATAAAACATACTACAACAATGAAGATTTTAATATACAGACATACATTAGTAAAATAGATAAAGACGAGGACGGCATAGATGATCAAACTGATATATTAAATAATGTAAAAAAATATATAGCAACAAATCCAAAATATAAAAGTAAATATTATACAAATGGATATCCAGATGACGAATATGGAGTTTGTACGGATGTTATTGCATTCGGACTAAAAGATGCAGGATACGATTTAATGAAATTGGTAAATGAAGATATTATTAATCATCCAGAAGAATATGATATTGAAGTCATAGATAAAAATATAGATTTTAGACGTGTAAAAAACCTAAATATATATTTTAAAAATAACAGCATATCATTAACAACAGATTTATCGCAAATAGAAGAATGGCAAGCTGGAGATATAGTTGTATTTAAAGGCCATATAGGAATAATATCAGATAAGAGAAATAAAAATGGTGTTCCTTTTTTGATACATCACGCAAACCCAATACAAGTAAATTATGAAGAAGATGTTTTAGAATTATATGGACAAGACTTTATAATAGGACATTATAGGATTAGTTAAAGAATTAAGAGTTAGAATATTGTTTTAAAATTAGATTATAAATTAGCTCAAATGGAGGTTTTTAGTATGAAAAGAACAATTAATAGACTTATTATAGCTTTAAGTATTATATTAATTGGATTTGTAATGATATTTAGTATGTTACCTAATGTTGTATTAAATGTTTTAATAACAATTGGAGGATTTGCAGTACCTATTTTTGTAATAATTATTGCAATGATAGTTGAAATAAAAAGATCAAAAGATATTGAAGAAAAAAATAAAATAAGAAATTTTTGGATTAAAATATTATTTATTATATATTGTTTATTATTAGTCACAATTCTATTTTTAAATAATGAGTATAGAATGGCAGGATTTCAAAATATTAGTATATTTTCAAAAGAACATTTTGAAAACAGTAATATTATACCATTTTCAACTATAATTGAGTATATAAGTAGACTGGTATCTCATGAGATTAATATAAATATAGTAATAATTAATTTTGCTACAAATTTATTATTGTTTGCTCCAATGGGATTTTTTATTCCTATTCTATTTAAAGACAAAATAAAGAATATAAAACAATTTGTTATAATGATATTTATAGTGACATTATTGGTAGAAGTATTACAATTTATTACATATAGGGGTTCAACAGATATTGATGATATTATATTAAATATGTTAGGTGCAATTTTTGTATATTTGTTAATGAAAACAAAGTTTGTCAAAAAAATATTAGAAAAAGTTATCGATATAAAAGAATAATAAAATATGACTAAAATGTTAAACGTGATTAATAAAATTTATAAAAATTAATGCTCATACAAAAACAATGTGGTTGTTAATGTTTTTGTATGAGTAAATGGAGAGAATTATGAAAATTAAAAATTTAAAAGAAGCAAGTGCGATATCTGGTGGAAAAGCATCTGGTTTAGCTTTGCTTAATAAAATGGGCGTTCCAGTTCCAGAAGGATTTGTTATTGATGATACATTAAGTTTAGAATTTAATGAAGATAATATAAGACAAATTCAACAATTTTTGAATGAGTTGGACCCAACAAAAAAATTAGCCATTAGATCATCTGCTCGTGCCGAAGATGGTATTGGCAAGTCATTTGCTGGGATATTTGAAACTGAATTAAATGTAAGTAATGATATAAATAGTGTTTTAAATGCTATTCGAAAAGTTAATGCTAGTGCAACAACAGATGTTGTAAAAGCTTATGCTAACAATGAAGAACAAATTATGAATATCGTAATCCAAGAGATGGTTGAGCCAAAAATATCAGGAGTAATGTTTTCAGAAGCTATTGATATTAATGGAGATGATGTTGTATTATTTGAGTGTGTTGAAGGATTGGCAGATAAATTAGTGAGTGGTTCTGCAAATCCAGCTCAGGTTATTGTCAAAATCAAAGATAATAAATTAGATGAATCGAATTTACGAATTGAGGGTAGTCTATTAGATTTAAGTTCATTAAAAAATATCTTTCCTTTTGTTAATAAAATCAAACAACTTAGTGATAAACCATTTGATATAGAATGGTGCATTAATAAAGACGGAAAACCATACTTTGTTCAAGCTAGACCAATTACTTCTACAGTTTTTATTAATAAAAGCACAAAAAATTCTGGTATAATTGCATCAAGAGGTTATGCAGAGGGAGAAACTTATGTTATTGATGAAAACAAATCTGATGAAGAAATAAAATCTGCAATAGATAATTTCCCAGATGGTGCAATTTTAGTTGCTGGTATAACTGAAACATTATATATGCCAGCAATCAAAAAAGCAAAAGGTATTATCACAGAAGAAGGATCTGCATTATCTCATGCTGCAATTGTTTCAAGGGAATTAGGAATACCATGCATTGCTGGATATAAGAATGCAATTACCTTATTTCCAACAGGTACTAAATTAGTATTGGATGCATCTAATGGAAAAATAATTGCAAATGGTATTGAAGATACTTTAAATATAAAGAAAAGTTTTGAATTTGGTGAATTGTATTGTTTTGATAATGCTCTTAAAGTTGATTTTAGTGATTTTAAAGTGTTTTTTGAATTAACATATGGTGGTTTAATGTTGCATATGGATAGTGAAGATGCTACTCCAGAAAATATGGAAAAAGTAGAAAGATATGCAAGAGGGGTGTTTAATAATTCTCCTGAACAACATTTTGATGATAAATATTTATGGTATCTTGAAATAGAAAGATTTAAAAAATTACCATTTTATAATGAGATGAATCAAAAAATGCTTGAAATCATTGAAAAGAAAGAGTCAAAAATGTTAGATGAATTTTATGACGATTCTCTTAATATGTTATCAAAACTTGTTAACTATAAATTAAGTAGAGCAAATAATCGTGAAAAATTAATAATTGATGAAATTGGTGCAGCAACAAATCTTATTTTAGATGCTATGTTGCCATTGGGATATGCTTTAAGACAATGCTATTTTGATTCAATTGATTTATGCCAAAAATATAATTTAGTTTTTAATGACTTATTAGAAAATAGTGATTTAAATATAAATGATAGCAAGCTATTGGAAATAAAAAATTTTTTATATAATGTTGCTAAAAATAGGAATGAAGTTTATGAAAAAATATGCGCTATTGGTGCAACTTCTCCTGAATATTTTGAATTAAGAAATGATAATGTAACAAGAGTTTGTGGCTATAGTGAAAAGTCTAATATTGATATTTTTTATTCTTCATTAACTGATAATGATTTCGAAACTATTCGTTCAATTATGAAACCTTATATTGTGAAAACAATCCTATTAAAATAGAGAAAGAAAGGGAGAATAAGAAATGAAAACTAAAGTTATCTATTTTGTTCATGGAACAACAAATGATAATATTAATGGTAAATGTAGTGGATGGAAGCAAGCAGAATTATCAGACTTAGGAAAAGAAAGGGCAATTAAACTAGGACAAATAAAAAAGAATACACATTTAGATATTATATTTACGTCTGATTTAGTAAGGGCAATAGATTCTGCAAATTTGGCTTTCCCAAGTGTTAAACATATTCAAGATATAAGGCTAAGAGAATGTAACTATGGAGATTTAGATGGAAAAGATAAGTCTTTAGTAATTTATGAAGAACATATTGATAAGCCATTTCCAAATGGAGAATCTTTAAAAGATGTAGAGAAAAGAGTTAAAGATTTCATACAATTTTTAAAGAAAGACTATCAAGGAAAGACAATAGGAATTGTAGCTCATAGAGCACCACAGTTAGCTTTTGAAGTTCTAACCAAAAATATATCATGGGAAGAAGCAAATAAAACTGAGTGGAGAAAGACAAAAGCATGGCAACCAGGATGGGAATATATAATAGAATAAATTATATGAGGAGAATTATATATGGTAAAAAGATACAAACAAAGTGAAATTGATGAATTGGCAGATATACTTAAAAATGATGGTGTTATTAGTGTTCCTACTGACACAGTTTATGGTATATGTGCTAGAATAAATTCATTAAAAGCACATGATAAGTTAATATCTATCGAACATCGTCCTATTACAAAGTTACTTCCTATTATGTGTGCAGATGAAGAACAAATAAAAAGTATTGCAATAGTGGACAGGAGAGCCGAAAAATTAATTCGTGCTTTCATGCCTGGACCTATTACTTTAATTTTAAATAAAAAAACAGGCATTCCATCCTATGTTAATAATGGATGTGCAACTATTGCAGTTAGAATGGCTACTTCAAAAGCATTAGAAAAATTAATTAGTAAAACCGAAAGTCCAATTTTTATGAGTAGTGCAAATCAAAGTGGAGAACCAACTTGTACTAGCTTAGATGAAATAGAGAAGGCATGTCCAAATTTAGATGGAATGATGGAAGGAAGTGTGTTATTTGGAAAAGGAAGCACAATAGTAGATTGTACATTAGAACAAATAAAGATATTGCGCACAGGTCCAATTTCAATTGAGCAAATTAAAGAAGTGATAGGAAATTAAGATGCAATTAATAACCCTACTAGTGCATAATTTAAATTATCAAAAATAAATATATTATTTTATCGGTCTCACATGCTTCGTAAGTATGAGCTTACGATGTACAACTACCTCGACTGTCAAAAATAATATATTAATTTTTTCTTACTAACTCTAAGGAAAAGCCAAAATTATTCATTCTTCACTATTCATTATTCATCATTCACCGCAACAGAAGGTTGCAGATATAACCCTACAAGTACATTTATACAATTCTAAAAAATACAGCAGTAGAATTGTAGGGGCGGAAATAAAGTCCACCAAATGGGGTATGCCCCAAACAAAGACTTGCTCAAAAATAATATTTTTTTGTTCAACTAATTATAAAGAATATCAAATTCATATTTATTACATAATTCGACAATAATTTATAGAAATGTTTGGTATAATAATATATATTTTTGTAAATGAGCAAGTGAGTTTGAAATATATAGAATATGAAGGTATTCAAATAATACAATATTGCTCATTGGATAAAAAAAGTTTGTTAAAATTATTATCTAATTATATATAAAAATATAATAAATTAGATAAAGAATAGTAAATCAAAAAAATGTAGGAGGAAAAATGCAATGTGGATTTTATATGCTTTTGGTTCTGCTTTTTTTGCTGGAATAACAGCAATATTGGCAAAAATAGGAATAAAAAATGTGGATTCTAATTTAGCAACAGCTATAAGAACAATAGTAATTTTAATTTTTTCTTGGTTCATGGTTTTTATAGTTGGATCTTTTAATACAATGGTAAACTTAACTACTAAAACACTAGTATTTTTAATATTATCAGGTATATCAACAGGAATGTCTTGGTTATGCTATTTTAAAGCATTGCAATTAGGAAATGTAAATAAAGTAACGCCAATAGACAAATCAAGTACAATTTTAACAATGATACTTGCTATGATTTTTTTAGGAGAAAGTATTACACTTTTTAAAGTAATATCAATTATCTTAATTGGTATTGGTACTTATTTAATGATAGAGAGAAAAGATGATAATAAACAAGAAAAAGACAATAAATGGTTAATATTTGCATTTGGTTCAGCAATATTTGCAAGTTTAACATCTATTTTAGGAAAAGTCGGAATAGAAGGTGTTGAATCTAATTTGGGAACAGCAATAAGAACTATAGTTGTATTAATTATGGCTTGGTTAGTTGTGTTTGTTACAAAGAAACAAGGTGAAATAAAAAGTGTAGACAAAAAAAGTTGGAAATTTTTATTATTATCTGGATTAACAACAGGATTATCTTGGTTATGTTATTATAAGGCGTTACAAGATGGACAGGCAAGTATAGTTGTTCCAATAGATAAATTAAGTATATTAGTTACAATTGCTTTCTCTTATATAATATTAAAAGAAAGATTAAAGAAAAAATCTATAATGGGATTAATTTTAATCGTAATAGGAACTTTATTGTTATTAATTTAAAAATCTAATTATAATAAAATAAGTTACTTTATATAAAAAGCAAATGACAAATTATAATTTTATTTGTTGCTTGTGTACGAAATTATAAAAATTCTGAAAAATATACTTTAGTAGGAACATTTTTATTTCATAGATGATAAAAATGAAAGAACTCTAAGATAAAATAAATGATAACTACAACAAAATAGTAGTTATCATTTATTTTTTAATCTATAAAAAAATAAATAAAAGTGTTACTTAAAAAAAAATATTGTATTTATTATTGATTAACATTAAAAAGTAAAAAACGGAGGTGAATAGTTTGACAATTTTATATTCAGAGGCAGAAAAAGATTCTGATTTATATAATGAATTTTTAAATGGGAACAATGATGCTTTTAATTTTATTGTTAAAAGGTATAGAAAACAAGTTATATCTTTTATATATAAGTATTGCAGGAATTATGAGATTGCAGAGGATTTAGCGCAAGATACATTTCTATATGTAATTATAAATAAAAAAGAATATGATTTTAAATATTCGATGAAAACATATTTATATACAATAGCAAAATCTAGAACGATAAACTATTTAAAGAAAAATAAAAATAATATATCTTTTGATGAAGAATATATAACTGAGGTAGATTCATTTAAAATTGATAGCAATTTAATTAGGGAAGAGGAAAAGTTGCAAATATATAAATCAATAAAAAGATTAAAAGATAATTATCAAATAGCAATTTATCTAAAAGATATTCAAGGTTTTGAAAATAGAGAAATTTGCAAAATATTAAACAAACCGATGCCTCAAGTAAAAATGTTAATTTATAGAGCTAGAAAATCATTAAGAAAGGTTTTAAGTGAAGGGAGTGAAAAATAATGTTTAACAATGATGATGACTTCGTGAAAGGTTTATGGAATAAGTATGATAATTATTCTAAAAGTAAAAATAAAGACAAATTTTATAGTAAGCATGTTTATAAAAATACAGACTTTAAATTAGAAATACGCACTTTTTCGACATTTGCAATTATGTTTGTTGCAACTTGTAGTATTGTGTATGCTGGTGTAGTAACCTACAATTATATTCAAAATAAAACTAGTACTAATTTCAATAAAAATACTGATTATGATTATTCTCAAGATATGATTTATGATAGTGACAAAGTATATTATAAAAAATAACTTCTTACAATGAATATAAAGAAATTTCAGAGAGATGGAATAATCTTGTTGATATGACAGAAAGTGATTTTCAAGATTATTTTATGTTGATTTTAGCAGTAGAAAATGCGTCAATGGTAGGAATAAATATTACAAATATTACATCTGATGATAATACAATGTATGTAGAGGTGGAAAAACAAAATAATGAAACTAACACAGTAATTTCTTCTAAGGTAAGAAAAGATTTAGAAAGAAAAAATATTGAAATTGTAGTTAAAAAATACAATCCTAACACATCAAATTATGTATCAATGGAAGAGTTAAAGGAAACATATAATAAAGAGGAAGCAAAATCTGATGGATGTTTTGTAATAGAAAATGGAAAAATAATATCAAATAATGGCAATGAGTTAGATAGTTTTATAGATAAAACTCAAAAGGGATATCAAGGTACAATAAGAATTGTTTATTACAATAATAATAAACAATCAGAAAATATGTATTATAACCAAGTACTAGTTACAGATATAGAATATAAAGGAGATAAATATTATTATAAAAGCAAAAATTTACTTATAGATTTTCCAGGAGTGGAAACATATGAGAACATAAATGATATTAGTTATCTAGAGGGAACAAGTATTGAGAAGATAGAAGATAATGCTAATAATACTATTTCTTATAAACTTAATAGTGTTGGGGGTCAGCAAGGTGCAATATGTACAATCTTGAAATAAAAATATATGAAAATTTTCTATTCAAAAATTCATATTTATGACAAAATTCGACAATGATTTATAAAAATGTTTGGTATAATCTCAACTTAAACACTTTTTAAAGAGAAAAACTCTCCAATCCATTGGATACCAATAGATTGGAGAGTTTATAGATTCAATAAAAAATGCGTAAGTTTTTTATTTTTTAGTTTGTCTCAAAATTTTTTTAATATTTTTTTCACTAATAACTTCAAAATCAGTCCTGAAGCCGAATTTATCATGCAAAGCATCTGTTAAATCAGTCCTAATGTAGTTAGGAATATATGATGTCTCATTTTCTAATTTAATATTCATATCTCTTAAAGTTTCAATAATTTTCAGTAGCAGTATACCTCTCATCTAATTTCTTTTCAACATATCTGTAAATTATTAATGCTAAAAAGCAAGTCATAAAATGAGCTTTTATCATTTCATCTCTCGAATGATAAACAGGTCTGGATTTAAAATCAGTTTTCATAATTCTAAAACTTTCCTCTATTTCCCATCTTCTTCTATTTACTTTAATAATATCTTCAATAGAGTCTTCTAAATTTGTGCACACAGCATAAAGACCATCATATGGAGATGTAAATCCTTGTGATATAGATCATTTATCTACTTTAAAATTAGGCAATTTGAATGAAGGAGATACAATCAAAGAAATTTGGAATTCAAAAAGAATGAATGATTTAAGAAAAGAACATTTAAATAATAGAAATAATATGAACTGTGTTTGCAAAAATTGTAAAGGATATTAAAATGAAAAAATTATTAGTAACTTTAAGACATCCAGGACCAGCTGATGCAATATGCTCGCTGCTTCCTGAATTAATAAAAAATTATAATGTTATATTTATATTAACAGATTCAGCGATTGAATTTGTTAAAAACAAATATAAAGAATATTTTGAAAAATCAAAGTGTATATACCAGAAATAGAGTTAAAAAAAGGTTTCGTAGAGTATAATAGTGGAAGCTTTAACAACAAATACTTCTATTTTAACTGCTATTGGAAATGATTATTCATTTGATAGAATATTTACAAGACAATTAGAGGCAAAAGCGAATAAAGGTGATATAGCAATAGGAATTTCAACTAGTGGAAACTCTAAAAATGTAATAGAAGCTCTTAAATATGCAAAGACTAAAGGAGTTATAACTATTATGCTAACAGGAGATAAAGCGGATGAAAATGTTTTAAAAGAGTTTTGCGATTACAATATTAAAGTTCCAAGTTCAGATACACCAAGAATTCAAGAAGCACACATATTTATAGGACATATAATATCTGAATATGTTGAAAAACAATTTTTAATATAAGAGGAAATTTTAAATGGATAGTACAATTAATGAAAAAGAAATTTTAAATCAAGTCAAAAATAGTTTTGATGTTATATGTAAAATTGGCAATAATAATGAAAATTTAAAAAAATATTATCAAATATTGAACTAGAATTAAATGATCTATATTTAGATTTAGGAACAGGTAATGAGTACGTAGTATTAAAAATAGCAAACAAATTCCCAAATTCAAAGATTATAGGAATTGATATAGTAGAAAAAGTAATAGCAAATGACAATCAAATTGTTATGGAAAATAAGTTTGAAAATATCAAATTTAAATTGTATAATGGAGTTGATATTCCATTACCTGATAGTAGTGTTATAGTGTTGATTATATTATTATTAGATTTACATTATATTGCTTTTCAAAAATTGACAAAATAATAAGTGAATTAAACAGGATATTAAAGGAAAATTGAAAGATATTTATAATTGACTGTGTGCCTAATAGTGAAGATAATGAAGATTTTATTAATAAATGGATGAAAATCATTAAAGATAGACATGTAAAATTTTATACTCAAGAAGAATATATGGAGATGTTCAAAAAGTATAGTAATATTATTAAAAAAGAGTTTTATACTGATGTAATCTGTAAAAGAACAAAAAACTTAGAGTATGAAAATTTATTGAAGAATACAAAAAAAAATGGTAAACAGCTATTTAGAAATGATATCTGATAAAGAAATATGGTTAAAAGAAAAGGTATGGAATGTTATTTGGAAGAGAGGAATTTAAATAGTGGATAGTAATGTATTGTTTGCTGCCTTATATAGTTATTTAGATAAAAACAAATACTCAGAAAATGAGATAATATCAGAAATAAAGAAATGTTATAAAAAAGGAGCTTCTATGGTTCATTTTCATATTAACAAAGTTAAAAATGGAATAGAGGGATTTTTTAATATCTTGAAGAGAATAGAAAAATTAGATATTTTAATAGCAATTTCTTTATCTGATTATAAAGAAATTATTGATAATATAGGAAAAAATAGGATAAACAACTTATGCTCCGTATCATTGCATGCTTCTTCTTGTAATGTATTTAATAATATAATTAAACAAGAATATAATGCCGTCGAAGAAAAGTTTGAAGAGTATTCGAAAAATGGATTTATTCCTGAATTAAGTATATTTAATGAAGCAGGAATTGAAAATGCTATTAAATTAAATAAAAAATATCATGATAAGTTTATAGCCAGTATTTATCTTGGATATCCAAATGAACTAGAAGCAACAATAGAAAATATAGATATGATATGTTCAAAATTGGAAGATTGTAGTTTTTTAAGTATAGCAATTTATAATAATAATCTTGAATTAACTGAAGAAATAATTAAGAAAAATGCAATTGTTAGGGTAGGAATAGAAGACAGTATCTATAATGGTCCACAATTAGCAAAAAGTAATGAAGAAGTGTTAGATACAGTTAATAAAATAATAAACAAATTGGGAAGAACAGTAAAAAAATTTGAATATAGGGAGAGTTTGTAATATGACAGATGTTAGTGTGATGGCATGCTTTAATGGTGTAACAAATAAAAGGTTGATGGAATTTCAAAATGAATATCTAAAATTTTAAAAGAGGAGTTAACTGGTCCATTAATTCCACATATAACAATTAGATTGCTATGAATTAAGTGATGGTAAAATAAACGAACTAATATACTGGACTAAATATTTATCTAGTAAAACTAAAATAATAGAATTTAAATTTGATTCAATAGGGACATGGTTACACAATGAAAAATATTCTAAAATAAATATAATATATGTAGCGCCAACAAATACCAAATTATATGAAATATTATAATTATCATAGAAAATTTGACGAATATAGCAGTGAAGTAGGAGAAGATTATTCAATGATAAATGGACAGCAAACTATTCATTCTTATTATATATTGTAATAAAAATAAATATAAAAAGGCAATTTATAATTTTAATAAAAAATCTTGACTTAATAACAAAAAGAATGTAAAATATAATAAAATTATATGAGATGTATAAGAGACAAAGTAAAATGAAGGTTACTACAAGAGAGAATTGGTCGTGGCTGCAAACCAATTTTAGCAAACACATTTGAAAAACTACCTCTTTTAGTTAAAGCTAAGCATTTCAAAATTTAATATCATCTTAAAATTAAGTAAAAAATGGGATGGAACCGTGCGAATATAGCACTCCTATGGATGATTATAGCCATAGGAGTGTTTTCTTATGGCAAAAGGAGGTTTTTTTATATGATAAAATTAACATTAAAAGATGGAAGTGTGAAAGAAATTGAAAAAGGACAAAGTGTTTATGATGTTGCAAAAAAAATAAGTGATGGACTTGCAAGAATGGCAACATGTGCAAGTGTCGATGGAGAAGTAGTAGATTTAAGATACATATTAGAAAAGAATTGCAAATTAGAAATACATACTTTTGAAAGTGATTTAGAAGGAAAGAAAGCATTTTGGCATACTACATCACATGTAATGGCACAAGCAATAAAAAGGTTATTCCCAGATGTAAAATTAGCAATAGGTCCAGCTATAAATGATGGATTTTATTATGATTTTGATGTTCAAAAACCTTTTTCAGATGAAGATAAAGCAAAGATTGAAGAAGAAATGAAAAAGATAATAAAAGAAGATTTACCTATAGAAAAATTCAAATTATCTAGAGAAGATGCTATAAAATTAATGGAAGGAAAAGGAGAAAAGTATAAAGTTGAATTAATAAATGATTTACCAAAAGATTCAGTTATCTCTTTTTATAAACAAGGTGAATTTACAGACCTTTGTGCAGGGCCACATTTATTAAGTACAGGAAAGATAAAGGCAATAAAAATATTATCTTCTTCAAGTGCTTACTGGAGAGGTGATGAAAAAAGGGAAAGTTTACAAAGAATATATGGAATTTCTTTTCCAAAAGCAAGTATGCTGGATGAACATATTAAAATGCTGGAAGAAGCAGCAAAAAGAGATCATAGAAAGTTGGGTAAAGAATTAGAATTATTTATGCTTGCCCCAGAAGGACCAGGTTTTCCATTTTTCTTACCTAAAGGAATGATATTGAGAAATGTTTTAATAGATTATTGGAGAAGATTACATCAAAGAGATGAATATGAAGAAATTATGACACCAATAATGCTTAATGAGGAGTTATGGCATAGGTCAGGACATTGGGAACATTATAAGGAAAATATGTATACATCTAAAATTGATAATATAGATTTTGCTTTAAAGCCAATGAATTGTCCAGGAGGAATGCTTGTATATAAAAATAGGCTTCACTCATATAAAGAGTTACCAATAAGAACTGGAGAATTAGGACTTGTGCATAGACATGAGATGTCAGGTGCGTTAAATGGACTTTTTAGAGTTAGATGTTTTACACAAGATGATGCTCATATTTTTATGATGCCTAATCAAGTAACTAGCGAAATTATTGGGGTTATGAATTTAATAGATGAAGTATATAAACAATTCGGATTTGAATATCATGTAGAATTGTCTACTAGACCAGAAAATTCAATGGGAACAGATGAACAATGGGAAATGGCTACAAATGGATTAATAGAAGCATTAAAGCAAAAAAATATGGAATATGAAATAAATGAAGGTGATGGAGCATTTTATGGTCCTAAAATAGACTTTCACATTAAGGATTGTTTAGGAAGAAGTTGGCAATGTGGAACAATACAACTAGACTTTCAATTACCAGAAAGATTCGACTTAACATATATAGGAGAAGATGGAGAAAAACATAGACCAGTAATGTTACATAGAGTTATATTTGGAAGTATTGAAAGATTCATAGGAATTTTAACTGAACATTTTGCGGGAGCTTTTCCAGTTTGGTTATCCCCAGTTCAAGTAAAAATATTACCAATTTCAGATGCACAATTAGAATACACAAATAAAATTGCAGAAGAATTAAAAAAATATAATATTAGAGTAGAAATTGATAATAGAAGTGAAAAAATAGGGTATAAAATAAGGGAAGCACAACTTCAAAAAATTCCATATATGTTAGTACTAGGGGAAAAAGAAGTAAAAAATAATACGGTTTCCGTTAGAAATAGAAAAGATGGTGATTTAGGAGTCATATCAATAGAAGAATTTATTTCTAAAATAAAAAAAGAAGTAGAAAATTATGCTATTTAAACAAAAATAAAAAAAGAAGTAGAAAATTATGCTATTTAAACAAAAATAAAAATATAACAGGACTTGAATTATTTTATTTGATTTAGGAATTATAAAAAGTAATATAAAAAAATAAATTTAAAAATATATAAAAGTAAAATATTTTAAAAATATTTAGATAATTTAAAATTGAAAAAATGTTAAAATTATACATGTTTTAAAAATATGTATAATTTTTTTGATTTTGTATACATATTTATTGAAAATGTATAAAATTGTATAAAACAATAGGGAATAGGGGAATGTGTTATTTTTATAAATGATAAAATTACTAATAAAAATATTATAATAATTTAAAATTAAAAAAACTAAAATAAAATTTATAATGTAAATTTGAAATATTTTAATATTAAAATTAATAAGAATATTAAATTGTAAATATAAATTTAATAATTTAAAACTTTTTAATATTTTGTGCAATGTTATTATAAATTCTTAAATCGAACATTTGTTATAAATTAAATAATCAAAATTTTAGATAGTAATTTTATAATTTAACTTATAAATTTAAATATTATAATAATTATTTACTTAATTAATATAAATTACTACAATTTAAATATTATAGTTTATTTATATAACTTATAACATATTATCTAATTAGAAGCTTTCAAAATCGTTTTTAAGACATTTTTATAATTAAGTAATAAAAGTTAATTGCCTTTAATTATAAGTTATTATATATTTATATTATAATGATAAAATCATTATTGAATTCAGTAAATCATATTAATATAGTTAATTTATAAAGACATGAAAAAGTGCCAAAAAAACGACGCACGAGAATCGATTTTAAAGACGTTTTAAAATTTAGACATATAGTTTGTTGTCTGAAAAATAAGCCTATTTTGAAATAAACGACTAAAATCAATTTTAAGATATTTTCATATAAATAATAACAAGTTATATTATACAAATTATATAATTAAATTTAATAAGAATATAATTTTAAGTTGCTTAAACAATATAAATTATAAAACATTATATAGTTAATTAATTATTAAAAATATACACAATGTTATTTAAAATATCTAATAATTAAAGAAATGAAGCTATATAAAAGGCTTAAAAGCTAGTAGTATCAATAGATATCAGTATTTGGTGTCTTTTATTTTACGCCTACTCTTATTTGCGCAAAATTTTTATAATACAAACCACGCACTATAGGTAAAATTTATATTTTAAGTAAATGGAGTCAGAATATTGGCTTTTTTTTATTGCCAAAATGTAGTTATTGAAATAATATCTAACATATAGAAGTTAATTTAGAAATAAGTTAGCTTCTTTTTTATTTGCCTCAAAAATAATTTTAAGGAGGTAAAAATAGATGAAAAAAACAATTTATGATTTTGAAAGAAAATACGAAGTTCAAGATGAACTTTTAAATGAGGGAGCTTTAGAGGGATTAGATGAAAGGACATTGCATGAAACAATAAAAGCAATGCTGATAAATACCATTAAGGATTGTATAAAATATGAAAATTATATGGATCCAGATATGGATACAATAAGGAATCTTCTAATTAAAGAAAATAAAACAGAAGAAGATATGAGAAAAATAAAATTGGCACAAGATAGATTAAGAAACTCTTTGCATTTTGCTCAAATTTCTGAAGATAGTCTATATACATTATTATATCAAATGCTATCATCAGATGAAATAAAACATTGTTTTAAACAAGAAATTCCAGAAATGTGTAGAAATTTATATTATATGGTAGATTTAGAGGAAGAAATAGCAGAAACTCTGACATTGATTTTTGAAGAACTTTATGAAGCACCAAGCTATAAAGACATTTGCATTACTATAAATGAAAATATTAAAGATTTTGTAGAAAATGCAGAGGAATATGTAGAAGATATACAAAATCACGAATTATATGAGCAGTTTGTTAGCTTTAGAAATAGTATAAAAAATGAAGAAAAGGAGAAAATCAATGAGTGAAATAATTGCAATAGCAAATCAGAAAGGTGGTGTAGGCAAAACTACAACCACTTTTTCTTTAGGTGTTGCTTTAAAAAAGCAAGGCAATAAAGTTCTACTTATTGATGCAGATCCTCAAGGTGATTTAACTACTTGTATGGGATACTATGATCAGGACAAATTGCAAAATACCATTGCCACTCTAATGTCTGATACTATATATGATAATGAAGTAGATGCAGAAAAAGCTATTATTCATCATAAAGAAGGAATAGATTTAATTCCTGCTAATTTAGATTTATCCGCAATAGAATTTTCACTTGTAAATGCAATGAGTAGAGAGTTTACACTTAAAAATTCAATAAGAGATATAAAAGATAATTATGACTATATCTTAATTGATTGTATGCCAAGTTTAGGAATGATAACAATAAATGCTCTAGCTTGTAGTGATAAAATTATAATTCCAGTTCAAGGAGAATATTTAGCAGCAAAAGGAATGGGACATTTATTAAAAACTGTAAGTAGAATTCATAAACAAATAAATCCTAATTTAAAGATAGGTGGAGTATTGTTAACACTTGTAGACAAAAGGACTAATTTGTCAAAACAAGTAAGAGATACAGTAAATAATAATTATGGACAATATGTAAAAATATATAATACAGAAATTCCAAAAGCTGTGAACACAGCAAAATCCACATCTACTGGCAAAAGTATTTTTGAGTTTGATAAAAATAGTCCAGTAGCTTTAAGTTATAAAGAATTAGCAAAGGAGGTTTTAGAAGATGAAAGAACAAGGACACGAAATGAAACTTCCAAAATTAGATGACCTATTTACAAATCAAGCTCAAAGAGATTATGAAAAAGCAGAAAAAGTAGAAGAAATTGATATTAGTAAAATATCAGATTTTCCAAATCATCCTTTTAAAGTTAATGATGACGATAAAATGGAAGAAATGGTAAAAAGTATAAAACAGTATGGAGTTATATTGCCTGTAATTGTTAGACCAAAAGAAAATGGAACTTATGAAATGATTTCTGGACATAGAAGAAAAAGAGCTTGTGAGTTAGCAGGAGTAAAACAGATAAGATCTATTGTAAAAGATTTATCAGATGATGAGGCTACAATTCTTATGGTAGATAGTAATATACAAAGAGAAGAAATATTGCCTAGTGAAAAAGCATTTGCATATAAAATGAAACTTGAAGCAATGCGACACCAAGGAAAAAGAGTAGATTTATTAGAAGATGAAACTTCTACACCAATGGTGGAGAAGTTAAAAGGAAAAACATCTGTAAGATTGTTAGGAGAGCAAAATAATGAAAGTGCAGAACAAATAAGAAGATATATTCGTCTAACGAATCTTATTCCAGAGCTTTTAGAACAAGTAGATTTAAAAAGAATTGCTTTTAGACCAGCAGTAGAACTTTCATATTTAAGTGAAGATAACCAATATGTAGTACAAAATATATTTGAGTTTGATGAAGTTACACCCTCATTAAGTCAAGCAATAAGACTAAAAAAACTTGAACAAGAAGGAAAATTAACAGAAGAAAAAATAGAAGAAATTTTAGGTCAAGAAAAACCTAATCAAAAAGAATTTATCAAAATACACAATGAAAGAATAGATAAATATATACCACAAAAAATAAAAGAATCTGGTAAAGTAGAAGATTTTATTATTCAATGTGTGGAAGAACATAACAAGAGAGAAAGATTAAAACAGGAAAGAAATGCTAGATAATGTGTGTGAACATATTTAATAAAGATACAACCTTTATGTGTGAACACATTACAAAGTTTTCCCTTACAAACCCTTTCAAATACATACTATATTACAAACTAAAAGAATAATAATTTATTTAATTATTTTATTTATATTTATTTATACGCTTGAAATTAGCTTTTTAAGCAGTATAATTAAGGCATAAGGAGATGATGAGTATGAAGAAAAGAAAAATAGTAATTGTAATTTTAGCTCTAGTAATAGCATTAATTATAGTAGCCTTAATAGTTAATCAAGTTATAGATAATCAAAATAGAAATAGTATTGAGTTTGAAAATGAGCTTGTAAATGAAATAAATTCAACTAATGAAATTCAAAAAACGGAAGCAAATGTTATAGAAAATGCAAATATAAATCAAGATAATCAAGAGGAATTGGTACAAGAAGATACTAATGCAAATACAAAGATAGAAACCCAAGAAAATAAAAATGAGGAACAAAAAGAAAATAATAAAAGCACACAAGAAAAAATAGTTGAAAGTCCAAAACAAACAGAAACAAAAAAGCCAACTCAAGTTACTAGCAAAGTAGATACCCCTAAAAATGATATGAAGAAAGAAGAAAAGCCTAAAGATGACATTCAAGCAAATAAGAATGAGGATAAAGTACAAGATAAACCTAAATGTACTGATACAAAACATGGAGTTGGTGTAGGTAATTCTAATTTATGGTTTAATAGCTATGACGAAGCGGTTGCTTATTATGATAAATTAATAAACACTTATAGCGATCAAGTACATAATGGAGAAATAACATCAGATGAATATTACAAATTATGTCCCTATGGGTATGAAACATGGAGCTGTCCGTATTGTGGAAAATGGACTTTAAATTACTATAAAAGATAATAAATAAATATTTTTAAGGAGCAAGTGATAAAGCTTGTTCTTTTTTTATGCAAAAAGGAGGATTTTTATATGATAAAAAGATTAAAATATAAAAGAATTTTAGCTAGTATTTTACTATTAATTATAATGTTAAGTGTAGCACAGCCTATATTTGCAGCATCTGGAACAGGAAAATGGGTTGGAGGTCAGTATGCTTCATATATTAAAACAACTGACAATGCAGATACACTATATGGAATTATAATTAGAAAATTAATTAATTACAACACAGGAGAAAAAAGAACAGTATTTTGTGCAGAACACGGTATTGATTTTGCTACAGATATTGTATATAACGGAAGCTATTATACGCCAGTTGATTCAAAAATTAGGAAGGCTTGTAAAATTGCTTATTTAGGTTGGTACAAAGATAAAGGTGATTATGTCGTAGATGGTGGTATTTCAAATGCAGATAAAAAGAAATATGCCCTAGTCCAACAATTTATATGGGAAACATTAGGACAAAGCAATGCAAGATTTATAGATAGTGGAATTCAAGCAGAATATGAAAAGTTAAAAGACGAAATTAACAATGAAATTGCTAGAATAGAAACAAGACCAAGTTTTGACGGAACAACGATAAATGTTCAAGCAGGAGAAAGTAAAACAATAACTGATACAAATGGTGTTTTATCTAGTTACCCTAGCATAGACAAAACTACTAATGGAATTAGAGTTACACACTCAAAAGGAAGTAACTCAATGACTATATTAGTAGATGAAAATACTACTTTAGAAAATTATACAATAACAGATGCTCAATTTAAGTCATGGGGTATGATTAAAGATGGAACAGAAGATAAAGACACAATGGTATTTTTTGAGTTCCAAGATGGAGTTCAAAATCAATTATACTCAATGGCATATAATGATCCAATAACATTAAGTGTAAGTTTAAAAATCGAAAGTTTTGGTAAATTAGAACTTTCAAAGTTAAACAAAGAAGGCGATTTAGTTCCAGGAGCTGTGTTCAAAGTTACAGGTCCGAACAATTATAGTAAAGAAGTAACTGTAACAAATGGAAAGATAACTTTAGACAAACTAAAGAAAGGTACTTATACAATAAAAGAAATATCTGCTCCTTATGGCTATCTTTTAGATACTAAATCCTACAATGTAGAAGTAAAAGTAAATCAAACAGCAACTCAAGCAGTTGTAAACATTGAGCCAACAGGAACTTTTACATTAGTTAAGAAAAATGCAGATAAATCAGCAAATTTAAAAGGTGCAGAATATAGAATATGGAATAATAATTATGACAAAACTTTTACAACAAATGATAATGGAGAAATAAAAGTAGAAGGACTAAAATTAGGAAAATATAATTATCAAGAAACAAAAGCACCAGAAGGTTACTTATTAGATGATACAGTATATTCTTTTGAACTTAAATATAAAGATCAAAATACAGCAGTCGTATTTGCATCAGCAGAAAGAACTGACAAAGAGCCAACAGGAAGTATATCTATAATTAAAAAAGATATAAAAACAGGCTCTACAACACAAGGAGATGCTGTTTTTGAAGGTGCAGTATATAAAGTATATGCTAATGAAGATATATACAATAAAGCTAAAACTAAAAAATTTTATTCTAAAGGGGATTTAGTTGCAACAAGAACTATGGATGAAAAAGGAACAACAGAAGATATAACAAAATTACCGTTGGGCAAATATCTAGTGAAAGAAGAAGTCGCACCTAAAGGATATATGTTAGATACAAAAGAATATGAAGTTAATTTAACATATAAAGATCAACATGAAGAAATAATTTCTAATACAACAACAAGTTTAGAAAAAGTAAAAGAAATGGGACTTCACATTTTCAAATCTGGAATTAAAGAAAATTCTGGAGTAACTCCTGGATTAGCAGGTGCAGAATTTACAATAAAATTAAATGCAGATGTAGAAAAAGCTTATGATCAAGGCTACACTTATGAAGAAGTATGGAATGGAATTGATAAAGATGGAAATCTAGTAACAGTAGAAGAAAAAAGAGTTGCAGAAGCTCAAAAAATAGCTCCAACTTATGAAATTATAACAACAGATGAAAATGGAGATGCGTATACTCAAAATAAATTGCCTTTTGGCAAGTATATTGTAAAAGAAACAAAGACTCCAGCAGATTATGAAACATCAGTTGATTTTACATTTTCTATTACAGAAGATGAGTCTGAAGTTGTAGAAATAGCAAAGAAAACAAAGCATATAGTAGTAAATAATGAACAGTTAGAAACTTATATCAAACTTATAAAGAAAGATTTAAAAACAAATAAACCAGTAACTTTAAATTCTACAACATTTGAAATTAAAGCGACTGAAGATATATACGATAGAGCAACTAAAGAAATTTTATACAAAAAAGGAGAAACAATATCTCAAAAAGTCGGAAACACAACATATACTTCATTTACAACAAATGCAGACAATATTGTGATTCCAGATTATTCATATAATTCTGAAAATGATAATAAGGCAGAAGTTACAACACCTTTAAAATTACCAGTTGGAAGTTATGAAATAACAGAAATAAAAATTCCTGAGGGCTTTTTACAATTAGATAAACCTGTAACTTTTGAAATCAAGAACATTAAAAATTATGACACAGACAAAGACGGAGATTTTATAAAAGAAATAGTTATAAAAAATGAACAACCAACAGGAACTATAAAATTAGACAAAACTATTGCTATAAGAGAAAATGTAGATACTTCGTTAATTGATTTATCAGACTTATCTGGAATTGAATTTAAGCTAACAGCAAAAGAAGATATAATTGATAAAGCAGACGGCAGTATTATATATAAGCAAGATCAAGAAATAAAGATATATAATCTAACTAAAAATGGGGAACTTACAATTAGTGATTTGCCAATGGGAACTTATGAAATTGAAGAAACAAAAACTTTAGATGGTTTAGTTTTAAACACAACAAAATATGAAGTTAAATTTGAACAAAAAGATACAGTAACAAAAATTTACGAGCAAAAATTAGATGTAAAAAATGATACAACATTAGTAGAATTTTCTAAAACTGATATAACAGGAGATAAAGAATTGGCAGGTGCAAAACTAACTGTTTTAGATAGTGAAGGTAATATTATAGATACATGGACTTCTACTAAAGAAACTCATAGAATAGAGGGACTAACAGTTGGAAAAGAGTACACACTAAAAGAAGAAATTGCACCAGATGGCTATGTTTTAGCAACAGAAATAAAATTCAAAGTAGAAGAAACTAATGAGATTCAAAAAGTAACAATGATAGATAAAATAGTTGAAATATCTAAAGAAGATATATCTGGAAATGAGATAGAAGGTGCTAAATTACAAGTATTAGACAAAGACGATAATGTAATAGACGAGTGGATTTCAGAAAAAGAAGCACACAGAGTGAAAGGATTAAAAGAAAATGAAACATACACATTACATGAAGAGTTAGCAGTTGGAAATTATGTAAAAGCATCTGATATAGAATTTACTGTTACAGAGGATAAAGAAAATCAAAAAATTACTATGATAGATAAATTAGTAGAAGTAACTAAAACAGATTTAACAACAGGAGAAGAACTAGAGGGAGCAGAGTTAGAGGTTGTAGACGATGAAGGAAATGTAATAGACAAATGGACTTCTACCAAAGAACCACATCAAGTCAAAGGACTAGAAGAAGGTCAAACTTACATACTAAAAGAGACAATAGCTCCTTATGGATACGAGATTACTGAAGAAATAGAATTTACTGTTACAACAGACAAAGAAACTCAGAAAATTGAGATGAAAGATATGCCAATACTAAAGAATATAAAAGTAATTAAAGTTGATTCTGAAACAAAAGAAACAATTAAAGATAAATTTACTTTTGCAATTTATGAAGATTCAGAATGTACTAAATTAATTAAAGAAGTTCAATCTAATAAAGAAGATGGAACAGCTATATTTGAAGATTTAAGATATGGCATTTATTATATAAAAGAAACAAAAGCACCAACAGATTATGAATTATCTAATAAAGTTGTAAAAGTAGAGATAAATAACAAAGGAGTATTTGTAGATGATGAACAAATAGAAGAAAAAGAAGACACAATAGAATTTACATTTGAAAACAAAAAAATAGAAGTTCCTAAAACTGGAGATAATAGTAATATGAAACTCTTTGCAGGATTGGGTTTGCTTTCTTTACTAGGAATAACATGCATATTAATTCAGAACCACAAGAAAAATAAAGAAGAATAGTTAAATATAGAGAGATTAGCATAATATAAAAGTTAATCTCTCTTTTTTAATAAATATTATGACAAAAAAATAATAATGTGATATACTCATTATGATAAAAAAATAATTTAATGAGGAGAAGATAAGCATGGGATTTTTTAATAATAATGATGATGAATTTAAAGTTGGAGATAAGGTTAGAGTTAAATACAGAGGACAAGAAGGATATATAATAGATAAAAATGATAGCTTATATATGGTATCTCTTGATGATGGAAAATATGTAGACTCATATTCAGCAGACCAATTGGAAAAATGTTGGTAATAAAATTTAGTAAGATAAATAGTAATTTACCAAAAAGATTGTCAGTAATGACAGTCTTTTTTGTACGACAGGCAGTTATACAAATAAA
>CALXAP010000002.1 GCA_944386325.1 uncultured Clostridia bacterium
AATTATTTATTAATAATTAATTACTATACTTTTATTGTACCAAAGAGGCTCATTAAATTATTTTACAAATTCTTAAACATCGTATTGAGCCGAAAAATTTATGAAATATTATTATTTCAAAATCTTATATTGTAAATACTATCTGCAAATATTACATACTTTAATTAATCTTTAAAAAATGAATTATACGCTTTATATGCCATATATATATCAAATTTGCTTGTTACTTCATATGGTGAATGCATACATAAAACAGGAACTCCACAATCTATTACATCTATTCCTTTATTTGCTAGAATATATGCAATTGTTCCTCCTCCTCCAGTGTCCACTTTTCCAAGCTCTGATAATTGATATTTTATACCATTTGTTTCAAATAAATTTCTTATTTGTGCTACATACTCTGCGTTTGCATCAGAAGCACCAGATTTTCCTCTAGATCCTGTATATTTATTAAGTCCTATTCCATAACCTATACGTGCAGCATTATTTCTTTCTGATACATAAGCAAATGTTGGATCTAATCCAGCATCTACATCTGCAGAAAGCATTTTTGAATTAGCATATACCTTTTCTAACATATTAGGTGTATTTTGAGATAATTTATTTAATAATTCAGATATAAAATAATCAAATATTCTAGACTCCATTCCTGTATTTCCCATACTACCGATTTCTTCTTTATCAGATAATATACATACAGCTGTTTTTTCTGGTTCATATATATCTAAAATTCCTCTTAATGAAGTATATGCACATACTCTATCATCTTGACCATATCCTGCAACCATACTACTGTCAAATCCTAAATTTCTTGCCTTAAACGCTGGAACAACTTCTAGTTCTGAGCTTAAAAAATCTATTTCACGTATACCATATTTTTCATTTAGTATTCTTAAAATATTTAATTTTACATTTTCACTTATTTTATCATCAATAAATGGTATACTTCCAACTAATACATTCAATTCTTCCCCTGTTATACCTTCTTTTAGTTTTTTCTCCATTTGCTCTTGAGCCAAATGTGGTAATAAATCTGTTATTGTAAAAACAGGATCTTTTTCATCTTCACCTATATTTACAACAACTTTTTCTCCATCTGGTTTTACTATAACACCATGTAAAGCTAGTGGAATTGTTGTCCATTGATATTTTTTTATTCCTCCATAATAATGTGTTTTAAATAGTGCAAACTCCTCATCTTCATATAGTGGATTTGGCTTTAAATCTAATCTTGGTGAATCCACATGTGCTCCTATTATATTTATTCCATTTTCTAGTCTTTCTTTTCCTATTACTGCAATAAACATGCTTTTATCTCTATTAATGTAAAACACTCTATCTCCTGTTTTTAGTTCTGACATTTCATTAATTGATTTAAAATTATTTTTTTCTAATACACTTTTTGAAAAACCAATAACTTCCCTTTCAGTTTTACAATTATTTAAGAAATAAATATATTCATCTGCAAACTTTGAAATTTGTGCTTCTTCTCCTTCTTTTATTGTTTTCCATCCATTAACTTTTTTGTTTTTTAGTTTTTCTTGTAATTCTTCACCTCTTGTAATATCGTCCATAAAATACCTTCCTTTCTTTTATTTTATTATATTAATATTTATAATATAATCAATAATTTGTTAATTATTCAATAACAATACTATCGCCATCTACATATGCATAATCTTGTTTTTCATATTTATTTGAATTTATTTCTGGTACATTCATAAGTTCTTTTACTATATTTGCAATTCTAATTTGTGGTGTTTCTATTCCTCTTGCACATATTATAGCTTTTTTATTTCCTTTGGCACCTGCATGTGCCAATCCTCTTAAATAACCAGTTATAACAATATTTCCTCCTGCTATAATTTCTGCACCTGCATTTACATCTCCAATTATAACAATACTTTTTTCATATTCCATTCTTGTTCCACATCTTAATGAACCTTTATGAAATTTAACTTCAGATACAGTCAAATCTTCTTCAAAAGTTGTCTTTATACCAGATAACCCCAATTCTTTTGGACTATCAAAATCTATTTTTACATCTATTTCACTCTTTATAATTTTTTCAATTTCGTCCATTTGAGCATTATCTAAATTTTTTCCCATAACATATATTGGAGTTGTTTCTTCCTTATATAACTTTTTTAATTTTGGAATTTTATCTTTTATTTCTTCTAGTATCTCTTCATATTTTGCATCTTGAGAAATTTTTATTATTATTTCATCTTTTTTCAAGTTTATCTTTATATTATTTTTTTCATTAATATTATTAACTTCTTCTTCCATATTAACCTCCATTTTTTATTATCTTGCATATTCTACATAGGATTTTGCTTGAACATCCTCTTCAACAACTTGTGTATTCATTCCAAAATACTCTGCCATTATATCTCTTGCAACTTCTGCTGTATAATTACCATGACCACCATTTTCAACCATTACAATAACTGCAATTTCTGGATCATCAAATGGTGCAAAACCTGTAAACCATGCATTTACATCACTACTAGCAGTTTCAGCAGAACCTGTTTTTCCTCCAACTTCTATATTAAAGTTTCTAAATATAGAATAAGCTGTTCCTCCAGATTCCATTGCAACAGATTTCATACCTTCTAAAACTGTATCAATTGTTTCTTGTTTTATATCTAATTGTTCAACTTCCTCATTTTGTATACCTAATTTATTATTTACAAAATCTTCAATTTCATTTCTTGGAACCTCTGTTCCATCAGCTTTTATTACAGATTTTACTATACTTAAATCAATTCTATGTCCACCATTTACTAATATACTAATATATCTTGCCATTTGTAGTGGTGAAAAATCATTATCTCCTTGTCCAATTGCTGCACTCAAAACATCTCCACCTTGCCATCTTTCCCCTTTTGCTTCTGTTGTTTCTTTTGAAGCAATTGTTCCACTTGTTTCATTTGGTAATTCTATTCCTGTTTTTTGTCCTAGTCCAAAATATTTTACATATTTAACAAGATTGTCTATTCCCATTCTATTGCCCATTTCATAGAAGAAATAATTACATGATTTTTGAATTGCATCTACAATGTTTAATCTACCATGTCCTATATGACTTTGTGTCCATATCCAACATACTGGTGCAGTATTTGGTACTCCTCTGTATATACCAACATCATTTATTCTTTCATTTTTTGTTACTACTCCTGTTTCTAATGCAGCAACTGCTGTAACCATTTTAAAAGTAGAACCTGGAGCATATGAACCTGATATTGCTCTATTATATAAAGGAAGTGTTGGATCATTATTTATCTCATTCCATCTTTGGGTTGTAAGTCCATTATACATCTCTGCTGGACTGTAATTTGGATAGCTTACAAGTGCAAGAACTTCTCCTGTTTTTACATTTGTTACAACTACTGCTCCTCCTTTTGCATTATATCTTTGTGAAAATCCTCCATTTCTTATCTTCTCTATATTGTTTTTTAGTGCATTTTCTGCTACAGCTTGTAAATTAGCATCTATTGTTAATACAACATCTGCTCCTTCAACAGCTTCTTTTGCAATATATTCACCTGTTTGAGTTCCATCTATATCCATATCTATTTGCCTAATTCCATTTTCGCCTTTTAAATATTCTTCAAAAACATATTCAATACCTGTTCTACCTATATAATCATCCATTGCATATGTATCCTTTTTTTCTTTATATTCATCGTCTCTAATTTTTCCTATATAACCAACAATATGAGATGCTAAAGTTCCAGATTTATAATCTCTTAATGGTTCTTTTATAACTGCTATTCCTGGAAAATCAGCAGATCTTTCTTCAAATTCTTGTACACTTGCTCTACTAATACTACTTGATATCTCTATTGATTTTACTGTGCTATATCCACTTGTTTTTATTTCATATACTATTGTCATTATTTTTCTTGTATCTTCTAAAGAATCACAATTTATTTCGTATTTATCTTTTAGTGCATAAAAAGCTTGCTCTGCTGTTGCATTTTCATCAATTTTATTATTCTTTTTCCATTTTATAGCACTTTCTTCACTATTAAATTTAAATTCAAAAGGATTTATACTTATAGGTAAAGTATCTATATAACTATCACCATTTTTTTCTAATACTCTTACTATATTTAAAATAGAATTATTAAATGTTTGTGTATCAACTTTTGTTTTATATAATTCCAAACTAAATCCCATTGTTGTTCCAACTAATATATTTCCAGTTCTATCCATTATAGAACCTCTTGCTGCTTCTAAGACACTTTCTCTTGTAAGTTTAGTATTTGACTGTTCTCTATATTCTTCACCTTGTACTATTTGTAAATTAAACAATTGAATTATAATGATTATCCCTACTATGTATATAAATACAGTCAATATATTAAATCTAATTCTACTATTGGACTCATTATTTCCCAATCAAACACCTCCTAATAGACATTTTTAACATATTAAAAATATCTTGTTAAAATTGCATTACCTTTTAAAACATTTTCTATATAATACCCAGCTTTTTTTATTAAAGGATAAAAAATTATAGTTAACAATACATTATATAATATTTCTATTAATAATATTTTAAAAAACATCCATAAATCCACATAAAAATCTAGTATAAAAATATTCATAATATATTTTAATATTTCATATAGAAAAGTAGAAAAAATCACCATTAATATTATAGTAATTTTACTATCTTTTGAAAAATTTTTATCTAAGTATCCTCCAATAAATCCTATTATAGCTAATGCTATAGCTGTAGTACCGTATATTTCTTCCTATAAAAAAGTCTAATAAAATACCAAATATTGCTCCAAATAATATTCCTCTAATTCTTCCAGCAAATAAACCAACAAATAATGCTAAAATTATGAATAAATTAGGTTTTATTCCTCCTATTGTAAACCAATTAAAAAAATTAGATTGAAGAAAATATATTATAAAAAAAGCAACAAATAATAGAAAACCTATTAATACTTTCTTCATAATTCCTCCTTAATATAAAATTTAATTTGTTATTACTAGTACTGTTTGAACACTTGAAAAATCAACTGCTGTTTTTACTATTGCATATCTATCAGTTATATTTTTAGTATTTATTACTTCTTGTATTGTTCCTACATGAATTCCTCTAGGATATATTCCTCCCATTCCAGATGTTTCAACACTATCACCTTGAGCCATATTTGTATCTGTTGGTATATATGTAGCTCTTAAAGTTGAAGCATTATCCATTGTTCCTTTACATACTATTGCCTCACTAGTTGCACTCATAGTACAACTAACAGTACTTGCAGGATCCACAATTGGCTGTACCTTTGAACTATGCTCATCAACTGCAATAATATGACCTACTAATCCTTTATCTGCAATAACAGTCATATTTTTTTCTATTCCTTCACTCTTTCCAACATTTATAACCATAATATTACTATAATTACTAAAATCTTTATCTATTATATATGCTGGAATTGCTTGGTAATCAGCATATTTTTCTTTTAAATTTAAATCTTCTTTCATAGTTGCATTTTCTGCTTTTATAATTTCTAACTCTCTTAAGGATTTTTCTAAATTACTATTTTCTTCTTTTAACCTTTTATTTTCTTCTTCTAATTTGCTTAAATCTGTAAAGAAAGAAGAATTACCTTCTATTTTATTTTTAAGAAATACTAATCCGTTTTGTATAGGTGTAACAAGTTTTACAACTGCACTTTCAACATATGAAAATTTATCTATATTCATATTTGATAAAACAACTAATAATATAAGCACTATAATAGTTATTACTATTCCTAAAACTCCTATCTTTCTATTCCTATACATATAATCTACTCCTTAATATTATCTTTTTTTCCTTGCATTTATTAGTACAGTTTTTAATCTTTCTAAATCTTCTAATGTTTTTCCAGTTCCTTTAACAACACAATCTAGTGGATCTTCTGCTACATAAACTGGCATATCTGTTTTTGAACTAATTAATTTATCTAAGTTTTTTATTAAAGCTCCTCCTCCTGCTAGTACAATTCCTTTTTCTATTATGTCAGATGCAAGTTCTGGTGGTGTTTTTTCTAGTGTTGCTTTAACTATTTCCACAATTTCATTTATAGAATCTCTCATAGCTTCTTCTATTTGAGTTGAATTTATTGTAATATTTCTAGGCAATCCATTACTCAAATCTCTTCCCCTAACTTCCATACTCATTTCAGTCATTAACGGGCTTGCACATCCTATTTGCAATTTTATCTGTTCTGCTGTTGTTAATCCTATAGCTAATCCCATTTCTCTTTTTACATAATTGACTATATCTTCATCTAATTCATCTCCAGCTACTTTTAATGAATGACTTACAACTATACCTCCTAATGAAATAACAGCTACTTCTGTAGTACCACCACCTATATCAACAATAATATTTCCAGTTGGCTCTGCAACATCTAAACCTGCACCAATTGCTGCTGCCATAGGTTCTTCTATTAAAAATACTTCTCTTGCACCAGCTTGTATAATTGATTCTTCTACGGCTCTTTCTTCTACTTCTGTAATACCAGATGGCACTCCTACTACAACTCTTGGTCTTCCTATATTGTATCTTGTGCAAACCTTTTTTAATATATTTTTTAACATCAATTGTGTTGCAGTAAAATCTGCTATAACACCATCCTTCATTGGTCTTACTGCTTTTATTTGATTTGGTGTTCTTCCTAGCATTTCTTTTGCCTCATGTCCTGTTGCTAATATCTCTCCAGTTTTTCTGTCTATTGCCACAACTGATGGTTCATTTAAAACTATTCCTTTATCTTTTACAGTAACTAATATATTCGCTGTTCCTAAATCTATTCCTATGTCTTTATTTCCAAACTTAAACAACTTCATAAAAACCTCCATCCGAGCTAATTTCTGCTCTTTATTAAACAAAATCATATTAATTTTTTTATATATCGTTCTCTTTTAAATCATTAACACTTTTTGCATAAAATATACTTTGATAATCATCTTTTGATATAATTATATGATCTAATAAACTTATTCCCATTAATTCAGCACATTCATAAATTCTATCAGTAACTTCATAATCTGATTTACTTGGAGTTGGATCACCACTTGGATGATTATGTACTAATATTATTTTTGGCGCTTCCATTTTTACAGCTTCTGATAAAACATCTTTTGGATCGATTATTGCTGAATTTGTTGCTCCAAATGATATATCTACAATTTTTTGTACTATGTTTTTTGTATTTAATATAATTACTTTAACTATTTCTCTTTTCAAAAATCTCATTTCTTGCATTATTCTAAAAACATCTTTAGAACTCTTAATAGCTACTTTATTTGAATTTACAGGTTTTCCCATTCTAGTTGTTAATTCGCAAACAGCTTTTATTTGTATTGCCTTTACTTTTCCTATTCCTTTTATATCTGTTAGTTGTGTAAGTGAAATTTCCCTAAGGAAATTTAAGTCTTGTTCATTTCCCAAACTCATTATTTTTTTAGCTAAATCCACTGCAGACTCTTCTTTTGTTCCAGTTTTAATAATTATAGCTAATAGTTCTGAATTTGATAAACTTTGAGGGCCATATAACTCTAGTTTCTCATATGGTCTTTCTGAAACAGGTGTATTTTTCATGCTTAAAGACATATAAATCCTTTCTTGCCCCCATTATATTTCTATGAAATTTTCTTATATGCAAATACTGATATTAATATTCCTATAATACTTGCTATATTAATTTTTATCATAAATCCAAATGTTATATTTATTACATTTAAATCCAATTCAATTGGACTTGGTAGACCAAAACTTTGTCCATATGATAACCAACTTAATGCATCAAATCTTGCAGCTATTTCTCCTAGTAAACCTCCTATTACTAACCCTGATAGTATAAATATTAATAAAATCCATATATTTTTATCTTTTAAACTCATATATTACATCTCCAATATTTCATTTGTATTACATTCTTTTTTATCTTAATTATTATATAAGTATTTGGTTGTTTTTTCAAGGGTAATTATGAATAAGTTATATATTTTTTTATTAAGTTTTACAAAGTTGTAATATTTAACAAGTAGAGTATTTTTTTAAGCAATTTTCTTTTTTAAAAAACGAGCGAACACTGTTCGCCCATATAATCCTATTATTAAATTTTTACTAAAATATATGTATATATTCTACTTGTTAAATATTAAATTCCACATTAGCAATTCTCCTATTTATACAATTTTCAATTACATCTGTTTTTTTAGCAGAAGTAGAAAATACACATTGTTTTGCTAGTTCTCCTACTTGTATTTTTATTTTCTTAATATACTCTTGTTGTTCACAATTAACTATTAATTTATTATATTTGTCTTCTTTATGCAAATATTCTTTTAAATCCCAGAATTTTATTTTATATTTATTTGCTAATCTATTTAAATAATCATCTCCAATTAATATTTCTTCCTCTTTTCCATTACCAATATATTGTTCTAGTATATCCTTTTTAATATATTTTTCTAAAACCTTCATATTATTTTGATTATATCTAAAGCCTTTCCAGTTTACATCTTTAAAATTATTCTTATTTAGTAATCGCATTATTTTTTCAATATCGCAATATCCATGAATATATGGATGTATAACAGGAAAAGCATCTATACCAAAACTCCTTATTTTTACTAATGAATCAATTCTTTCTTCTGATGTTGTTTTTTCTAAATCATTTAATCCTGTAATGCTGTAACATATAATCAATTTTTCTTTAATTGGTAATAATATATTTATTTGTTCATCGTCTATAGGTATCTTACTTATTAAACATAATTTTCTTATATTACTATTTTTTACTTTTTCTACAATATATTTTAAATCTTCTTTAAAGATATCCCAAAAGCAATCAGTTATACCTTGAAATCCTAAGTACTCACCTTCTAACAAGTTCCATGGTAAATTCATTTGTGATAAAGGAGGATCTTGAGGTAATCTATTAAAAAAAGTACACGATTTATTCATGCCTATTCTTGAAACATCTTTCCAATAATCTAGACGAATATCTATTTTCTGTGCCATGCAATACATGCATCCAACAGGACAAGTTGGAATACCTCTTTTTGCATTTATCATACCATCATCTCATTTCTTTGTTTTTGATTACATCTATTCCAAATTATTTCTGCCACTTCAGATGGATTAGAACCTAATTCTTCTTCCTTCTTACAATCAGAATAATATTTTCCAATCATGCAATAAGAACAATTATAACAATAACTTGTTGAACGTGCATAAACCCACCATGAGTTTACCATATATATTGGCAATCCCTTTAATATTTCACTTGTTGGATATGCAACATTTTTATCTCCAACCTCTCTTACTCCTTTACCATATACTAATTTTTTAGTTAAAAGTCTCAACATACTTGTATCTCCTAAAGAAATCCCTCTTTCCACATTTTCTAATTCTATTGAATTTCTTTTTAATTTGTAACATGATGTACAACATGATTCACATTCTGTTCTTTTTAATGGATTTACCTTACATACTTCACCAGTATCATATGTATTTATATGAGCACTATACCCCAACATATTTATTAATTCTAAGTCTTCTTCAGTTGGTTTAAATATCTCACTATCTTTTTTATCAAAACATGTACTTTTTAATAAGCAATTATAACACTTTGCAAGTTGTGGACTAGCTTGATATGGATTATATGAATATTCTTCTCCTAATGCATATGCAACACCACAAGATGTCCTTTCAAATAATTTTATATTATACTTTTCTTTAAATTCATTTAATAATTTTCTCACATCTGTTGGTATTATTTTCACTCTAAAGGACCATTTTTCTTTTTCTTCTTCTGAAATACCACTATTTAATAATATTTCATCATTTCCTCTAAGTCCTGAAACTACCATTATATCTATACCACTTTCTGATACAGATTTAAATATATTCTCTATGCATTCTCTTGATGTATTATATGGTGGTATGAAAGGTCTTACATATGCTAGAGCAGGTATATTATATTTTTTACAATTTTTCAATCCATTATATCTATTATTTGATGTACATTCATATGGTTTTCCCTTAATCACTTTATTTGGTAATCCACTTATAGATACCAAAACAATTAATTTTAAATATTTAGCATATTTTTGTAATCTAATAGCTTGTTCTTCAGTTATTTCAGATTTTGTAATAATAGCCACTATTCCCTTATGTCCTGTACTTTTTAAAGAATCTAATTTTTCAAATGTATTTTCCTCTTGCAATGGAAAAAACGGATCCCCATATAAATTGTTAACACTTACAGGTACATTTTTAAAATATTCTAAAAATTTTTCTTTTTTCATAATTAACTATCTCCTAACTTTTATTGTATATTCATTATCATCAACCATCTTATTTATAGCAATTAATTTTTGTTCTAAATATTTTATATCTTCTACATTATTAATTAAGCCTGCTGAAAATCTTATTAAAGAATATTCTGGTGACAATCTATCTCCATCTCTTCCTATGTATCTATTTCCACCTAAATTTTTCAAACTTGTTATTTCTATTTGATTATTATTTTTATCTACTATAGGGTTACTAGAAATAATTCCTAACTTTTCTATAAGCCTATATGCACAAAAAGCTCCCTCTCTGCAAAATATATTTTTATTATAATTACCTATTGTTTCATTTAATAACCTAACCGTTTCTTTATTACTTATTTTTGTATTTGATATTATTAATGTTGGTGTTCTTTTTACTCCTTTCACTTTTCTTCCGAAATATACTCTATAGCCGGCATTTTCGAGATTATCACATATATCATCTATTGCATCTACTAATTTGTTTGTATGTTCTTCTAGTTTTTTCTCTCCTATCTTTGTATATAAAATTTCATGTGTTTTTGCTAATGTTACACATCCAACACCATTTGGTGTTCCACTTTCATGCATATAAGGTACATCCTTATATACAATTCCCTGTTTCCCTACATATATAACATTACCTCCTCCAGTAACTGCTTGTCTATCTGTTCTAAATAATTCTTTCTTTCCTGCTAATACTCCTGAACCAAAAGGAGCATACATTTTATGACCACAATATACCATTACATCACAATCTTTTAATGATGGTCTAAAATGTGGGGCATATTGCGAAGCATCTAAGAAAAATACAACACCATATTTTTTACAAATTTTATACACTTCTTTAACATCTGTAACTAACCCTGTTATATTACTTGCTGCAGTTAATGCAACTAATTCTATTTGTCTATCATTCTTTAATTTTTCCTCTAATTCATTTAAATCTACTTGAAAATTTTTTGTTTTTAACTCTACCACTTCACAAGATTTTTCCCAAGGTAAACGATTACTTGAATGCTCTATATCTGAAATTAATACTTTTTTATAATTTGACATCAATACAAATTTATTAATTCCATCTGTTGTATTAGAAGTAAAAATAACTGCATCTTCATTTTTATCTCCATCTATATAATCTAATATTTTATCTCTTGAATTTTCATATGCCTTTGTAGATTTTTGACTATTATATCCACTCCCTCTATGAACTGAGCCATAACTCTTTAGGAATTCATCAGCTTCTTCTTTCACTTCCAATAGAGCTAATGTACTTGCTCCATTATCTAAATAAATATTTTCTTCTTTATTTTCTCCAAAAAATTTTTCCATAAAAACCTCCATATAAAAACTTTCAAACCTCAATTCAATCAAATTCATACTCTAATAATAATGATATCATTTATAAAATATATGGTAAAATTACTTTTTCTTATATAAGTTATAATTTTTTAATATAATACTTTTTTTTTACATTTTTTTATGCTATATTATATAGTACATTTTTACGAATACATTAATATACTATTAATATACTTACATGGTAAAATTTATATATTTAATATGTTTGATATTTGTAGTATAATATTATTGTATATATTTTTGCTGGTTGTAAATTACCAGAATGGAGGTTTTAATGAAAATAGAGAAACTTAATGAAGATAAAATAAGAATAACACTAGATATAAATGATTTAAAAGAAAAAAATATAGATTTTCATTCTTTTATGTCTAACTCCATATCAACTCAATCTATTTTTGTAGATATGTTAAAAAAAGCCGAAAAAGAAGTAGGATTTATTACAAAAAATTATAAAACAATGATTGAAGCATTTGCTACATCAGATGGTAATTTTATACTAACTATAACTCGTATTCATCCTGAAATAATCGATAAAGATTTGCAGAAAAAAAAGAAAATGAAAATAAAAAGAAAAAGTATTAATTTAAATAATGATTTAATTATTTTTAAATTTAATAACTTTGATGAATATTGTGAATTTTGTTTATCACTAACAGATAACTATTTAAATCAATATAAATCTATTATAAGAACAAGTTCACTTTATAGTTACAATTCTAAATATTATTTAATGTTAAATAATATTTCTCAATCAAATATTTCTATTATTAAATTTTACTCATACATATCAGAATTTGCCGAACTTATTCATATGCCAAGTTTAATGCGTACTAAATTATTAGAGTATGGTACTTCAGTTATGAAAAAAAATGCTATAAATAATTGTATTAAACATTTCCAAAAAAAATGATGCTATTGAAAAAGCATCATTTTTTATATGAAAGATTTTTACATTAATGAAAAAAGAGAATATATAAATCTTTGATTTTATTATATCCTCTTTATTTTTCTTTCTTATTTATATAAATAATTTTGTGGGTTTCTAGCTACTCCATTTACTCTAATTTCTAAGTGTAAGTGATTACCTGTTGAATTACCTGTTGAGCCAACTTTTGCTACAACTGCACCTTGTGATACATAATCTCCTTTTGTTACATTTATAGTACTACAATGTCCATAATATGTTTGTATACCATTTCCATGTGATATTACAACTAAATTACCTAATGAACCTTTTCTTCCTGCAAATATAACTGTACCAGATGCTGCTGCTTTGATAGGTGTTCCTTTTGGTGCTGCTATATCAAGACCTGTATGAGCTCCACTTCTAATTGAACTTCTAGAACCAAATTTAGAAGATATTTTTCCTGAAATAGGTTTTATTAAATCTATTCCTAAAGGAGATTTTGTATTTGACATATTCCAGTCTGTTTTAAAAGTTTCATTTACTACAATTTTCTTTGCAGTTTCTGTATTCTTTTTAATTTGAGGTTCTTTATATAGTTTAGCTACTGCACTATCTATTGTTTGGAATTCTTCTAATTCTGTTTCATATTTTTCAATATATGTTATAGTGTCTTGATTATCGCTACATTTTTCTTTTAATTGTTTTATTATTTCTTCCGCATCTTCAATAGAACTTACATATACTTTTTCCTCTGCATTATCCATTATCGCATAATATCTATAATAGTCTATTCCTTGTTCTATGACTTTTTGAAAAATTTCGTCATCATTTGTTGTTATCCCTTTTTTTAATAAACACAATTGATAATCTGGTAGATTTTCAATTTCTATAAAAGCTAAATTATTTTCTCCACCGCTATTCATGTATTCATTAATCTTCTTTTGTAACTTGCTCTTATCTTCACAATATCCTATAAATTCCCCATTTAATGTAACACTATAAATTGGTTTATATGCAAATGACACTGTTCCAACTATTACAAGAGCAGCTATAATTATTAGGGATATAAGCTTTACAGAGGTTCTAAACTTAATAAAAATATTTCTCAACGTACTAATTTCAAACACATCCTTTTTCCTATATCTTGTGTATATTCTATATTAAGATCTTTTTATTTACAATAGTTATTTATATTTAAATATTCTATTTTCTTTATATAATTTTATTTTATCTTACTTTTTCTCTAAATTAATTCGTTTTACTTTAATTTTCTATTTTTAAGCTATTAATGAAAAGGAGCAAATTACTATTTCCCTAAGTAATTTACTCTTTTTCATTTACGCATTCAAATCTGCTTTTACTTTACCTATCTCCTGTGGATTAGCAGGTTGTGCAGGTTTATAATATTCTTTGCTTTCAGCAACTTTAAAAAGTTCATATTGAAAAGATTCACAATTATTTCTCATTTGCTGAACTGTTTGTCTTAATTGCATATTTTCAGTTTCATTTATTACTCCTTGATACGTAACTAATTCATTTTTTATAGATTCCAAAGCATCATTAACCATATATTTTTCTTCCATAATAAATTATACCTCCATTAATTTAAAAAAGTTAATAATTTTTGTTTACCATTTAAAGCATCTTGTGCAGATTTAGTAAACATTTGCTTAATTTGTGGATCAACACATTGATTTGCATATGCAGTATATTTTTGATAAGCAGTATCATGTGCTCCTATCAAATGTCTCAAGTTTTGTAATTCAATTTGATTCAAATTTGCCATTTTTACCATTCCTTTCATAAATCAATAATTATATATTTTCCATTTTTTATAATTTTATACAATAAATTTAACTGCAACCTTCGGTTGCAATTAATAATGAATGGTGAATGATGAATAATTTATTTTGTAGAGTAAGTAGGAAAATTAATGTATTAATATTGAATAAATTTTGAATGTGATTGGAGATGTTTTTAGAATTTGTTATATAATTTAATGAGGAATGTTCATGGGCAAAATCTTTGATTTTGAGCCTGAATGAAAGAGGCGCATTAAATTATTTTACAAATTCTTAAATATCGTATTGAGCCGAAAAATTTATGAAATATAATACATTAATTTTTCTACTGGATAATAGTAGAGGAGTATAAGAAGTATATATATAATAATTTAGAAGTCAAAGGCATTTAGGAAGACCCCAGCTATCATTTTGACGATAAATTATTATATATATCCTTTTTGTACGGTTTATTTTTGATGTGAATTTTATTTTAAACGATATTTCATTCTACAAATTCATAATTATCTGTTGGTAATTTTGCTCCACTTCTTTTTAATAATTCAAATGAATCATATTCCGTCATTCCATAAGTTTCCAAGATTTTTTCAATATCAGGTCGCGTAGGTTCAGGTAATCTAGCTGCAAATGTAGCAAATAATTTTGGATTATTATATAATGCATTAATTTGAGGAAATGCAATTAATGGTTTAAACCCTTTTTTTTGTGCCTCTTTTACATTTTCTAAAATATATTTAAAATAAAAAGTTTCATTTTCTTTATATAAAATTGCAACTTTATACTTATTTCCATTAACATCTGTCCAGATCAAATAAACTAAATCTTTTTTCATTTTACTTTTACACCTCATCTTTCAATTCATAAATTTCTATCATCCTATTTCTACGTTCTAAAATATACATTTTTAACAATTTTTTCATATCTTTAATTATTATATTATCATCAAATTGATTTAATATTTTATCAATATTTCTTTCATTAATATTATGTTTAATTTTTTTAATATATTGTACTGTTAATTCATAATCATTATCTTTTAATTTTTTTAATAAATCAAATTGTCTAATTGGTCTTTCATTCTCCCAACCAATTGCAGATTTTGATTTTGTGTTTACTAATGCTTCAAATTTCATTTTATCTTTAAAAAAAATACTTAAATCACCATTATCTTCATATGCACATAATGATGAACCATTATCATATAAAGGACACAGAGAATAATTAATAATCATATTTCTTCGCTTTATATAACATATTTTATTATTAAATTATAAGTTATAATTAAGATACTAATATTTTATATTTTTTATAAATAATAGTCAATTTTCATCTTCAAAAAAATCTCAGGTTTATGCTAAACCTGAGATTTTTTTATTTACTTTATTTTTGTACTTCCTTTCTAATTACCACATTTTTTCCATCTAATTTTACCATTCTTACTGGTTGATTTCTTTCTTTTCTATATAGCTCATACTCATAGCACAATATTAAGCTTCCTGCTGATGCTATAAATCCTAATACTATTATTAGTATTGATATTTCTTTTCCTGTTGCTACTGTTACTATTACTGTTGCTTCTGCTTCGTTATCCACTGCATTTTCTTCTTCAAATCCTGCTGGATTTTCTATATTAGTTAGTAATGCTACATTCTTCTTTTCTCCAAAGTTTGTCTCACTTGCTTTCCATTTTAACACTACCTCTATGTCTTTACTCTCTCCTGCTTTTAACTCTACTGCATACTTCATTGTTCCATCTGCATTTATTACCCATTCCTTTGGATTATTACTTGATACTTCAAATCCTTCTGGTATCTTTTCTATTACTTCTCCTTTTCCGTCTATTTCTCCTGTGTTTCTTACTGTTATTACATATTTTATTTCCACTGGTGTTGTTGTTATTTCTTTTCTATGTATTTCTACTTTACTTAAGCTTCCATTATTTACTTCTCTTTCTTCTCCTTTTATTGTTATTGTCTTAACCTTCTTGCTGATTTCCATATTAAAGCTCATCTTATCATAATAGTATATTACTGTTTCATCATTTTGACTTAATATTCCTTCTCTATTTACTGGTAATATATTTTCTACTATTTTGTAATATGGTATTTCTTTTTCTTCTGTTTTATATTCTTCTCCTACATATCCTTTTATTTCATATCCATATGTCTTTTCTTCTCCGCTATCATCAGTATATCTTATTTCTTCTTTTGTTTCTCTATCTACATATTTTACTATTACTTTTCCACTTGGAATTTTCTCATAATAATATGTTACTACAATCTCTTCTTCTGTCATTGTTCCTTCTTTATTTGTTGGCTCTGGCTCTGCTTTTTGGTAATTTTCTATTACTTTTCTTTCTGTCTTATATTCATCTCCAACATATCCTTTAATTACTTCATCTTCTACTAGTTTTTCTCCTGTTTCTTTATCTATGTACTCTACTCTAACTCCTCCTGCTTCTATATGTCTATATACATATATTATTACTATGTCATCTTCTGTCATTACTCCACTTTCTTGTCCTATTACATCTACTAGTTCATATCCTTCTATTTCTTCTGCTTTTGTTTCATACTCTTCACTTACATATCCTTCTACTACTTTTTCCTCTAATATGTCTTTACCTTTTTCATCTTCATATTTTATGATTACTTTTGCTGGTGTTTTTTCATAGTAGTATATTACTTCTATTATTCCTTCTTTATATTTTCCTTTTGTATTTTCTGTATCTCCTACTAATGTGTAATTCTCTATATCTTTTGCAAGTGTTACATATTCTTCTCCTACTCTTCCTGTCATTTCTTCCACAGTTTCTATCTCTTTTCCGCTTTCTTTTTCCACATATTTTACTACTACTGTTCCTTCTACTTCCACTTGTGTATTTTCTTCTGTTTCTACTGTATTTTTCTCTTCTGTTTCATATAATTCTACTGTTCCTTTTACTTTGTTTGTTACCATACTTTCTGTTACATCTAAATCTTTATATACTAGTACTATATTTTTCGTTACATCTACTTTATATGCTTCTCCCATTGTATCTGTGTTTATATGTCCTAACTCTTCTTTCCATGTTATTGTCTGTAACTCTTCATTATATACACCACCATCTAAATTAGACTTTTCTTCATCTATCTTATATGGCAATTCATCTACTATTGTTACTAAAGCTTCTCCTATGTACTCATCTATTTGTGCCTCATAATGTATTGTATATGGTACTTCTTGATTTGATGCTGTTATTACTGCTTGTGTTTCTTTTGTTATATCGCTATCTAATGCTGTTTCTTTTAGTTCATATCTATTTGTTACTATTATGTTTTCTTCTCCATTTATCTCTGGTTCTTCATAGTATTCTAAGTCTCCTGCATTTTTCTCTTCTTCTATTATGCTATATTCTATTTCATATCCATATTCATCATATTTTGCTAAATCTCTATATGTATGCTCCCATCCATTTTTGCTATTTAGCTCTACTTGTGTATTTTCTACTATTTCTCCATCTGCTGTTAATTCTACTAGCACGCTATTTGGTCTTTTTCCTTTTATATCATTATTATCTTCCCAGATTTTTTCTACTTTTTTATCCACTTTATATTCTTGTTTTACTGTTGCTGTTTCTTCTTTTTCATCTGTCTTTACCTCTTCTCCTCCTTTTTCTGGATAATTTTCTGGATAATATAATTTTATTTCTCCTCTTACTTCATTTACTAAATCTTCTGTTACATCTTGATTTACATATACTAGTTTTATTGTTTTATCAAAATTATATGTGTATCCTCCATTTGTAAATGTATCTACATCTACTTCTTCTTCCCATGTTATTGTATTGTTTTTGCTATCATATTTTCCTCCTGCTAGGTCAGAAGATCTCTCGTCTATTTGTGCTGGTAAATTATCTGTTACTATTATTGTTGCTTTTCCTATGTAGTCATTTATCTGTGTATTGTATTTTATTTTGTATGCTACTTTGTCTTTTTCATTTGTTAATACTGGTATGCCATCTATTACTTTATTTGCTGTTGCTGTTTTTTCTATAGTACTTGTTATACTACTTTCTTTTAATTTGTAATAGTATGTTACTTCTATATCTTCATATGTCATTTTGCCTTGGTATTTTTCTGGTGTTTCATTTATACATTCATAGTTTTGTGGTACACTGCTTGATTTTGTTGTTGTATATGACTCTCCTACTATTCCTTCTTTTTCTTCATCTGCTACCAATTTTTCTTCTGTGTACTCGTCTGTTTCTTCATCATAAATATAATGATGTACTATTACTCTTGCTGGTATTTCTACTTTTTCTGTATGTTCTCCTGTTACTGTATCTGTTTTTGTTATTTCATCTCCTTCTTTTAGTTCTATTTTTCCTTCTACTTCATTTCTTACACTTGCTCCTATTTCATCTATATTTCCATAATCATATTTTAATGATATTGCTTTTGTTCTTGTTATTTCTTTTGCACTATTTGCTCTATATGTATCTATATTTGTTATATCTTCTTCCCATGTTATTGTTTTTGCTTCTGCATCATATGTTCCTCCTGCTAGCTCTGATTCTTGTTCATTTATTTCATATGGTAATTTATCTACTATTGTTACTTTTGCACTTCCTACATGGTCTTCTATAGTTGCTTCATATTTTATTTCATAATATACTGCCTCGTCTGGTGTTGTTATTTTTTCTTCTCCTTCTTTTGTTATATTACTTTCTACTGTTGATTCTTGTTTCTTATATGGATTTTCTATTTCGTTTGTTTTATTTCCATCTACTGTTGCTACATTTTTTATACTTGTGTCTTCACCTTCATATTCTACTGTTACTACAAAACTTACTTCCATACTACTATTTTTGTCTACATCTATTTGCCATTTTATTTTGCTTTCTTCTTGCACTCCATTATTATTTATTTGTTTTAAACTTGTTCCTTCTGGTATGCTATCTTCTATTTCTAACTGTGTTAAATCTGTTTCAGATATATTTTCTACCTTTATTTTGTATGTTATTTCATCTCCTACTGTTACTTCATTTGCTCCTAGTTCTCCTTGTGTATTTCTCTTTATCTCTGCTGTTTTACTTATTTTTACTACTGGTGTTGTTACTTCATTTGTCTCTTCTTCTATTGTCTCACTCTCTTTTATTGTTCCTGCATTTTTTATTTCTCCTGTTACTCCTTCATTTACTGTTACTTCGAAGCTTACTCTTGTTTCTCCATCTTCTCCACTTGCTCCTTTTGCTGGTACATTTACTCTTATTCCATTTTGTAAATCTGTTTGTGTTAAGTTTTCTTGTGCTACATTATCTACTTTTATTGAGCCTTCTACAAATGTTGTTCCCTCTGGTGCTTGGTCTTTTACTTCTACTTCTTTTGCTAATCCTCCTGTGTTTCTTACTACTATTGTGTATGTTATCTTTTCTCCTGCTACTACATATCCATTATTTCTTTCTGTTCTTGCTAATTTACTTGCTGTTATTACTGCTCCTTTGTATGTGTTTGTTACTGTTAATCCTTCTATTTCTTTATTGTATTCTTCTAAAATTTCCTTTTCATCTGCTGTGTATTCTATTTCGTCTCCATTTTCATCATATTTTGGTAAATCTTCAAATGTATATTTCCAGCCATCTTCCTCATTTACTGTTTCTTCTGCTACCACTTCATCTCCATTTTTTATTTGCAATGTTATTTCCTGTGGTTTTTCTTCTTTATTTCCTCCATGGTTCCATATCTTTGTTACTGTTTTATCTACTTTATATTCTTGAGTTACTGTAGCAGTTACTTCCTCACTTTTATTTTTATCTTTTTCTCCTCCTGGGTTTGGTCCATAGTCATCTTCATAATATGTTGTTACTTCTCCATATGCTGTATTTACAAGTGGACTTGTTAAATCTTGATTTTTATATACAACTTTTATTGTTTCATCAAAATTATATGTGTATGTTCCATCTGTATATGTATCTATTTCTACTTCTTTTGTCCATGTTATTGTATTATTCTCTTTGTTGTATATTCCTTCTGCTAAGTCTACTCCTTCTGCTGTTTCATCTATTCCTGCTGGTAATTTATCTGTTACTACTATTTTTGCTTTTCCTTTGTAGTTTTCTATGCTTGTACTATATTTTATATTGTATGTTACTATTCCATCTTGCTGTGTTAATACTGGTATTTGTGTTCCATCTGTTTGTGTTGCTATTTTACTTGTACTTGCTGTTTTTTCTACACTACTTGTTATACTGCTTTCTTTTAATTTATAATAGTAATTTATTTCTCCCATATCTTTTGATAATATTCCTACTGCATTTTCTGGGCTTTCATATAACTCATAATTACTATCTAAATTCTCTACTGCTTTTGTTTCGTAGCTATCTCCTACCCATCCAGTTATTGTTTCATCTTGGGCCTGTGTTCCATCTGATATTTTTACTTTATTTGTTGTATATCCTCCATTTTTCTCATCATAGATGTAATGATGTACTGGAACTGTTACTTTATCTTCTGTTTTTCCATCTTCTACTTCTATTTTTAGCACTTTATCTCCATGTTCATTTGTTGCCATTTCTGCTTTTCTTACTGTTCCACTATTTATTTGTAATTTTAATTCTCCATTTTCCTCATATACTTCAAATTTTATTTCTTCTGGATTTAACTCATACCCTTCTGGACTTATTGTCTCTTTTAATGTATAGCTATGTTCTGCAAATAGGTCTTTTATTGTTAGTTTTCCTTCTTCATTTGTTATTCCTATTACTTCATCTCCACCATCTTCTGCCACACTATATGTTGCTCCTGGTACTACAGTATTTGTTTTTCTTTCATATTTTGTTATTTCTATATTATATGGCTCTGCTATCATTAACCCTAGTTTGGCTGGCTCTGTTTGTTCATATAGTTTTCCTGCATTTGTATTTAACGTAAAGTATACTCCATGGTGGCTATAACTTACTTCGTTATAGTCTAATCCTTCTGGTATATTTACTTCATATGTAAATGTATGACTTTCTTTTTGTGCTAATACATAATCTCCTAAGTCTATCAAGAAACTCTTTACCTTGCTAAAATCTGTTGGAGTTGTTGTCCAGCCATTACTTGGCTCTTCTAAATCTTTTGTTGGATTTATTTGTTCTGAATAATATACTGTTACTCCTGCTGATTTTAACTCTTCTGGTATTTGTACTCCTGCACTTGTCATTGTTGTGCTATATGTTGAGCCTAAGTCGTTGCCGTTTATAACGAATGTATTGCCTTGAGTTGGAATTTTTCCTAATATATCTATTTCTCCAATTGTTCCAGAGTAGTTATTTATTACACTCAAATCTATTTGAGCAGTTCTTTGACTCTTACTTACATATGCTATTTTTGGTGATATTGCTATATTTCCTTTTTCATCATAATTTGATGCTCTTTGTCCTGTTACTAATGAATTTGATGCTACAAATGATATTGTTCTTGTTGTATAGCCTATTATTTCACTCACATTTCCATTGTCATTTACATCATATGTATCTTCAACTTCTTCTGGTTCATAATCTCCTGCTGCATTTTTATTAAATGCATATAGTTCTACTTCCTCATCTTGAGTTGGAGAACCTGGATTTGGTGTTATTGTACAATCCAATGTTATTGTATAAAACTCTGGTGTTTCATTTTTTGTTTTTATCTTGATATATATATTTCCTTCTTCTTCATATGTTTCATAATTTGTTATTTGTATATTTTCTTTATCTGGTGTTATACTATTTATTTTTAAATCTATTATGTCTTTTGGTAATTTTATTAAGTACTCTCCATCTATCCATTTAGCCATTAATTTATCATTATCATAATTATATATATAACTATCAGGAATTCCTATTCTTATTTTCATATCTCTTTCCTGTTGTGTTGATACTATTGCTTTTTGATAATATTTACCATTATTATCTAAATCCATTCCTACTCCTGTTATTGGATATATATAGTCTGCTATATCATAATCAGTCGCTTCTTTTTCTCCTACACTTGTTTGTGTATACATATATAAATAGCTTTTTATATTAGTTAAATTATCAAATTCTTCTTTTGTATAATGTGCTGTTATATATTCATCATCCAATTCTTTTATATTATATATAGATAATTGTTGTCCACCATTAAAACTACTTGCATCTATAGCACTAGTTTCTATTCTTATATGTTTTACTGGCTCTGCATATTTATACATATTTTCTTCAGTATTATATTGACTCCAATTATCTTTTGTAAATGTTACTAATAATTCATCTGTGTCATCATTATATACTTTTAGCCATCCATTCTCTCCTAATGTTTCATCTAAATAACTTGTATAAAAATATATTCCTATATTTGTTGTTAGATTTTTCATACTATCTGTACTACTATCTGATTTTATAAATTCATCTGATTTATCTCCATATTTTGATTCTTTTAATATTACTCCATTTGGTAATTCTCCATTATTCCTATTGAACACTACATACCATACTACTTCATAATAATCCTCTTTTTCTTCTGTTGATATTCCGTTATATATTCTTGCTGGTTTTTCTTTTGATACCATATATTGACTATTATCTATATAACTGTTATTTGTATAAATATATTCACCCACCCTACAAGAAATACTTGGAACAGTCACATTTCTTATTAATTTTATTTTTAATGTTTCTTCTACTTCATTAGATTTATATGGATTTTGAAATTCTTCATTTGGATTATTATATCCTTCTATCCATCCTTTTACTTGTACTTCTATACTTTTTTCTGAATCTGTTTCTGCATTATATGCTTCAATCGGATAACTTACTTGTATATATTCTCTATACCCATAATCATCTGATTCAAAATCATTACCTTCTATTATAAATTTTCTTGTATCTTTATCATAAGTTATAGTAGAACCATAAATATTATTTGTTAATTTTACTTCTGTTGGTGCATATCCATTTATTTCTGGTAATATTCCTTCTATATGTCCTGTTTTAAATTTTAATTGTGAGTCCTCACCTTTAACATCCTGCAATCCTAATCCAAATTCAATATTCAATAAATTGTTATCTTTATCTAATATTACATCTGCATCATTTGTTTGGCTATTAAACATACTCCACCTAACATTTAATGTACCATACCAATCTACTTGAAATTCTACTTTCTTTTCTACTTTAGTTTCTTTTGTGCTACCATCTTCTAATATTTCTACATGTGTTCCTGTTAATACTACACTATTTATCTTATTATAATCATTTTCCGTTCTTATTGCAGTATAGAGTTTTCTATACTCACCATAATTTGCAGTATTAACTTTCCCTGATAATAAAATATGTGTTCCATTTTCTAACTGATTAAATTCTATTGTTCTTGTATTACCGCTTACATAATCTTGTTTTACTTGGCTATCTGCTGCTATCTCTGTTGATAAATAAAAGTTACCTTTTTCTTCTGAATCGTAACTATTTATCGTTATCTTAGCATCTTTTAAATATCCATTTGTTAGTACAGTCAAATCCATATATAAATCATCACTTGTTCCTATTTCATTACATGTTCCTCTTACTTTATCTGCTATTCCATCATTATTTATATCTTTTAAGAAATATGCATCAAATTGGACATATTCACTATTTGTTGCCTCTTCTCCTGGTTGTACTTCTTCATATGTCATTGACCTATAATGTTCTGGATCTTGCCTGCTTATTATTATCGCATTTTGTCTAAACACCATTAGTATTAACATTATTATTAATACCAATACTGCTGACATCATTATTAGTTTATGCATCGATTTTGTTTTAACTTTAGCATTTTTTTCTTTCTGCATTTTCTTCATTTTATCTACTCTTTTAAATAATTTTTTTCTTTCTTTGTTATTATTAAAATCCTCCATCTTTTTCACCCCTTTTAAACATTTTCTAATTTATTTTTTATTTGCATAAAATTATTTTTTATACACAAAAAGGACAGAATATATCTAAAAAAATCTTTATACTTCAGATTTTTTAAATATATTCCATCCTTTTTATAATTTATATATTTTTTATATGACTAATAAAGCCTATTCTATAAAATACAGCTCTCTTTACAGCCTCAACGGTTCTATAACTCCTACTTGTTTTATTACACTGCATACCTTTTCCCCCCTATTTTTAGTCATATCTTGATAATATACATAAGTTACATAATTAAATTGTATTATCTTTTTATATAACTATCAATATAGGGATTTTTCTTACTTTTCTCGTACGAGTACGGAAGTTACATTTCCCGACTTTTATTAAGTTTTTATTACATTTTCCATTATTTTGAGATAAGATTTTATTTTTTCTTACGGAAAAGCTAGCTGCAACCGTATCTACAAACTTTTGCTAGGAGCAAAAGTTTGTGGTTAATAATGAATAGTGAAGAATGAATGATGAAGAATTTATTTTGTAGAGTAAGTAGAAAAATTAATGTATTATTATTGAATAAATTTTGAATGTGATTGGAGATGTTTTTAGAATTTGTTATATAATTTAATGAGGAATGTTCATGGGCAAAATCTTTGATTTTGAGCCTGAATGAAAAAACTACTCTATTTTCTAGAATAGTTTTGATTTTTATTACATTTAGTTGTCTCCTGCTATATAATTTTCAAAATCTTCTATTGTTAATTCTTTGTTATTTTCATATTTCTCCTTTGTATAATCACCTTTTCCATCACTGTACATTTGTATAAATTTTATCATACCTTCAACACCTAATTTATCTTTTAAAGCTTTAAGCCCTTCTCTTCTTATTCTTTCTAACTCTCTTACTGTTACAGCCATTTAAATCACCTCCATAATAAACTCTATTGGATTTATAACTTTAATCTTTAAATTCGATCTTTTTGAAGCATTTATTAATATTCTATCAGTTGTAATAAAGTAATCTATATCTACACTTTCTGCAAAAGCTAAATGTAATGCATCCATATCCTTAATATTAAATTGCTTTAATTCTATTGCTCTTTGTTTTATTTCTTGCGAATAAATAATTTGTGATAATTCTATTGCATCATATAAGTCTTCTACCTGGCGTCTTTTATTATCTAATTTAATTTTTGATATTTCAAAATCTATTACCATACTTTTATAAATTTCTACTTCCTTATTTATATGCTTTCTAAATATATTCTCTAAAGCATTCGCCTCTAAATTTATCTTTTCTTGTTCTAAATTATCAAAATGTATAATATTTCATAAGTTTTTCTACTTGATATTTTTCAGTTATAGTAAAATTATATTATTTCTAATCCAGCAAATTTTGCCATAAGTCTTTTATGACCTGCTTTATCAAAAGTTATATCTACTTTTAAATCTTTTCCTTCTTCTTCTACATAATTTATAATGCCTTCTCCGAATTTTTTATGATAAACTCTAACTCCTGCTTTATATTTTGTTAAATCTATATTATTTGAATCATTTGTTTTATTTAAATCTTTAAGGAAGCTCTCTGCTGTTCTAAAAGCAAATTCTGGTTTCTTCTTACTAAAAGATACTACATTATTTTTTGTTGTTTTAACACTATTACCATATTTCCACTCATAATTTGTATCAGAAAACTCCTCTTTTTTCTTACCACCAAATATGTCTTCTTGCTCAGTTTCTAGCATTTCTATAGGTATCTCTCTTAAAAATCTAGAAATTGGATTACATGTTGTTGAACCAAAAATTGTTCTTTGTTTTGCACATGTCATATACAAATTACTCTTTGCCCTTGTTATACCTACATAACATAATCTTCTTTCTTCTTCTAACTCTTTTTGCTCACCTATTGATTTGTATCCAGGAAAAATTCCTTCCTCCATTCCTACTAAAAATACAACTGGATATTCAAGTCCTTTTGCACTATGTAATGTCATTAATGTTACTGAATCATCTGTATCTTCAAGTCCATCTATATCACTAGATAATGATATGCCTTCTAAAAATTCTGTTAAAGAATTTTCTGCAAATTCTTCCTCAAATTCTATTGCAACAGTTAAAAATTCATCTAAATTATCTATTCTGTTTTCCGCTTCTTTAGTATCTTCTAATTCTAAAGCCTTCATATATCCAGATTTATTTAACACCTGTTTAATTAATTCAGAAACAGATAGTTCATCTTTTTGCTTTACACATTCTTCTATTACTTCTATAAATTCTCTAGTGTTTACAAATACTCTATTTAAATCAAATTCATTTGCCCTTTTTATTACTTCATACATTGATATATTATTTTGTGTTGCAATTTGTTCAATATTTTCTATACTAGTTTTTCCAACACCTCTTTTTGGTTCATTTATAATTCTTCTCAAACTTATATTATCCGCCTGATTATTTATTAATCTCAAATATGCAATAGTGTCTTTTATTTCTTTTCTTTCATAGAATTTTAAACCACCTATAATTTTATATGGAATATCCTCTCTTCTTAAAATATCTTCTATACTTCTAGATTGTGTATTCATTCTATATAATATTGCAAAATCTGAATTCTTTAAATATTCTTCACGTTTTAATCTATTTATTTGTTCTACAATATAACTTGCCTCATCATACTCATTATCTCCACAAAACACAATAGGCTTTGCACCTTTTTCATTCTTAGTCCACAATTTTTTATCATACTTTGTTTCATTATTTTTAATTACAGCATTTGCTGCATCTAATATATTTTGAGTACATCTATAATTTTGCTCTAATTTTATAATTTTAGTACCCGGAAAATCTTTTTCAAAATTTAATATATTTGAAATATCTGCTCCTCTAAAAGAATATATACCTTGATCATTATCACCAACAACAGTTATATTTCCATGTTTAGAAGCTAATATTGTTATTAATGTAAACTGTGCTTTATTTGTATCTTGGTATTCATCCACCAAAATATATTCAAACTTATCAGAATAATATTCCAACACATCTGGTTCTTGCATTAATACTTTAATTGTATAATTAATAATATCATCAAAATCTATAGCATTATTTTCTTGCAATTTTTTTTGATATAATGCATATATTGGAGCAATTTTTTCTTTTCTATAATCGCCTATTGCTTTTTTTGCATATTCTTGTGGTTCTATCATTTCATTTTTCGCATTACTTATTTCTGATTGTACAGATCTATCGCTTAACATCTTATCATCAATATTTAATTCTTTGAAACATTCTTTTATTATAGCTCTTTGATCTGTAGTATCAAATATTGCAAATGTTGAATCAAACCCTATTCTATCTATTGTTCTTCTTAAAATCTTTACACATATTGAATGAAATGTTCCAATCCACATATCTTTAACATTTTCACCAACAATGTTTTCCACTCTAGTTTTCATTTCATTTGCAGCTTTATTTGTAAAAGTTATTGCTAATATATTCCATGGTTTTACACCTTTTTCAATTAAATATGCTATCTTGCTTGTTAATACTTTGGTTTTTCCGCTTCCTGCACCAGCAATAACTAAACATGGTCCTTCTGTATTTATAACTGCTTCATATTGTTTATCATTTAATTCTTTCAATATATCTGACATTTTTACACTCCTTAAACTTTTGTTCGTATTCTATCATATAATTTATACTTTATCAATTATTTTATTAACTATTTCATATATTTCTTTTGCACAACTTCTATAAATCTCTATATCATATCCCCAAGGATCTTTTAAATCTAAATCTTTACTATTACCATCTGAAACAAATTCCTTCATTGTAAATACTTTTTCTTTTAATTTAGGATACATTCCTATAACCATTATCTTATGTGTATAAGTTGCACATAAAATATAATCCATTTCTTCTATATTTGAATTTCTTATATTAGTAGCTCTATGCTTTGTTAAATCCATATCATAATCATATTTCATAACATCAATAGCCTGTCTTGTTGAATGTGCACCATCTTCTGCATAAATTCCACAAGAATAAACCTCTATATCTTTTTTCTTTTCTTTTGCTAAATTCTCTAACATTATATGTGCCATCGCACTTCTACATATATTTCCAGTGCATACAAACATTATTTTCACCACACTACCACTCTCCTAGGATTTATTATACCATAGTTTAATTTTTATTTAAGTATTAATATAAAAATAATCAATAAAAGATTATATATTAATAGAATTATATTAAAAAAATCAAATGTACTTTTTATGAAGTAACAATTCGTGGGGACCAGCCAAATATGCGACTTTCAGTCGCAATGAATAATTAATAGTTAATGATTAATAGTTAATAATTCCTTTGCTTGCTTATTTTAGCACGTTTATATTATTCACTTTTCATTATTCATTCTTCACTATTCACTAAATTTTATTCTTCTGTGCGATGCTGGGAGTTACAAATAAAAAATACATTTGATTTTTTACCCAATTAAAGATAAAATATGCTCTATTTTTAATACTTTATACTTTTTACAAACTTACAGCAAAAATTCCAATAATAAATCCCAATATATTCCCTACTGCTCCCATCCTTCCTTTATAAATTTTATTCGACTCAGGTATTAATTCACCTGAAACAATATATAGCATTGCACCAGCTGTAAAAGCCAAACACATACCTATTACCTCAACTGAAATTCCACCTATTAAAGCCCCAAAAAATGCTCCTATTCCTGTAGTTACACCAGATAATAATGTTAAAATTATTACTTTTGTTTTACTCATACCTCCATTTTTCATAGGAACAGACATAGATATACCTTCTGGTATGTCATGCAATAAAATTGCAATAGCTAAAGCAAAACCTAATTTCATAGAAGACTCAAATCCAGAACCTATTGCTAATCCCTCTGGGAAATTATGAATTGCAAGCCCAATACCCACAATTATCCCTATTTTTAATAGTGAACTATTTTTTCCTTTAGCTTCATATTTTTTATTGAATATTTTCTTTATAAAATTATCACAAAATATCATTGTTATTACACCTAATAGTACTCCGAAAAATAGTATTTACTATATTTGATATTTCAAGTGCTTCTGGTATTAAATCAAAACATATAATTGATATCATTAATCCTGCAGCAAATTGTAAAATAAAACTTAACATTTTACTTGAAGGTTTATTTAAAAAAGCTCCTAATATTCCACCTATTGTTGTTCCAAAAGTCCCAAAAAATAAACCTAATAATGTAGTATGTAATATTGCATCCAATCTAATCACCCTAAAATATACTACTCTTATTAGATTTAATATATTCATAATAATTTTAAAGAAACCTAATGTACTTTTTATGAAGTAACAATTCGTGGGGACCAGCAAGCTTACAGTCTGTTATAAAATATTTTCACATTATTTTATTTTTTATTTTACAGACTGTGCGATGCTGGGAGTTACGAATAAAAAATACATTAGGTTTCTCTTGCACTTATTTAAGAACATCTAATTATTTATAAAGATTTTTAATCCTCGTTTCCTTTTAATTTTTCAGCTCTGTCATTTGCAATTAAATTATCAATCATTTCATCCAAATTACCATTTAAAAAATCATCTACTTGATAGATACTAAAGCCAATTCTATGGTCTGTAATTCTTCCTTGTGGATAATTATAAGTTCTTATCTTTTCACTTCTATCTCCAGTTCCTACTTGACTTTTTCTTTCTTTTGCTAATTCATCATCTATCTTTTTTTGTTCAATTTCATATAATTTAGTTCTTAACATTCTCATAGCATATTCACGATTTTGAACTTGAGATCTTTCTGTTTGACATTCTGCAACTATACCTGTTGGTTCATGAATTAGTCTAACAGCAGATGATGTTTTATTTACATGTTGTCCACCAGCTCCAGAAGCTCTATATACTTCCATCTTTATATCAGATGGATTTATATCAATTTCTACATCTTCAACTTCTGGTAAAACAGCTACAGTTGCAGTTGATGTGTGTATTCTACCACTTGATTCTGTATCTGGTACTCTTTGAACTCTATGAACACCGCTTTCAAATTTTAATCTACTATATGCACCTTTTCCTGTTATCATAAAAGTTATTTCTTTATATCCTCCAAGTCCTGTTTCGTTTTCATTTAAAACTTCAACTTTCCAGTGTTTTTTTTCTGCATACATTGAATACATTCTAAATAGTGTCCCTGCAAATAATGCAGCTTCTTCTCCTCCAGCTCCAGCTCTTATCTCACAAATAATATTCTTATCATCATTTGGATCTTTAGGTATTAGTAATATTTTTAGCTCTTCTTCTATTTTTGGTAATTTTTCTTTTGCTTGTAGCATCTCTACTTCTGCAAGCTCTCTTAATTCCTTATCTTCCATTAAAGCTTTTGATTCTTCTATTATATTTAATTGTTTTTTATACTCTCTATATTTATTTACTACTTCTTCTATTTCTGCATGTTCCTTCATTAATTTTTGCCATTCATGTGTTCTTGCAATAACTTCAGGATCACTTATCATTTTAGTTAATTCTTCATACCTTTTTTCAACTTCTTCTAATTTATCAAACATACTAAACTCCTCTCTGTGTTTATATAACTTTATCAATTATAATCTATTTTCTTAATAATTGCAATATTTACATAAAATGAAAACCCCAATATAGATAAAATCTATATTGGGGAAAAAGTTAAACTTCCACTTGATCGTAATATCTGTTACGATCTGCACTCTGGATAAAGACTAATCCTTTTCGAGTCGGTCTACGTTTCAACTGGCAAAAAGCCAAAATCACCTTTTTCAATTTTTCCTTGTTATACTCAAGGAAATCTTTCAAAATAGTGTTTTTAAAACATGGTATATGGATTATAATAATATTATAATCCTTAACCTCTTCAAAAATTTCAGCTAAATCAGAACACGTATTAATATTATTCTTCAAAACCTTGGATCGTATCTCTACGTTTCCATATCTGTCATTTATTTCTGATTTTTGTGTTTTTGTAAGAGGCAACTGTCCTAACCATAAAACTCTACTACTTCTTCTTTTCATAATGTATTCGCTCCTTTATTATCTTTTTGTAGTTACTTTGATGTCTTTAGAGCTTTTATAAATAACCACTGTTGTTAGTATACCATATATAGTAAAATATGTCAATCATTTTATGTGAACTTTTTGTAAAAACTTTATTTTAAGACATATTATATTTATATTACACTTATTCATATAACAAAATTGTACATAATACTATAAAATTTATGTTGACTTTCAATTATAAAAGTGATATAAATATTATTGTTAATAATTTTTTATAATTCCTTGTTGCTTCATAAGGAAATTTACAACACAATTGGAGGAATTTATATGGTTAATAAGTATAATGGTGTAAGTGAAGAATTAAAAAAAATTGCAAAGGAAATGAGTAATAAATGTAATAGACATATTACACCAGAAATGATAACAAAATTAAATTATATTAAGTCTGAAGGAGTAAAAGATTCTTACGTTGTACGACTTGGAACAACTGCAATTTTTTACGAAAATTTAGACAACGGTAATTTTAAAGTGCGATATATGCACTGGTAAAATAATAAAAAATCTCCTACAATTAGGAGATTTTTTATTATTTTTTTTCAAATCACTTGCATATTTTTTTAGAATATGTTATAGTATGTATTGTTGTTAGCGAGGTGTGGCGCAGTTGGTAGCGCGCGTGGTTTGGGACCATGAGGCCGCAGGTTCGATCCCTGTCACCTCGACCAATTTAGACCGTTTTTCAAGAGAATTTAAGAAAATTTGAAAACAGTCAAGAAATATGAAAAGTGCTATTTTCTAGGGAATATAGAGAATAGCATAATTTTTTTGAGTTCAGAAAAATTCTATAAAATTTGCTTATTTTCTTCAAGAAGAAGTTTCAAGAAAATTTTTATAATGTTTCAAGAAAGTTTCAAGGAAAAATATTAAGTGTTTTAAAGTTCTTCAAATAAACAGAAAGGAGAACTTTTTTATGGAATTTAAACCTTATAAAGATAATGAATATTTAGAAAATTCATATTATAAAATACCACAAGAACTATTTGTAAGTTCTTTATATAAAGATAAATTAAATTCAGATAGTAAAATACTATATGCATTTTTGCTAGATAGATTATCACTATCTCAAAAAAATCATTGGATAGATGCAGAAAGAAATATATATTTAATTTTTACTAGAGAAGAAGTACAAGAAAAATTGGATTTATCTGATAAGACAGTTACAAAAGCATTTAAACAGTTAAATGATGTTGGACTTGTGCAAGAAAGAAGACAAGGATTAGGAAAGCCTAATTTAATATATGTTGGGAAAATACAACATGAAGAAACGGAAAATTTACGTTTCTTGACTCGTAAAAGTTACGATTCTGAAAACGAAGATATTACGAATCTTGAATCGGAGAATTTACGAGGAATCAATACTAATAATATCAAAACTAATATAATCAATACTGATTCTATCAATCCTAATAGCGATGATGAACTTCATTTAAAAGAAATAAAAGATAAATGCAAACTAGATGAATTTCCTCAAGAAGAAAAAACTATCTTAGAAGATGTTATTGATAACCTATATTATAAAGATAATTTGAAAGTTGGCAGTGTAACAGTTAATCATTACAAAATATTAAGTAAATTAAAACTTATTGTTAAAGAAAATTTAATACAGTTATTAGATATATTAAAAAATATACCTAATATACAAAATGCTAAAAATTATTTGATGATTTGCTTATATAATAATTTAGGAAATACACATATTACTATCCCAAAGAAAAAAGAGAATACTACTTTATATAATGGAAGGGACTATGAAAATGGCTCACTTGATTTTCTATATGCTAACTTTGCTTATGATAACGAAGCAGTAAATTCGTAAGCATAGCTTTGATATGAAATTGCCAGCCATACTTATATGGGCAATTTCACTATAAATTATAATGACAAGATCATTATAATTTATAGCCTAAAAATGTTAAGGCATTTTTAGGAAAGCCTCGCAGAGCACACGGATAAGTTTGAAAAACTTGTCTAGTGTGTTAGACAAATAAATTTGTTTCGAGCAAGAAGGGACTTCGGAGCAATGAGTTATGCAATAGTAAGAAATGAAAAATTAACAAAGAGCCAAGCAATAGGAATATGTGTTCATAATGATAGAAAAGCAAAAAATCATTCAAATAAGGAAATAGATATTAGCAAATCAGTCCTAAATTATTACTTCAAGAAAAATGAATCAAGTTACACAAAAGAATTTGACAAACTAAAGAAGAAATACAATTTACAAGGGCAAATAAGAAGTAATAGCATTATAATGTGTGAGATGATATTTACATCAGATAAGGAATTCTTTGATACAATTGGAATGGAAGAAACTAAAAGATATTTTGAAGAAAGTTACAAGTTTATTTGTAATTATAAAAATCTCGGAGAGAAAAATATAATATCAGCTGTAGTTCATTTTGATGAAACAACTCCACATATGCATTTGATTTACATTCCAGTAATCCATACAAAAGATAAAGATGGACATGAAATTGATAAAGTATGTTGTAGGGATTTTTGGAAAGGTAGAGACAGTTATAGAAATTTGCAAAATGCTTTTCACGAATATATAACAAGCAAAGGTTTTAACTTGCAAAGAGGATTAGCTGCTGAAGAAACAAAAAGAAAAAATGAAACAATTCAAAATTATAAACAAATAACTAATTTTGAAAATACGAAAAAAGTTTTAGAAAATATAACATTAGAATTACCTAAAACACCTAATATTAAAGAGTTTAAAAGAGCTATATTTAATCGTGATGAAAAAATAGAAAATGCAATAATAAAACCTAGAGATGAACTAATCCAAAAGCTTTATCAAGAAAACAAGACATTGCATAAAGAATTATCAAAACAAGTAAATACAGTAGATTTTGCTGAAAATTTCAAAGAAGATTATATAAAAATGGTAGAAAAAAGTACAAATCTAAAACTTTCAAATGGTTTATTACAAAAAGAACTCGAAAATAAAGAAAAAGAATTAGAGTTGAAATATAAAAGTAAAGCTTATAATATGGAACATGAATATAAAAAAGAAATTAACAAATTAAAACAGGAAAATAAGCACTTAAATAAAATGATAGATAAATTTAGAGTAACTTTAAAAAGATTTATTAAATGGCTTTCCCATAAGTTTTCATATCCGTCTGAGGATGAACTTGTACGAGATTTTGAGAAAGAAACATATACTAACTTTAATTTTGAGAAACAACTTGATATAAACCAATTTAAGAAGAAAGATGATGATTTTGATATTGAATATTAGTTTTAACTTTAAAAACTTTAAAGGGAGCTTTATACTCCCTTTATAAGAATATTCTATTTAGATTTCTTAAAAATACTTTTAAAGAAATCTAGAATTTTTTTATACCACGTTTGATCTTTTATCTCAACTAAAGCTAATTCTTCTTTTGGATCCTTTAACTTATCTGCATAAACCCTATTATTAAATATATTATTAGGATTATATTTTTTCTGTTTTTCAATTTCTATTTTTTCTTGGTTCTGCTGTAATAAGTTCTTTAATACTTCTTTTTGCTTATCTGTAGCAAAATAGTCTCTAAATAGTGTAACTAATATAGCATTTGCATTTTGTGAAATATTTTGTTCAGCTAAATCAGCATTTGGATTAATTTGAAAATAATAATCTTTATCTTTGTTTTTTTCAAAAAAATCTATTTTCTCCTTTGGTATTTTTTTATATTCATCTTCAGAAAAGTGATTAATAATTTCTAACACTTCTGTATATGCTTTTGAATATTCATTATTCATCTTTTGTTACTCCCTCTATATTTTTTTCATTAGATAGATTATTTTGTTCTCTATCTATTTGTGCTACTTGTTCTGTAGCGATACCATTACTTATTGCATTTTTCACAACATCTTTCATAGAAATATCTTTACTACTTTTAATTTCTTGCTTTTTTATATCTTCATCAATTTCTTTTTTGTAAACCTGACAAAATTCATCTAGAGTCATAAATTCTAAACTGTAATCTGAATTTTTAAATCTATTCATTTTATCAGCATGATTTTCTTTATAATATTCTATATCACTAATTAATCCATCAGGCATTTTAGAATAGTCATCTTGAGTTAAATTCATCATTAAATATTGAGCAAAATCAAATTTTGAATATGATATTTCTCCTGTTTGTTCATTTCTCAGCATACATACTTTTAATTTGTTCGACTCAATGCTTTCTCTTGTACCAGCATCAAAAGGATTTATATGTCCTTTATTTCCTCCTGTATTTTCTATATCAGTACCATCAAAAACCAAATACATACCATCACCTAAAAAATCTTCAAAACTTTCTGATGCTATAACTCTCTTTTCCAAATTAGAATCAGTTTTATCTTTGTCTCTTTTTCCCGTTTTTATATCTGTATATACTCTGTAAAAATTTGCCATTAATGCAGCTGCTGCATATCTTCCATCAGAAAAAGATACTTTTTCAGATGAATCTTTTACAGCTTTTGAATTATCTTCAATTCTTGGCGTAAGTCCAGTTTCTCTTATACTAAAAGCTCTATTTAAATATGTAAAATGAAAACATTCTTTTGAACACATATTATCCTTGTAACTTTTTCTGTCTTGTGCTATATAATTTCTTTCTTCTTGACTTCTTCCTTCATATCCTTGATTTAATATTTCTGCAAAATCAATATTTGAAATTTTACCTGCTGGGAATTCAATATCTGTACTTTCATCTCCACCTCTTACTAAATATTTCTTACCATCAATTTCATATATACATACAACACCACATTCACTTTCATTTTCTCTTACAAGATTTATTATTTTTGGCTTCGTTCTTATAAAATTTTTACCAGCAAGAAAAACAAAATCTTTTGCTTCTTCAAATCCAAACTCTGTTTCTGTATCTCTAAAATATTGATTCAATTTTTCAAAAATAAAATCAAAACGCTGTCCGTCATTTAAATCAATCATATTCTCTCCGAATATTTTATCTAGATATTCATGAGATAAATCGGTTTGCATTAAGCTTCTCGGACCACGCTCTTTATATTCTTCGATAGGGCACATTCCTGGCATATTTTCAGTCATCTCTGCTTCTCCAATTTTAATTCTCATTAAAGCTGATTCCATCAAATAATCTTGTACATATTCTTGCTCTTTAATTTTAAATACTGCACAATAATGTTTTGCCTCATCTTCACCTACTTCTTGTGTTTCTCCCTTTTTTTCTATTCCAATTGCTCTAGCTTCAATTCCTACTTCATTTAATATTTTAGCATAAATTTCTGCCATCCCTTTACATATTTGTGCTTTTTGTGACTTATCTGTATCTTCTCTTAACATATTACTTTTTCTAATACTAGACAGCTCTGTTTCATCTTTTCCATTTCCAAATTTTGCACTATAGTTATTATCATAATACATAACCTTACCAAGCTCAATATGAACAAATTGTGCTATATCATAATCTGTTATTTTTGAGTTAGTTCTCATTGCTTTTGCCCTATCAATTATATTTTTTATTATATCTTCCATAATTTCAATTCCTTATTATATTTTTAATCTTTAAATTTAATCAAAAGGACTATAATTTGTTTCCTCTTTTACTTTATCAATGTTTATTTTTAAATTTTCAATAGTGCCTCTATTAGTGTATATTGAAAACATTAAATCTTCTAATTTTAATTCCACATCACTTTTAAATTCTAAATATCCAGATTTTCCTTCTAATGAATTTAGGTTTACTGGAAATTCCATAGTCATATATTTTTCATAACTTAATACTTCTTTTCCACTTCTTTTGGTATTTTCTTTTACCAAATATGGAATTGGTGGATTATCACTTCCGTTACAATTTATTCCTTTTATTGCAATAGGAGTTCTTGATTTATTAACAATCTGAACATTAAATATGTAAAAATAGCCTTTAGGAAGTTTAGTAAATCTATATGTATTTAAATTAATTTCTATTTTCTTTTTATTATTTATAAAATATATTATTAAATTTATTAGAGAAATTATTAATGCTAAAATTGCTATAATATCGCCAAATTCTATACTCATTTTCTACCCTTTCATTTTATTTTATTCATTGCTATTTTTATTTATAATCAAGTTACAGTCAAGTTAGATTTGTTTTACATAAAAGTCTAGAATTCTTGATTTATTAGGAATTCCAGAATTCAGGAAAAATTTTTTTATCGAAAAATCAACTTACAGTCAAGTTAAAATCAAGTTAAATCAAGCCCAATAAGGAACATATTTCATATATCTAGGTGCTGTATCTTCACTATATGCTTTAATTAAATTTTCTTGAATTCCATTTTTTATAATTCTTGAGACCATAGCATTATTTTTTGGATCTATGCCAAATCTTTCTCTTAAACTTGTGTTTGTTAGATAATCATTATTTACATATTTTAAACAAGCATGTAAATAACAAGCTCTTAATTTATCCTCTTTATCCATTTTAGCATAAGGAATATGTGCAAATAAGGTTACTTTAGTATGTTCTTTATAAACATCTATTTTGGGTGCAGGCAATTGGAACTCTTCTGTTTTAGCTACAACTTTATCAAATCCACTTCCTCTTTCTTCACATACACCAATTCTTCTTAAAAATGATGCTAATTGTTCATTTCTAGATTTTGGTGGATTATCTAGAAATCTATCTGCTTCAACTAATGGAATACCTGGATTTGTAATTTCTATTCTATCTTCAAAAATTTCAATCATAGGACTTGTTCCAGAAATTGAAAAATCTTGATGAACAACACTATTTGCTATTAACTCACGTATTGCTAATTCTGGATACATAGGAACTTCTTTCCTTAAAGCTTTACCAATTACTTCATTTCTAGGAATAATATTATCTACTATATCAATAATATTTTCAAAATCTATTGCATAGCCTTTATTTCCAACTTGTTCCCTCATTGTTTCTAATTTATTATTTCCTCTATATTGAATAACTCTTATTCCTTTTCTTTTTACAGTATTAAATTCATCTAAATTTTTTGCTAATAATATTGCTCCTAAATTTGTAATACTCCAATTACCAGTATCCTCTTTTAAAATCAATTTATCTTGTTGCAAATAGTGAAAGATTCCTTCTTTTTCATCTGGAATAGGAATATCTAGTAATGTAAAATATGCCTCTGTATCTAACTTCTCTAATACCGTGTCCTCAGAAATGTTTTCAATTGCTATACCATCCTCAAAAGACGTTGCATTTAAAATTTTCCATAAAGCTTTTTCTTTTAAAGGTGCTTCATTTAATGATTTTTTTGATGTTCCAACTCTTATGTATGCTTCATTTTTGAATTTAGTGACAACATTTTCTGCCTTTGGTATCTCTAATACTATTATATCTTTACCATCAACTTTTACTTTATAAAATTCAAAATTAATTTTAGGTTTTAATAATCTATGTAGCCAATTTTGAAATTCTTCATTACCAACTTTTTTAGTTTCATAATCAAAAGTTGTTCCAACAATATCATGGGTATCATCATCAATTCCCCAAATCATATACCCAGAATTCTTTTCATATAGAGTAGCTGAATTTGATAATGCACTAACATATTTACCTATTTCGTCAGCTTGATAATAATTAGTTTTAAATTCTAGCCATTCTGTTTCTTTTGGAAATTTAACTAAATAATGAATTAGATCTATTAAATATTTTTCATCTTTTACCATATTTTATTCATACCTCTCTAAAGTTAATTATCTTCTTCTTGAGTTCTTTTTCTAAAACTATAAACATTAGCTTTATTTTTGCATTGTGGTGTATCATATTCTGCCTTTGAATTTTTAGGTATAAAAGCTTTGTGACAGAATTTGCAAATCTTAAGCATAATTGTATCTTGTGACAAATTCACTAAAAAATTTAAATCTATTGCTTGTTTTAAATAACCATAAACTAAACCTATTTCATTATTGTGCAAGCTCTCTATATTAGTATAAAGATTATTTATTGCTATAAGTGGAGAATAATTCATTAAGTGACGCTCTTCTACAAAGTGAACTAGATGTTCATAAAGAATTTTTGCATATTGTAAAATCATATCAATAGGTTCCCCATAGTTTTTAGAGAAAATCAAAAATTCATTTAGCTCTGGTGTAAGATATTTCTCCATAATTTTAGGAGATATATCTTTTCTACATTTTTCAATAAGTTCTTTAATTTGATTATCATTTAGCTTTGGCATAAAGAAATTCAAGTATTCTTCTAATTTTATATTTGTTATATGATCTTCGTAATTAATTAAATTATAATCTCTTAAAGCAACAGTATCATCTAACACATAATATCTATTAACTGGAAAATCAGCCATAAATCCAAATAAGCCATAGTTTCGTACATAATCTAAAATTTCTATATCTTCAACATCTTCATTGTAATATACTTTTTTTCCAATATTTAAAATATCTATTAAATATCTATCTATCCAATCAGAAAAAGTTGAAGCATGATTTTTAGCTCCTTTTTCTGGTAGAACATATCTTTTTCCGTTTATTTCTTCGATTACGTATCTATCAAAAGCAAGGCAGAAACGTTGATTTTCTATATAAAAATTAGCTTTCATTTTACACTCCTAAAAAATATTTTAAAATTTTACTGTAATCACTTGACAAATTATAAAGCTTACGTTACAATTTACTAAAGTTAAGTAATTACTTGTTGATATGTATAGCTTACAATAATTACTTTAAAAAGTCAATAGAATTACCCAAAATTCTTTAAATAGCAGATTGAAAATTGAATATTTCAGTTGTTAGATACATCATAATGAGACACTTGCATAGCCTTAACTCATCGTATAGGGTGCAACTCGGACAGAGTCGGAGTGGTGAAAATCCAGTGGAGTAATGAAAATTACCATCTAATAATTCCTAAATGATGAGGGGCAAGGAAAATATCATCATAAATAAAACGCGAAAGGAGAAAAACTTATGGAAAACGAAATCAAATTTTATACTACAGCAGATGTGAGAAGAATATTAGGAATAGGAAATAAAACATGTTTAGACTTATTCCATCGTTCTGATTTTCCTTGTATAAAAGTTGGAAAATCTTTTAAAGTTGCTGTAAATTCATTTAATGAATACGTAAGTACACGTAGAGTTTTGAGTGAAGTAGATGAGTAAGATTACAAAAGATAAAAAAGAAGATTTAAATATGCGACATTTAAACCTTCAAACTACTATTTTAAATCGAATACAAGAAAACTCTTGTTATAGTATTGAAATAATTATACACAAAAAATCAAAATATATCAAGAGTTTTCCTTAAATCTAACAAGAAAGGAAAGCAAAAAAATGAATAAAGTAAAAGGAATTACAGTAGGAACGTATTTAACGAAAACAATTAAAAATTCAAAAAATAAAGGTTTATCTAGCAAAGAAATATGTAATCATTGTAAAATGAAAGATAAATGTAAATATAGACAGATAACAAAATTTGAAAATGGAAAAGTTATTGATAATAATGTAGAATGTGATTCTTTCTATTTTTCTATAACACCAAAGGCGATAGTAACAACAGGTAGAGATACAATTACAGGAAAAAGAACTACTAAAACATTTGTAGGAAAGAATGAGAAAGAAGCATTTAATAAAGCATTGTCATTCCAAATTGAAATGGAAGAAAAAATCAAAAATTTAGAATAATTACTAAAAGTAATAAAACAATAATAGATCTTGTAAAAAATAAAATTGAAGAAGATTATAAATTAGGCAAGATAATTAAAGCTACACATAAAAGAAAATCTGATACAATAAAGAAACTAGCAAAAGAAAAATTTACTAATAAGCCTATTTCAAAAGTTACAAGAGATGAAGTAGTTAAATATTTAGAGAGTTTGAAAAACTATTCTAAAAGTACAATAAAACAAAATTATGAACTATTATGTATGGCATTTGGACAAGCAAAATATGAAAATATCTTAACAGATAATTTTATGGAAGGCTATAATCGAGTTGAAAAGCCAAAAAGTGAATATAAAAGTCATCATAGAGTTTCACTAACAGTTGATGAACAAAAGAAATTGGTAGATTATTTGAATAACGCAAATTATAAGGAATGTCGACACAAATATATTTTGTTATTATTATTAAGTACAGGAATGAGAATAGGAGAGGCTTTAGTTTTAGATTATGATAAAGATATAGATTTAGAAAACAGAAAAATCTATATTAGAAGAACTCAAACAAAAGATAACAATGGCAAAGCAATTATAGGAAATACTACAAAAACAAATACAGGTCAAAGAACTTTGAATATGAATAATATAATTTATCAAATAATTCAAGGTGCTTTAGAACATAAAGTTGAGAATAAAGAACATTTATTATTTTGTAAAGAAGATAGAACAATGTATGTAGAAAATTCTATAAATAGCAGCCTAAAAAGAATAGCTTTAGATTTGGATATTGGAATTTATGAAGAAGAAAGTACAAAAGGGAAAGTGGTAAAAAAGACTGATATTCATACTCATATGTTAAGAGGAACATTTGCAACTAGATGTGCAGAGGCAAAGATTGCTCCAGCAGTTCTTAAGAAAATATTAGGTCATACTGATATTACTGTCACAATGAAATACTACGTTGATGTAGATGTTGAATTTGAAAAGGCAGAAAATAAGAATGTTGAAGATTATTTAATAGATAAAGAAATATTTAATGTAGATTCTGATTACGATTATGACTATGCTTAAAAACACAAAAGAAAAACCTTGAAACTTTATTAGAATTTATTAGAATTATTTTTATTAAAGTTTCAAGGAAATGTTTCAAAGTAAAAATACGAGACTTTAAAATACTTGATAAATGAAGAAAAACAGCAATTAGTTAGAGTACCTCACCTCGACCAGAAAAAGGAGCTTTTTGAAAGCTCCTTAAATTGTTTTTGAGCTATTTTAAGCCTTTTTTCTTTTCTCAAACTTTTTCAAAATTTCTCTATATTTGTGTTACTGCATTCAATGTTGCATTCATAGAAAGTATTTTGAATGTAATAATTGCATTCAAAGTGATAAACATATAAATATTTTTTCATTGTTTAAAAATTAGGAAGATACAATACACTTTTCTAATAAAAAAATAGTAATTCAATCCTTTTTATTAAGCACTTACTTTTTGAATTGTTGTATTAATATGGTTATATTATAATTGTTTCTTTCATCATATGATTTTCAAATAAATAATGTTTATTGCTTAATTCTTTCAATTTTGGTCTATGTGTCACAATCACATATGTTTTATTTTTTAAATATTTTTCAATCATATTTGTTATCTTTTCTTCAGATAAAGCATCTAAATTAGATGTAGGCTCATCAAAGAAATATAAATCTTTATCTATTAAAATGCCTCTTATTAAATTTAATCTTTGTTTTTGTCCTGCTGATAATTTTATTCCTCTTTCTCCTACCATTGTTTCTAGTCCATCTGGCAATTCTTTATACCATCCTATAAGCCCAGCCTCTTCCAATAATTCTAATATTTTATCATCTGATATATCTTTTCCCAAGCATAAGTTATCTCTTATGCTTAAATCAAATAAGTCCACTTCTTGTGATACAAATACAAGATCTAATCTACTATCATTTATTTCTTTATTATCTATTAATAATTTACCATTTTCTAATGGATATAATCCTGCCAAAATATTCATAACTGTTGTTTTTCCTTGACCTGATTCGCCCATTATACTTATTTTATCACCTTTATGTAATATAAATTCTGGTATTTTTATTTTTGTTGAATCTTTAGAATATGAGAATACTATATTACTTAATTTAATATTATTAAAATTTTTAATTAATTTTACATCTTTACTATTTTTAAAATACTCATCTAGTTGTTTTTTAGCTGTTTTAAATCTTTCATTCATATCTAGTAATCTAACTAAACTGTTTAGATTAGAATATAATTTTCTTAATGCTGCTATATAGAAAAGTAGATAAGGTAATCCATCCTGTCCATTTTTAACCATCATTATTGTACTAATTAATATAACTAAATACAATAAATCCATCAATCCTGTAAAAACACCATTTGTATTAGATCTTTTTCTTTCATTAATCTTCGTAGCTTTTAGATAATCATTTGCATTTTCATTTATTTTCTTGTTACAAAATTCTCCAATATTCAACTTTCTAACAGCAATTATATTCTGAATAAAATCTATAAATGTTGCATTGTATCTTGATTCAGCTTCATTAGTTTTCTTTTGATATATTTGTTTATTTTTAATCATTTTATATTTAAAGAATACAGCTAAAGCAGAAATAATTATACAGATTATGCCTGTTATTATTGATTGTTTACACACCATTATTAATATTGATGTTCCACCAATAATAAGTGGTATCACACTTATTTCAAATTGCCATGTCATTTCAAAAAAATAAAATGATACATTAGTTATTAATTTATGTATATAGCCTGTATGAGTATTTGAAATTTGCTCCATAGTCATAGATTGCAATTTGTTAAAATAATATTTTTGTATTGCTGTTTGTACTTTCATATTATTTACATTATCAATGTAAGATGCCACTTTACCTGTTATAAGCTTGATAATATCTAAAACAAAAATTGATATTGTTAAACTTATAATTTTATCTAATGTTAAAGGACTTGTTCCAAAATATGATAACGCAAATGCTTCTCCATAATCAGCCAATGAATATACTGTATTAATAATTATAGATAGTATAAAAAGTTTTTTAGCAACAACTTTTATTAATTCTTTCATATATTATTCCTTTCAAATATTAACTTCCACAATACGATTTATAGAATCGTTATTTCTTATAATTTGAATTATATTTCTAGGATGAATATTATAATTTTTTATTTTATCTAAATCAATCCATTTAAAATTGATCCAATCAGATTCAAGACTTTTAAAAGATTGCTCTATTATTTCACCTTCATAAATACACTTATAAGTTAATGTCAATTGATGTACATAAAAATCTTTATCTTTTACGATTTCTTCACTAATTCCAATAAAATCAAATTTTAAATTTTTAAAACCTAATTCTTCTAAGATTTCTCTTTTGATAGCTTTCTGACTATTTTCCAACTCATGTACTTTTCCACCAGGTAACATATAATAATCACTATCATTACCATAAAATAATAGTATTTTGGTTTTATCTTTATTGAAAATAACGGCAGAGACTCTATAGATAAAATAAAATTTATCTCGTTTATATATTATATCTTCCATTATTATCTTCCACCTCTTTCTCTCTCGTTTCCTCCATCATGACTAAAATTTCGTGATCTACCATTACTTTTTTCTCTATATACATTTATCCCTATTCCATTAATTCCTCTTTCCTTAATTATAACTTCTTCTTTTTCCAATTCTTCTTGCTTTTCTATACCATTTTTTATAACTTTTACATTAGGGATTATTTGTGTTGCTCTGACTAAAACATTACTTCCTTTATAAAACTCCCTTGTTAACACTGAAGACGGATAATCCTCTCTTAATCTTTTCATATATTCTTTTATATGCTCTTCCATATTTTCCTTATTATTAAAATCTTCTATCATAAATATTTTAGATGCTACTTCTCTTTCCAAATTCAATTCCCCCTAATATAGTACCTATATCAATCTTAGCATAACAATTAAAAAAATACAACGATTCAGATTATCCTAAATCATTGTATTTTCATCTACATTTCTTCCTCATCTTCAAACCAATCAAAACCACTAGAATTAGCTTTCTTCATTGCATATTCTTTCATAGCTTGTTTTGATAAAGTTCTATATCTTCTAATTTTTCTTTTAGGTCTATGATTTATTTGTGAGTTAGAAACCATATTGCTGATAGCAATAATCCCACCAAGAATGTTATTAATCCTGTTTTCCATTTTATTTTGGAAATCTTGCTTTTCTGTTCTTCTTCCGTTCCTTTCAATTCTTGTTTCAAGTTGTAAAATTGATTTTCTACTTTTTGTGCCACTAATTTCTTCATTTCTTCGTTCATTCGAATATTGTCCTTTAATAACTTTTCTTGTGTATCTTGTAATTTCTTTTTCATAATTGTTATATCTTCTACTATTGCTTGTTCCATTTGATATAAATCCTTTATTATCTCTGGCTCTATTAGATAATAATCCATCTTTACTATTGATGGAACTACTTGACTTTCTTGTACTATTTGATTGTTCTTTTTCAATTCTTCTAAATTCATTTTCCATTGCTCCTTTTGAATATTTTTCATCATATAATTTATTATCTCTACATTTATATCCTTCAGGTGTTGTATATGTAATGTATTTTCTTGTATCTGTCCAATTAACTTGATATCCTAATTTATTCATATTTTTTATAAACTCTTCTTTTGTATTACTTTCTGCTAATGATAAATCAATTGCATTCATTAATTTAAATTTCCAACTTTTACCTTGTTCAGCTACTCTATATTCATTTCTTTTTATATAATTTGTTTTTTCTTTTTTAGAAATAATTGAAGCTCCAATTTCTAAACATAATTTATCCGAGTAATCTTTTATATACTGCAAATCTTTGTTACTCATTTGAATTTTATATCCATTTTCAAATGACACAGAATTTATAACTAAATGATTATGCAAATGATTTTTATCAATATGTGTTGCAACTAATACTTGAAATCCATTAAAAGTATTTGCTAATTTAATTCCAACATTATGAACTTGTTCTGCAGATAAATTATCTTTAGGATCAAATGATTGAATAATATGTATATATTGTCTACCACTATTTTTGTGATATAGATTTTTGGTATATAGCATTTCTTCTAAACAACTTTCAACCATACAATCTTTTCCAGTAATTAAATTTATATTTGTTTTATTATCTTGTGTAACATAGCTTATAATTCTTTTTATGTTTGCTTTTGAACTAATTGCTTCAATAATTGCCATATATTATTCACTTCCATTCGCAGTTCCTTCAAATCAATTATCGTAATTATTTTTTCGTTTGCAAGTCTTGTTAATTGATTGATATTATTTCCTATTCTTCTAAGTTCAGTATCTATTTTATCTAGTCCATTTATGATAACAATTTTATCTTTTAAACAAGAACTTATGATAAATTTTGTAATAGTCATATTTAATTTTTTTGCTTTAGCTTCTATTATACTTTTTTCTTTTTCAGTTAATCGTATATTTATTTTTTTATCTTTAGGCATTCTATTCCTCCTTGTTTTCCCTAAAACAAATTAAAGGGGTTTGGGTTCTCCCAATTTTTGCAAGCTCTATTTGTAGTACTTGTACTTACAAATAGGAAGCTTGCAATACTATATATTTGGTATTTAATTGCTGTTATTTACAAAATTTAATTGGTTATTATTTAAATAAGTATTTACTTTTTCAAGTTCATCTTCTTTAAATTTATTGAACACAGATGTGTATGTATTTAAAGTTACAGTTACATCTTTGTGTCCCATTAATCTTTGCAAAACAACTGCTGTCATTCCTGATTCAATACATCTTGTTCCATAGGTATGTCTTAAACAATGTGTGCTTATATTTTTAGAATCTACATTTAATTCTTCTTTGAAAATTCTTTTTAGTTCTTTATTGATTGCAGATGTTCTTATATAGCTATCATTATTTGTAAATATTAAATTGTGTAAATTTTCATTTGTATATTTTAGTTGTTCTTCAAAAATTGGCACTAAAAAATCTGGAATAGGTAAAGTTCTATTACCTGAATATGTTTTTGTCTTATTTCCTAAAATAATGGCAAACTCTTTGTCATTTGTTAGTGTCCTCTTAACATATAAAACTTTATTTTCTAAATCAACATTTTCTTTGCTTAATGCAAGTACCTCGCCTATTCTTAATCCCATATACATTTGTATTAAAAATATATTTTTATATGGTTCATCTTCTATTGAAACTTTATTTAAATATTGTGTAAATGCTTTTTGAACATTGATATTTAATGCTTCAACTACTTTTGTTTGCTTATTGCTTTTAGGTTTTATAACTTCATACATTGGGTTATATGAAATGTATTTTTTAATTTCTGCTCTACGATATGCTTGTACAAATTGTTCATAAATTTTCTTAATATACGAATCACTTAAATCTTTAATAGAATTTAAAAATTCTTGAATATCATCTTTGGTTATATCCTGTATTTTCATATTTCCAATTTTGCTATTTTTAATTTTATTGATAGTCCATTTTAATCTAGCATATTGACCACCTGAAATTGTATTAGAGGCTAATTTTTCTTCTCTTATATCTTCCATAATTTTTACTAATTCGATCCCATTTTTTTCTATATACATATCATTATTCATTTTATACTTAATCTCATTTAATTTATTTAAGACTTCTTTTTGAGTTTTCCCATATACAGATTTTCTAATGGCTTTTCCCTCTGCAGATGTTCCTGAAATATATTGACCAATCCATCTTTTATTTTTCTTATCTTCAAATACTGTGCCTTCGCCATTTCCTCTTCTTCTCTTTCTCTTCATAATTACTCACATTCCTTCCTTATATAAATTTGGTTGGAAAAGAATTAAATTTTTGCTAGGAAAACAAGTTTGAAATTTATGAGGTGTACTCATGTACATTGATTAAATTTCAAACGAAGTTTGCCACTGCACAACGCCAAAATTGTAATTATTTTTCAACCTTGAACTCCTATTTTGCAAGTTCATTTGTTAAACTTGAAATATAATATTCTATTATGTTTTCGATATTTTTATTTTTTAAGATATTACCAAATACCTTTTCTAGTATAGGTAAAGTTACTTTTTCCAATAATTCACCCTGTTTATTGTCATATAATCTTTTTACAGCCAATTGATATAGTTTTATTTGAGTTAGTACACTTTCTGGTAAATATTCTGAGTTTTCAAAATATATTTTCTTTTGTATAAAAATTGCATTATATTTTGTAGTTTCTTTTTGAACTAAATTTGCTTTATTTAATTTTAAATTAATTAAATCTAATCCATCATTCAATCCATCATTTTCTATATCTTCATCTATTTCTATATCTAACTCTTTATCTATATCTATCTCTGGTGGACTATTTGGTGGACATTGTCCACTTAATAATTTTTGCTTTTCTCTTTGTTCTCTTTTTTGTTTTGCCCAACCAGTTTCACTACCCACCATATTTTCAAATCCAGCTATTTTTAGGCAAATTCCATCATCTGTATAAATTAAATTTAGTTTTTTAAATAGTTCCATAGCAACAATAACAGTATCTTTACTAAAATATTTAGTATCTCTTGCTATTTTATCTGGATCATAGGGAATAATCATTTCTCCAACTCGTGATGCCAATTCTCCATTATTATTAGCAGTTTGTAGGCATAGCATTTGATATAAAACAATATACTGGCAGCCATCTTTTTGTGATAATAAGAAATCTATTTCAGCTAAATTAAAGAAATCAGTTTTTAATTTTATCCAATAATATCTTTTTGTTTTTTCCATAATTTACTCACTTTCCAGTATTTCTACTTAATTTTCTATTGTTAAAAATAAGGAAAAATGATATACTATTTATATAAAGATTGCGAATATCTTTATGTGGCATTTGTGCAAAAGTCTGCTCGCCAAAGTGTACTTTTGTATAAATGCTTTTTAAATTTTTCATATAACATCAATCCTTTTTTCCATCTTCCAAAGAATATAAGCAATTTTTTGTATTTTTCTTGTTTTACCAATATTCACAGATGGAAAATCTGCACGATTAAATATTTCGTTTGTTTTGTTTTCTCCCATATATAAATCTTTTGCTACATCTTTTACAGTTAGCATTTTAAATGGGTCATCTAAGCTTTTTATAGCTTGTTTTACTAATTCTTTCTTAAGTTCTTCACTAAAACTTTCATTCATAATTTTGTCCTCCTTTGAAATTTTATAAATCCATTTTGGATACTTGATAAGTAAAAAAATAAATCTTTATTTATATTTTTACTTTTATACATACCTCCTTTCAATTTTATTCATATCCGTTTTGGATATTTATATAATAATCCAAAATGGATATATTGTCAATATCTTTTTCAAAATTTTTTAAACTTTCTAAAACTTTTTTTGTAAAAAATATTTAATTTTCAGCAATTATTGACTTTCCAAAATGGATATGATAAAATTTAATCATAAATTGAGAAGGAGAAAAAATTATGACAAATGGCGAAAGAATAAAGTATTTAAGAGAAAAAAATGGATTTACTCAAAAAGATATTGCAACAAGATTAGGAGTAGAACCTGCAGCAATATCAAAATATGAATTAGATATGAGAGAGCCAAATATAGAAGCAATAAAAAAACTAGCCACAATTTTTAATGTTTCAATAGATTATTTACTTGGAAGAACACCAGATGTTTTTGTAGATGAAACAGATAGAGATACACTTGATATATCTGATATTAAAGATAAATACAACTTTACAAAAAAGAGAATGGATAAAGTAAAAGAAATCTACAAAAATGATACTACACTAGGCACAGCCATAAACGAATTATGTTGTGGAGTAGGAAAAACTACTTTTGGAGAAACTATAACAAATACAAATATTTCAATGTTAGAAATAGATAATATATTTAATGATTTTGTAAAGAGCAATGATCCTAAACCACAAATTATGATGAAAGTTAAAGATTTAGAAAATAGTATTATAATTGTTGAGATTGATTCTTTTGATGATGAAGAAATGCCACTTGATGCAACAGATAGAATTGCTTTATATACTACAAAATTATCACAAAAATATAATGTGCTTGGTTTAGTAATGACAATTGATAAAGATGAAAATTGCAAAATTATAGATGCTATATATCAAAAAAGTAAAGATACTTATTATACTCAATTACATTTACCTAAAACAGTATTAACTGCCGGAGAGTATATTGATATAATGAGTAGATTATAGAAAAGGAGCAGTAAAAAATGTTACAATCACAATTAAATGAAGAATTAACTGAAGAATATTTGCGTTTTGCTAAAGAAAATCAAAAATTTGATAGAAAAAGTGCAAAAAAAGATATAAAAGAAATAGCAAACCATATTGCAGGATTTGCTAATGCGGATGGAGGAACTTTAGCAATTGGAATAACCGATGATGGTAAATTAGAAGGATTTGAAAATTATGGAAATAAGGATAATGACATTTTAAAAAGTAGTATACAATATTTAAAAACAATTCCTGAAATAAAAACTGAAAAATTGAATATAATAAATACTAATGGTCATGAAGATTTTATATTACTATTACATATTGAAATTAGTCACAATTGCTTAATAAGAAATGTTAAAGACGAAGTTTATTTAAGAAGAGGTGATTCTACAATAAAATTAACAGATGAGCAAATTCAAATATTAAAAGTAGATAGACCCGAAATATCATATGAAGATCAGCCGGTATTAGAAAGTTCAATTGATGATATAGATTTAGATATGGTTAACATCTATGCAAAAAGTATAAAAGCTATAGACAAAGATCCTATTGACATATTAAGAGCAAGAAGGTTTTTAGTAAAAGTAAAAAATGAAGAACATCTAACAACTGCTGGTGTATTGCTTTTTGCAAAAGATCCAACAGTTTTCTTTCCAAGTGCAAGAGTCAGAGTTATAAAATACGAAGGGACTTATATGCAAACTGGTGAAAATTTAAATATAATCAAAGAAGAAACTTTTAGATTACCTCTCTACAAATTAATCATTGAAGTTCAAAAATTTATAAGAAGCCAATTAAGAGATTTTAATCATTTAAATAAGGAGGGAGTGTTCGAGAAGATACCAGAATATCCTGAATTTGCATGGCTTGAAGGAATTACCAATGCTGTTACACATAGAAATTATGCTATGAGAGGTGAACACATAAAAATTTTTATTTTTGATGATAGAATGGAAATAAGAAGTCCAGGAAAATTACCAGGACTTGTAACGCTTGAAAATATGAAAAAAGTTAGATATGCAAGAAATACAAAAATATCAGAAACACTTGTAGATTTAGGATTAGTTAAAGAATTGAACGAAGGTGTATCAAGAATTTATGAAGAAATGGCTAAGTTTTTCTTAGATGAACCTGAGTATGTTTATGAAGAAGGAGATATACTAAAATTAACTTTAAAAAATAATATTGTTATGCGTGATAAAAGAATATCAGAAACTTTACAGAAAAAATTAAATATAAAAGAAGACTGGGAAAAATTACCTGCATTTGAAAGAAATATTATAAGATATATCAGTGATAAAGGAGAAGCAGGGACAACAGAATTGATAAAATATACAGGAAGATCAAAAAATACAGTTCTTAATGTTTTAAAAAAATTAGAAGAACTTCAAATCATTGAGTGGGTTGGAACGAATATAAATGATCCAAAGAAACGATATATATTAAAACAATAATATATATTTATAAATTGAACAGTATTGAACAGTTCTGAACAGTATTGAACAGTTCAAATAGTCTGAACAGTGTTGAACAGTATTCAAATAGTCTGAACAGTGTTGAACAGTTCTGAACAGTGTTGAACAGTATTCAAAAAATACTGCAATTAATGTTATTTTGCATTATTTTTTTGTACGGGTTCTTCATGTCCATCATCATATACCCAATGAATGTATTTAAAATCTCCACCAATTCTCGTATGTTCATTTCCACCATCAATTGAACATGCTCCACATTTACATTTTTTATAATCGTGAACACTTAAAGATTCAATTATATCATTACATTTTAAACATTTAATTTTCATATTCCCACTCGCCTTTTATAATTTTTATTTAAAGTTATTATACAGAAATTTAAAAAATTTTTCAATAAAATTTATTTACTGCATTCAAATTACATTCAAAAAATGTCGAAGTGCTAGAAAATAGGTAATTCTCAAAAGCAAAATCTCCTCACCTCGACCATTTTTTGCCCTTTTTCAATGGAATTTAAGAGAATTTGGAGAAATCCAAAAGTTATAAATTATGCTACTTTTCAATAGAAATGAAGAATAGCATAATTTTTTTACATTCTATAAAATTCTAAAAAATATGCTCATTTTCTTCAACAAAATTTTTCAAGTTCAAAAAAGTTTCAACAATATTTCAACAAAAGAATTGCTTATGCTAAATATCAATATTTTCAAAGTTCTTCATATTAACTTGCCAATGGAATTTATCCCATATAAAGCTAATGAATGTTTTGAACATCTATATTATCAAATACCAATGGGAAAGTAAGTAAAAATTTCAAATTTTCTGAAAAATTTTACGAAAATACTGTACTTTTTTCAAGATTTAGTGTATAATTTTAATAGCTAAATGAATAATATATATTGTAAATAATATTATTTATATTGGTCTCACAAGGACCAAACCCGCGTAGACGCAGAGCGTCGCAAAAAGCCATTCACACGAATGGCTTTTTATTATAGTCTTTTATTTTTCAGTTGCCTTATAATTCCTAAAATATCTTTTACACTAAAAAAGTATTTTTCAGCTCTAGTAAGTGGAATGCTATGATTATGCTTATATACTATTTTATCTATAAAAGTTAGCATATCAGAAACTTGAAATAGTCTTTTTTCTTTATGGTCAAATTCAATTCGATGTTCAACATTATTTTTAGTAATTAATAATGTATCAATAATTGCCCCTAATGCTTCCTGTCCATTGTCATAATAAACAACTACTTTTTCAAACTGATTCATATAATTACTAATAGATTCAAAAAATTTATTTATCTCAATGGCTAATTCTCTGTTTAATTGAGCTTTACTATTTTTAAATCTTTTATCGATTATGATAGTATGTATTTTTACTTTAACTCTTTTTGAAAAATAAAATATAGCCCAAAATATATTTTTTCTTTGTTCGAGTTTTAAATATGAATAGTCTCCTCTTTTTGCAACTAAGTCAGCAAGATGTATCATACCATCATAATTGGTTTTTTTTAATCTATTATTTAAATATTCTAAATCATTAACTATTGAATCATCACTCTCATGTATTGTAAAAGAAACTCCATACAAATCTGAACTTCCGTCTACAAATCCAAAATCCCCACTTTCATCAATGAATATGTTTAGTCTTCGTTTTATATTAATCACCTACTTTGTTGTTTATTTTTCAATTTTAACATATTATATACTTTATTGTATATTTAAGTCTAAGCTTTGACACTAACACCTGAATAGTTACAAAATAAAACTTAAATTTTTGAATGTTCATTGATTTTTTATAACAAATAGTATATAGTAATTAACGATAGAGATGAGATAGCAGATATGTTGGGCTACCACTCCAATACTCGATATACTCGAGAGCAAGGAGGTGGTTGTTTATGGAATTTATATTAACTTTAATATATGCTTTGGGATTTTCCCTAACTGTAAACATAGCCTTATTGTGTATTATATACATAATGTGGACTAATAAACAATAAAAAACAACACATTCTGCTTTGACCAGTGGGAATGTGTTGCTAAAACAATTTATGTGGTAGCCACATGTTCTGTGGTTCTCATTTTCTATCTATATTATACACAGGATTTTTATTTTTGTCAAACATGATGTTGACACTATCATATTTATACAAGGTAGTGAACATATTCCACCAGAGCCTGAAAAGGTTCCAAATTTAATGATGTATTATATATATAATTATAATCACGACGAACAAGATATATCTACTAAAATTGCTAAGTATCATATTGATTTTGAAAGAATACATCCTTTTGAAGATGGAAATGGAAGAATAGGTAGATTACTTATAAATTATGAATTATTAAAGAACGATTTGCCACCCGTTGTTATAGCTAAAGAAGATAGGGTAAAGTATTTTGAATTTTTAAGAAATGATGATTGTAGTGGATTATCCCAATGGCTAAAAGAATTATCTACTAGAGAAGAAGAAAGAATGGAGAAGTTTGGATATAAAAAATGATATTTGTACAAAATATATTGATAAAATTAAAAATCAATATTATGATTTATACAAATTCCGAATTATAATCGGAATTTGTATATTTTTTTACATGATTATTCTCTTTCCCATATTAAAATTTTATTTGGATAATTTATTAGTTCATCATCACTCATATTCATATTCTTTTTAGATAAATTATCTATATAATATATATTTTTTATAACTTCAGCATCATTTCCATTTGGGATATATCCTCTTAATTTTTCAGATTGAAAATCAACTATCATATGATTTCCTACTCTTAATAAATTATTAGTTTTATCATTATCTCCTAGCATTTTTGTTGCTATTGTTTGTGTAACATTAATATATAAATCATAAGTATCTTCACCTGTTTTAACTAATAATGCATTTGCACTTTTATAATTTGATAAATTAATTTTTATATCTAAACCTTGGTCTTCTGGTATATTTACTTCAACAATATCTTTACTATATTTTATTGGCATTTCATATTTAAATACCATAAAAAAGGCTAGTATTAAAACTAAAAAAGTAGCAAGTATAATAATAACATTTCTTATATATCTTTTTTTATTCTTCTCGATTTCTTTATTTGCATACTCTATTGTATCTTTTACTACTTTTTCTGCTTCCTCTTTATTCATTATCATCTCCTCCTTTTAATAAATCATATAAGCTTATATTTAAAATTTCTGCAAGTGGAATTAAAATAGATATATCAGGAAAGGATAATCCTCGTTCCCATTTGCTTACTGCTTTATCGGTTATGTGTAGCTTATCAGCTAACTCCTTTTGAGTTAAATTTATAGCTTTTCTTTTTTCACTAATAAATTTACCTGTTTTTCCTGCATCCATAAGTTTCCTCCTTACATTTTTAATTTTACCACTAACTGAAAAAAAGTAAACCGACTATTGGTTTACTTCTAAACTTCAACATGATATAAATCACAATGCTGTGCCTTGATTTGGAACGAAAAATTTACTCATATCGTTTTTTTCAAGTGTTAATAATGCTACTTTATTATTTATTCCACCACTATAACCTGTTAAACTTCCATTTGTTCCAACAACTCTATGACATGGTATAATAATACAAATTGGATTCCATCCAACAGCACCACCAACTGCTTGAGATGACATTCTTTTTATTCCTCTATTTTTGGCAATTATTTTAGATATTTCATTATAAGTTGTAGTTTCTCCATATGGTATACTATTCATTATATTTATTACTTCTTTCCTAAAAGGTGTTAAATTATTTATTTTATATTTAGGAATAAATTCTGGCTCTTTACCACTAAAATATATGTCCAACCATTTTATTGTTTGTTTAAATATACTAAGATTTTTTTCCTCACAATCTATTTTATGTTTTGATGAATCTTTTGAACCTTCAAACCATAATCCTGTTAAATATTCTCCATCACTATTCATTAATATATTAGAAAATCCGTCTGGAGTTTTGTATTTGTGTTTATAGCACATAAGCTTTCTCTCCTCAATATTATAATTCTAATACATTATATCATAAAATTCGAATATACATATTTTTTATATTATTGCAAATAATACTCAAAGTAAGTATTTTAAAATAGAAATTTTTACTATTTTAAGGAAGTTTTTATATATGAAATTAACAATATGTGAATTAAGCTATTTAAATGAATTGATTAGTAGTTGTGTAAATACAATTACATGTTTATCTTTATTTAGAAATCAAGTCAGAGATGCAGAATTAAAAAATATATTAGATACACAATTCCCAATACATGTAGAAGATTATAATTTAAAAGTTGAATTTGTAAAAGATGTAGAAAAAGCATCTGGAAGATTAAATGTTCCACAGTTAAATACAAGTATTTTTAGCAAAGACATTAATGAAACTCAAGGTGCAACTCCTGTAACTGTAAATACTAATGTTCAAACGTTAAATGATAGAGAAATTGCTTTGTCATATTTTCTTACATTAAAAAGAGCTGGAAAAGAATATGCGATTGCATCTATGGAAGCTACAAATCCAAAATTAAGACAATTTTTAAAAGATGCATATACAATGAGTTGTAATCATTCATTTGAAATTTATGAATGGATGGCAAAACATCAATATTATCCAATTATTGTAGCAGATGGCTGTCAAACAGGTGAGATTGCAAAAATTTATAATGTAATTGATTTATAATTTAGTAAGAGGGTGTCCTAAAATAGGAACCCTCTTTTTATATTCTACTATATTAGTTTTATTCCATATTTCTATATTTTACATATCCTATAACACCTGCAACAGCAATTATTAATATTGCTGGGAAAATGTAACCTTGTAATCCTGTATATGGTAATGATGAAACACCTGAACCATTACTATTATTATTACCATTTCCATTACTTCCTGTTGTACCATTATTATTTGTTGGTAAATTTATATTTATATCAGGAAGATTATTGTTATTATCATCACCAGTTGTGTTTCCTCCTGGTTTATTATTATTTCCTATATTGTTATCATCTGGTGTTGTATCTCCACCTGTTGTATTATTTTCATCTGGGTCTGGTGTTGGAGTTGGGTCTGGATCTGGTTCTTCTATTGGAGCTCCCTCTATATTTACACTACTTATAACATCTCCAACTAATATATCTGGACTTGTTTGTCCACCATCATAAACAACTTTTATATTATTAAATCTTATTTCTACATTTTGTGCTGTAACTGCATCACTTTTCACATGAAAAGCTATTCTTGCTACTTCTCCAGGTGTACTTATAAAATCTGTTCTATCTATATAAAACATTGATGCATCTGTGTTTAATTGTGGTGAAGTCCAACCATTTACACCTGTAATATCAGAAAGAGTAATTGGCTCGAATATTGCTCTATCGTATATTAAATCTCCACTTACTGCGAATATTCCTTCACCTGCAATATCTACAAAATCGCTTGTTGATATTGTAAATATAAGTGTATCTCCTGCCTTTACAGTTGTTTTATCTAAATTAACATTTACCTTTATACTAGCTTCTGCTCTTGATGTTACAAAACACATACTTACTATTACTAGTGCCATTAAAATAGTTACTAAAACCTTTTTCATATGTTTCCTCCTATAAATTTATTTCCTTGAAATAAGCTTTTCTGATTAATGATAAATCAGTTATTGTAATTTGATTATCCCCATCTACATTTGATGATTTTAAATATACACCATCTAATATTCTCAAATCTATTAAATGTTGTTTTATTTTTGATAAATCTGTTGCTGTTATCTCACCATCTCCATTTAAATCTCCTTTAACAGATAAATCGTATTCTTTTTCATCATTTAATATTAATTTCATACCAGTAGCTATATATTGCTCATCTAGTATTTCATTATTATGGCTATCTAATACCTTCATTTGTGCATTTGTTTCTACACTTACTTCAAATAATTGAATATATGTATATGGAGATATGTTAGATATAGTATTTTCCTCATTATTTATTTCATATACATCTGATATTATACCATTATCTATTTCTCGTGTAAATACTTTTACACATATATTTGCATTTTTTACATCTGTTTGACTTAAATCGACCCAATTATCAAGATTATTTCCTATATAAGTTTGACCTTCACTACTTACTGCAGTATCCCAATATTTTGATGTGCTAGGTGCTTCTATTCCAATTAAAGCATCATTTCCATTTGCAATATATTTTATTGCTACTGCAAATTTATCTCCTGTTAATTCTATTGGATTATCAAACTTAATTGTATTATAACCAGATTTTAGATTAATAATACCATTATTTACTTTTATTAATTCATTTGAATTTAAATTTTCATTTTTATTATTAACATATATTTCACAATCTATATCAACTTGACTTGATATGCTTATTTCATTAATTACTTCATTTGTTTGAGGATTATTTCTTTCAAATACATTAGCCCCATATAGTTGACTTTCTCCACTTATTTTTATATTAGAAGCTATACCTAGTGGATCATGTTGATAAATATTATCATAATCAATATCTGTTGTATCTATAATACCTACAACTGAAGCTTCTACCATAAAATCTTCATATGATATATAATAACAACCTGTTTCAAACTTTCCATCTGTACCATATGAGTTTAAAACTAAATATGCTCCTGGATTTTTTGGTCTATGATATGGGCTAAAATTACTAACAGGATAATTGTCATCCCAACCAATTATGGTTACTTGATGATTAGCTTCTAACATGCTATTATCTGAATAATATGCTGGATACTCCATATTATAATTATAATATTCTTCATATATAGAACCTGAAACTGTCATTGCAGTTACTCCACCATATTGAACTATATGTTCTTTTATTCTATTTCTTATTTCTAAAACTTCATCTTCTGTATATACAGTTCCATTTTCCATTCCATCTGTATAATTTATAGTTCCATCTTGCATTTTATATTTATAAATTGAAGGGAATACTACATAATCATTAATTTTTTTCACAACATTTTTATTTTGTATTTCTGATATATCTATTTGAGATTCATCTTCTGTAAATTCCATATCGCTTTCTAATACAGGTCCACTACCTCTTGTAATATATGAAAGAGCTATCATAGGATTTCCTCCATCTTGAATTTCTCTTTCATATCCCCATGGATTTATTTCTCCATTTAAAAAAGTTTTTGAAGTAGCATAATTCATATGTCTTTCAGAAAAATCTGAAAATTCTCCTTTTGTCTTTTGTAAATTAGTTTCAAGTACACTTAATGTTGAAAATGTCCAACAGCTTTTGCTTGAACCTTGATCTTTTACTCTGATTGTTGTTACATCATCTCTTAAATCATATTTATCTAATATAGATGATTTACCTGCAAATAAACTTATATTTGCAATATTATTTCTACTTGACATATTATAAGATGAAGATTTCCTTTCATAATCTAATACATCAGCTTTATCTACTTTCTGTATAGAACTTGCATCTATTGCAAATATATCATTAGTTAAAATACCTATTACAAATATTGTACTAAAAAATATACTTTTATAAATCCTAGAAATCTTCATCTTTATATACTCCTTATTATAATTCTATTTCACCAAACATTGCTTTTCTTATTCTTGATAAGTCTGTTATAGTAACTTCTTCATCACCATCAACATTTGCAGCTTCTAAATATGCTCCTTCTAATAATCTTAATTCAATTAAATGTTGTTTAATTTTTGCTAAGTCTGTTGCTGTTATTTGTCCATCACCATTTAAGTCACCACTTATAATTAATGTATATGTTTCAGTTCCAGACTTCATTGTCATTCCTGTTCCAACTGTTTGTCCTGTTGTTAATTCTGTTCCTGATTGATTTAACACTTGTATTCCCGATCCAATAATATTGCTTTTAAATGTTTCTACAGTTGTACCTGGTTTGATTCCTACAATATTAGTTCCCTCAAATTTATAAACATTTGAAGAAATTGATTTTACTGATATTTCTTTTGTAACATCAGCTGTTTCAACTCTTTGTCCTGATGCTGCATCATTTATTATAAAATCTTTTATAGCAATTTGTGTATCTCCCATTGGTGCATCACTTTTTACTCTAAATGTTATACTAAATAAGCCACCTTCTTCTGTTATATATCCTGAACTAGATGGTACACATAATATTTTTCCATTATTATATGATATTCCCCATCCATTCAATCCTTGTATGTCACTTCCTGTTAATTCTTCAAATACATCTGTACTATATTCTATTATACCTGTACCTGCATCGATTCCTTGACTTCCAAAATCAAAGTTTTTAGTTGATACTGTTACTGTTAAAGTACCACCTTTTGTTACAACATCATTATCTGTTTCTATAGCTAGGTTATATCCCAAAGCATGTGATGGTGCAACATAAATCATCATACTGACCATAAAAATTGTAAAAATTGTTAAAACTTTTTTCATAATATCACTCCCTCTTTTATTTTATAAACCTAAAATTTGTTTTCTTAATAAAGAAACATCTGTTATTGTTATTTGTCCATCATTATCTAAATCTATTGCTTTTATATATTGCTCCTCTATTGTTATTTTTCCTATGATGCTATCTATTACTTGTTGCAAGTCCGTTGTTGTTACTTCTCCATCTCCATTTATGTCTCCTCTTACTATTACTACATATTCTACTTTTTCATCATCTTTTGTTATTGTTACTTTTGAGCCTGTTCCTACTTTTTCTCCTTCTTCTATTTCTTCTCCATCTTTATTTACTATTGTTATTTCTCCATTTGTTTCTATATTTTCTTTTATTTCTTCTACTGTTTCTCCTCCCATTATTCCTTCTATTGTTCCTTCTTCATCATTTACTCCATATCCTGTGTTTATTGTTATTTCATCTTCTGTTACATCTTCTACTGTTACTTCACATGTCGCTTTATAACTTCCATCTACTGTCTGGGCTGTTATTGTTGCTTTTCCTGGTGATACTGAGTACACTTTTCCTCCACTTACTGTTGCTATTTCTTCATTACTACTTGTCCATTCTATTTCTTTATTTGTAGCATTTTCTGGTATTATTGTTGCTTTTAACTCTATTGTTCTTCCATATTTCATACTTACTTCATTTCTGTCTAGTTTTATTCCTGTTACTTTTACTTCTGCTTCTACTGTTACTACACATGTTGCTTTATAATTTCCATCTGCTGTTGTTACTGTTATTGTTGCTTTCCCTGGTCCTACTGCCGTTACCTTTCCTTCCTGATCTACTGTTGCTACACTTGTTGCATTACTTGTCCAACTTACATTTTGATTTGTTGCATCATATGGTATTACATCTGCTCTTAATTCATATGTCTCATCTTTTTCTAGCGTTACTCCTGTTTTATTTAACACCACTCCTGTTACTCTTTCATTTGGTAAACTTACTCTTATATTACATTTTGCTGTATATCCTCCTTGTTCTGTCTTTACCGTTACTTCCGCTGTTCCTTCTCCTATTGCCGTTACCTTTCCATTTTGGTTTACCACTACCACATTTTCATTACTACTTGTCCATATTACATTTTTATTGCTACTATTACTTGGTGTTACTGTTGCACTTAGTACTGTTGATTGCCCTTTTTCCATCGATAGACTACTACTATTTAATCTTACTCCTGTTACTTCTACCACTGGCTGTTCTGTTACTGTTACTTCACATGTTGCTGTCTCTCCCGCATTTACTGTCGTTACCGTTATTGTTGCTGTTCCTGCTGATAATCCTGTTACCCTTCCATTTGCATTTACTATTGCTACATTTTTATTACTACTTGTCCACACTACCGATTTATTTGTTGCATCATCTGGGAATATTGTTGCTGTTAGTGTTTCCCTTGTTCCTTTTTCTAATGTCATCTTATCTTTATTTAATCTTACTTCTGTTACATCTACTAACATTGATTCTGGTAACACTATTGTACATGTTGCTGTATGTGTTCCATAATCATCTCTTATTAATGCTGTTACTATTGCTCTTCCCTGTTGTAATCCTATTAATAATCCATCTTCTGTTACTCTTACTACATCTTTATTACTACTTGACCACTGTACTTCTTTTACTGTTGCATCTTCTGGACTTATTATTGGCGCTAATATATATACTTCATTTTGTAACATTGTTACTTCTTTTTGATTTAATACTATACTATCTACTGGTACATCTACTTTTACTTTACATTCTGCATACACTGTTGCATCTGATGACCTTGCTGTTATTACTGTTTCTCCTCCTGCTATCCCTGTTACATTTCCATCATTATCTACTGTTGCTATATTTCTATTTGCACTTGTCCAATATACATTTGTATCTTTTGCATCTTCTGGATATACTGTTGCTGTTAATTGCTCTGTATCTCCTTTTATTATTGTCATATTTGTTTTACTTATTTCTACCTTTTCTATTGGTGATGTATATCCTGGATAATCTGTTACAAATGCTTTTATACATATACTCATATTTTTTGTATCTGCATTATCATATAAATCTGTCCACTCATATCCTGTATCACTTATATAGCTTCTTAATGGTGCTGATGTTGCATTTTGGAAGTATTCTACATTCCTTGTTTTTTCTACTACTGTTGATCCACTTGTATCATAATATTTTTCTGTTGGTGACTGTACTCCTATTCTTGCTTCCCTTCTTATTATACTTGAGTCATCTGTTGGTGATATGTATTTTACTACTACTGCAAATCTACTTCCTGTTAACACTATATCGCTATCCCATTTTATTGTATGATATCCTGGCTCTAATACATCTGTTGTTGCCACTTTTATTAATTTTTCTTCTGTTAAATCTCCATCTTTTGGATTTACATATACTTCATATTTCATTGCATCTGTATTTGCTACACTTATTTCATTTAATCTTTGTGCATAATCTACATTTCTTGTAAATACATTTGCTCCATATACTTCTGTTCCATAGTAGTTTCCTGCTATTGAACCTGATAATCCTAGCTGATCATATTGGTATATATAGTCATAATCTACATATCCTAATTGTCCTATTCCATACACATTTGATTCTACATAAAAATCATCATATGGTATATAATAGTATTTTGTATTTGTTGTTTTCTTCTCCGCATTTTTATTTACATAATATCCATTTGGATGCATTCCCTCTAGTGTATCTGTATACCATTCCTTATAAAAAGCATCAGCATCTATTGCAATATATGCTCCTTTTTGTGGGGCTCCTGTAACTGCATTATCATAATTATCATCCCATCCAATCAATACAACATCATGATTTGGTGTTACATCTTTATTATTACAATAATATGCTAATCCCCCTGGTGCGGCTGAATATATATCATAATAATAATAATGTGTTGTAGTATAAGAAGATCCTCCACCCTGGTAATGCCTTACATTATAACTACCTAATACATTAAATTGAGTTTTATATCTGTATTTAAAATAACTATCTGCTCTATATATCTTTGAAGCAACTCCACCATATTTCAATATATGTTCTTTTATATTTTGCCTATTTTCCATAACTTCTGCTGGTGTATACATTGTTGTATCTCTATCCCATACATATGTAATTCCATTTACATCATATTTATACATGTTTGGAAATTTTACATATTCTTCTACCTTTGTTGATGGGGTTTTTCCTTGTATTGTACTTAAACTTACTTTATTTAAATTATTTTCAAACTTCATTTCATTTTCTGTTATTGGTCCTCTTCCACTTGTTATATATCCTAGGGCTACTTGCATATTTCCTCCTGACCCTAAGTTTCTATAATGCGGATTTGGTGTTCCTTCATTTGTTGAGTTCATTGCTGTTGAATAATCCATATGTCTCATTGAAAAATCTCCACCTAAGCCTGTTCCATTAAACTCTAGCAGTCTTGATGCTACTAATGCCCAGTTTTCATTTGTTGAGCCATATGTTTTATCTGTTATATATTTATATACTCTTAAATCGAAAAATCCTGGTGCTCCTAATGCTTTATCTACTAGTAAGGAATCTACTGTTTCTATATTATCTATATTTCTAAATTCATTTTCTTGTGCAAATGCTTTTCCTGTTACTAATAAACTAAGCATAATAGACAAAAATACTACTTTTTTCTTTGTGCTAGACTTCATTTAATTGCCTCCTTTCTTCTTTTTATATATAACAACACCTATAATAGCTAATACAATAATCACAATAGCTATTGCTCCAATAATATAAAATTTATTATAGTACTTTTGTGTTTTTAGCTCTATACTTCCATCTATTCCATTTATATCTTGATTACCATCTGTTGATTGAGCTTGATTAATAGATATATTTGTACTTTCTACTTCTATATTATCTTTAGCTTTTAAAGTTATTTGAAAAACAGATTCATTTTCCTTTGTTTGACTATTTCTTTCTAGTATCAATTTATTATTATCTGGATTAAATAATAATCCTCCCCATTGTCCTACTGCTTTTACATCACTTGTTTCAATATTCTCAAAAACATTATTATCATAAGATATGCTTGCTAATAATAAATCTATTCCCTCATTTGGTGTATCAATATTTTGGATACTTGCTGTTAAAACTATAGTTTCTCCTGGTTTTACTATATCTTTATCAGATTCAAGTTTCATTTCAAATCCACTTGCATTAACTATACTTAAAGTAATTAACATGGTTACAATAAAAGTAATAGAGCCTACAAACAATAATCTTTTCACATTATCACCTCACTATATATAATAGTAATATACCTTTATAAATCATTATAACTTACAAGAAAATATAATCAACATAACTTAAATCTTGTGTAATTGAATAAAATCCTATTTTTTATTACGGATTTTTTATATTTAAGAAAATCTAATTTAAATATTACATTTTCTTAACATTTTATATTTTTCTACATATATTAATAAATTTGTTTAGGGAAATATGTTTGATTTGTAATTTTATTTAAAATCAAACATATTAATTCTCCATTTATAATATTATTCTATTCCTAATATTTGTTTTCTTAATAAAGACACATTATGTTATTGTTGTTTGTCCATTTTCATTTATGTCTTCTTTTACTATTACCAGATATTCTACTTATTCATCTATTTCTGCTTCTTTTGTATTCTATTCTTTTTTATGACTTTTTCTTTTAATCATTACAATTATTCCTGCTATTATAATAAGTATTAATGCTCCTGCTACATAATATTTTGCAATTTCTCCTCCTAATGGTTTAGTTATATTAATTTTTCTTGCTTGAGTATTATCAACTTCATTATTATCGCTATTTGGTACATAATTTCCTGGTATTCCTCTGTATGCTCTTCTTCCTGCTTCATTACTTCTTTGAACAATTTCTAAACAATTTTGGAATGATAAAGTTGCATTATCATCTTGCGGTGATATTACTTTACTTAGCACTATATACCCAACTATTTCTGTCTGACCGCCTTCTTGTGCTTCTTTACTACCTATTGGATATAATTCTACTCTTAATCCATCTGTTTGCAATATTTGTAAGTTTTGCTCTTCTACTGCTTCTAATACATTATCAGCAACTTTATTTGCTTGTGTAGTTTCTATTCTTTCCCATATATCTCCATTTTCTTCTGCTTTTTGTTCTTCTGGTTTATAAACAAAATTGCTACTAATGTATTGATATACCCAATCAGCTTGTGTTGTAATAGTTTCATCACTTGCACCTTCTACATAATTGCTCATTTTATCTATCTCGCCAGTATTTCTTATTCTAACTAGATATTTAACACGGATTTCTGCACCATGCATAATTTCCTCATCCATATATACTGAAATTGGAACTTTTTCTTCTTCTTTATCTAAACCATTAACATTTTTATTAACACCTTTTTCTGTATCAACTATAATCTGTCCATCACTTAATTTTACTTGTATACCTGCTACTTCTTCTTCTAGACTCAATTCTGCTTTTGGTCTTTCTCTTAAACCTAGATTTACTTGTTCTACTTTATCTTTTAATACATTATTAGGAACAAAATTAACAGATTTCGTCTGTGCAGACATCTTTGTTTCTTCTGCTAATTTTCTAATTGCTTCTGTTTTTTGCTCTCCTTCCTTCATATTTCTTATACCTTCTACATCTAGCATTAATCCTAATTCTAGGTCAAATGTACTAAATTTATCCATTTGTGCTATTCTTTCATCTTGATTATCTTTACCATAACTTCTATCCTCTTTTATAATACATTCTTCTAAAATTTGTTCATATATTTTACCAACTATATCATTATACATATTTTCTGTATTAATTCTATATACTTTTCCTCTTCTTGGATTTGATTCTGTACCAAAAATCTGTTCAGAATCCTTTGTTAATATTGTAATTAAATCAATATTATTATCATCTAACTCTTCAATTTCTTTAATAACATCTTCATTTGTCTCTTCTGTTGGTCTACCATCTGTAATTAAAATAATTATTTTCTTTCTACTATTATTGCTATATTCTGAAGACATTAAATTTATTGCTTTTTGTATACTTGTTTCACCTTCAGAAGTTAAACCTCTAATTGTATTTTGTAAATCTGTTTGATTGTCTCCTAATTGACCTAGTACCGCCGCTTCACTATTATAAGCAACTAGACCTATTTTTACTCCTGATAATTGTTCATTTAATTTTCTAACCAATTCTATTGCTGCTCTTTTTTCTTGATTAATTGGCTCTCCACTCATACTATTTGAAATATCTAATCCAAGCATTATTTCTACATCAGAATAATTATTAGTTGCATCTGTATCTTTATATATATCTTCTGTTGCAACAGCTTGATAATCTTGACCATTATATTTTAAATTGTGTTTTAGTTGTTCTTCTTCACCGTAAATAAATTCCACATGATAATTTCCTGCAGATAATCTACTAAATCTATATCCACCATTTAATTCTTCATTATTACTTATAGATAATTGTCTGCCTGTTCTTGCCTCATCTACTTTTTTAGTTAAACTTGCCCCTGTTTGTGGATTTGTAAATGTTTCATACAATTCTACTCTTACATAATCTACTAGTGGCTCATTTCTTTGTCTTATTCCATCTCCAACTATTTGATTATTTGATAAAGTAACTGTATTATTTCCATGTCTTAAATCATCCCAAACATTTCCTTCTATTGTATTTCCATAACGATTATTTTCTTCACTATCATCATCCATAACTAATCTTAGATTTGGTGATCTGTCTTCATCATCTTCATATGTACTTTTATCTGTATTTGGATTCAAATTACCTGGTCTAGAATTTTCATCAATTAAACCAACTACACTTCCATCATCTTTATTAAATGTTCTGTAACCGTTAATTTCTGCTATATTTGCATTATCACCTTCTAATATAACTGCATTATTGTTTTTATTTATTTTAAATATAATGTGTAACTCTATATATTTTCCATTTCCTACTTCTAGATTTTCTAAACTTTGTGTATACATTTTATTATATTCTGAATATTGATTACTTTGTCCATATTTTGAATTTTGACTCCAATCAACTTTTATCTTATTTTCATCCTGAACTGTTTCACTTTCTGTAATATTTTCAGATTTCACAACAGCCCATGATGTCATTTCAATATCTCTGTAGCTATCATTACTATAAATCAAATTTTTACTATAATAATCTGCCAATTCGGTTATTTTTGCTATATCATTTTCACCAGTATTTCTAATAATCATCATATAATCTAAATAAACTTCTAATTCGCAATCATTTGCATTTGCCCATACAGACGCTAAACTATCATCCCATCTCCATTCATAATCAGCTCTATTAACATATTGAGTATAATCTGATATATCTTGTATCTGATCTTTATTTCTCAAATTTTTCTCATTATAAGCAAACCTTTGTGTCATTCCTTTTATAGAAAATGTAGATTCATATACATCTAAAGTTAGATTTTCATTTGTTTTCTCTCTTTCTGATAATCCTAAATCGATATTTTTTTCATCTTCTATCATCATATATTCAACTTTGTTAATTGTAAATTTTTCAGTTAAAGGATAATATATATTACTGCTCGCTGTATTAGTAGCAATTTCATATTGTTGTCTAGAAACTTCATTTTCATTTCTAGTTACAATTTTACTATTGTTACCTTCTTGTCTATACTCTAAATTAGTTGTTGTTCCATCTGTTCCAATTGCTCCATTTGGAGTAATTTCATAATAACGATTATTTAAATTCTGTCTATTCTCTTTTGTCTCTTCTGCCTTTGAATTATTAATATATTTTTCATCATCTGGATTATTCTTATAATCTGTTACATTTCCATTTATTAAAAATTTTGTAGTCCTATATGTTTGTCCATCATATTTGTATTCTATTTCATATAAACCAGGTCTTATATTTTCAAAACGATAGTTTCCATTTTCATCTGTGTAAACAGGATTTTGACTTGTTAATTTTGTCGTTGGAGTAGTTTCATCTTTTTTATATAATGTAACTTTTACACCTTTTATTTTCTTTTCATTATTCTCGTTAATTCCATTAGATATCATTTCATTTTGGTCATTCCACACATTTCCTTCAAAATTCATAGTTAACCTAATTTTTCCATCAATATCTAATTCTTGTATGTGTTTTTTATATTCTTTTTTTACCCAATCTACTTCTATTAATTTTTGCGAATCTACTCTTCCTAAAGTAACTTTATCTGCAATTAAATAATATGTATGTCCTATAATATGTGCATCTTGCATTCCATGAGGACAACTTCTTCCTCCTGGGCATCTTTCTGTTCTATATCCAGCTTTCCATTCTACTTCATTATAAGTTCCTTCCAAAATGCTATACTTAGCATCTATATTTAATTCTTGATGTTCTATTTCTATTTTACTAATCTCTCTTACATTTTCATTTGCTTCATCATCTATCACAAAATAAAACTCTTCATTTGGATAAGGATATGGATATTCTTCATATGTTTCTGCTCTATTTTGTAATTTTTTATTTTCATCATATTCAATATTCCATGTATTTGATGGTATTATATTACCATCCTGATCATATATTCTAATTTCTTTTATTCCACTAAACTCAATTTTTTCTCCACCTTTTTCTGTATAACTCCTTAAATAGTCTACTTTATATGGACCTATAATAATTTTTTTAGATTCTACATTGTATCCAACTACAGTATCTAATTTCTCCTGACTTGTTTTATATCCACCTTGTCCATCTATTTGTTTTCTGAATTTAGCATATTCTTTTGCTTCTATAGATATTTTATTATCTGGAGCTGAAGCCCCCTCATTTATACCTATTGCATACATTGCCAATTGACTTTGTGATTGTAAACTATTGTTTTCATCTAAGAAAGATAATATATATGCTTCTTCATCTGTTGCATTTCCCTCTTTTCCTTCTCTTATAGGTGGAATTGTTTCAAAATATTTTCCAATAGAATGACTCTTTGTATCTGTATAAATATTTTTTAAATTCGTACCATCTTCAACATACTTTTCACCTATTATTTGACCTCTATATGGATTTTTTACATACATCTTAAAGTCTCCGCTTTCCACTGTTGCATCAAGTTGTGTTCCATTACTCATTGCTGGAATATGTACCCCATTTGCAATACAATATAAATATTTATCTTGATCTACTTCCTCTTCTGGTATAAATCTTCCACCATCTGGCTCTAATTTTTTAGAAATCATAAATCCTAATCTTGCAGGCTCTATTTGTGTTGGATATTTACCTTCTGTTGTATTAAGTGTAAAATACACACCATGATGACTATAACTTATTCTGTCATATTCTAGGCCCTCTGGTATATTTATATTATAAGTAAATTTATGAGTTTCACCTTGACTCATAGTATAATTGTTTAATACTATAAGAAAGCTTTTTACTTTGCTAAAATCCCTAGGTGTCATTGTCCATCCATTCGATGAATCATTTAAATCTTTAGTAGCATTTATTTTTTCTGAATAATACACTTTCGCTACACTTCTTAATATTGGAGGTACTGTAATACCTTCATTTGTCATTGTTGTACTGTAATCTGATCCTATGTCTTTTCCATTAATAACATATTTTGAGCCTTCTGTTGGTATTATACCTAATATTGAAATCTCACTAATTACTCCAGAATAGTTATTTGTAATATTAACCTCTACTGTAGCAGTTCTTTGATCTTTTGCAACTTCAGCCACCCTAGGAGATACAGCAATACTTCCTTCATCATCATAGTTTAAACCTCTCTGCCCTGTTACTAGTGAATTTGATGCAATCAATGCAATTGTTCTTTCTGTTGTTCCTATCTTTTCATCTATATTATTATTTTCATTTACATCATAGATATCACTTACTATGTCTGGTTCATAATCTACACCAATTTCATTATATGTGTACAATTCTAATTCTTCATCTTGAGTTGGCGAACCTGGATTTGGTGTTATTGTACAATCTAGATATATTAGGAAATATTGTGGGTTATCATTTTTTGTTTTTATTTTAACAAAAACACTTCCCTCACTATAGTATTTATAATAATTTTCTATTTTTACATTAGGGTTATCTGTTGTAATATTTTTTATTTCCACATCCGCTATATCTGGTGGAAATTTTAATAAAAATTGTCCATTTTTCCATGGAGATATGATATCAGTATATGAATCAAACTTATTTTTTGGTACACCGATTCTTATTTGCATATCTTGTGATTTTTGTGTAGATACAACTGTTTCATCACTATAATAATCATTGTTATCTATATCCATACCAACCAAAGATATTGGATATATATATCTTGCTGTATCATCAGTACTTAAATGCCACTCTCCTGCATATGCTTCTACATAACTTTCTATGTAAGAAAATGTATCAAATACTTCTTTAGAATAAGTGTTTGTAATATATGTATCATCTAATTCTTTTGTATTATATACATAAAAATATGAGTTTGTATTATATAATTTACTCGTTTCCACCCTTATGTGTTTGACTGGTTTTTTATACCAATAAGGATTATTTTCACTATACCTATTCATATTTTGTATATTAAAAGTTACTAATAATTCATTAGTATCATCATTATATACATTTATCCAACCATCATTTCCAAGCATATTTATATTATATGGTATATATATTGCAGCATGTTTACTGAAATTTTCCATACTTATTTGTTGTCCATCTGTAGTAATGATTACATCTGATTTCTTTTTCTCTCCATTTGGAGTCTCTTTTAATACTACACCATTTTCATAAACTCCACCATCGCCATCAAATCTCCATTCTACTGGATAATAATCTCCTGTTTCATTTTTTGATAAATTGTTATATATTCTTGCTGGCTTTTCTTTTGATACATAATACATACTATAAATATCATAACTATATAAACTTGATAAATAATAACCTACATCTATGTATAAATATGGTCTTACTATTGGCACAGGTCTTGGTCTAAATAAATTTAAATTTATTGTAGCTTGTACTTCATTAGATTTATATGGGTTCTGAAATTCCCCACTTGGATTATTGTACGAATTTATATAAACTTTTACTGGAACTTGCACATCTTGTTCACCCAAAACCTTATTATATGCTTCCATAGGATATGTTACATTTAATCTTACATACTTATAATAAGAATAATCACTAAACCCTCCTGTTTTTTCAATAACAAAATTGCCTGTGTTGCTATCATATGTTACTTTACTATAACTGTCTGTTGTTGTTACACTTAAAGCACTATATCCATTTAACTTTGGTATTGTTCCTTCTATATGCATATCTTTAGTCTCTAATTGCCTTATATTCTCTCTTATAGATATCTCAAAATCTACTTCTATGACATTTTCTTCTTCATTTACCATATCATCTTCATAATTATATTGATTAGTATCGCTAGAATCCCATTGAATTTTATTTGTACCATACCAATCGACTTGGAAATTTACTGTCTTTTGTATTGGTGTTTCTTTAGTTGTACCATCCGGTAAAGTTTCTACATGTATACCTGTTAAAGTTATAGAATTTATTTTTGAATATTTGTCTCTATTTAGCGGTGTACTTGGTGATTTTACTATACCAGATATGAGCATATGTGTTCCATTTTCTAAATTATTAAATTCTATATTACTTATATTACTTCCTATATAATTATCTTTTATTTGAGTATCTGCTGCTAATTGTGTTGTTAATTGGAAATTTCCACCATAGTTAGTACCATTAACAGTTATTCTTCCATCTTTTAAATAACCATTTTCAACTACTTCTAACTCCATATATAAAGTATCTGATTCTCCTATTTCTTTACATGTTCCTCTTACCTTATCTGCAATTCCATCATTGTTCAAATCTTTGAAAAAATATGAATCAAACTTAACATATTGAGAATTCGTAGATTCTTCTCCTATTTGTACTTGAGGGTATGTCATTGCTAAAATATTTTCTGGTCTACTATTTATAATCATATTATTTATTTGTTTATAGCATAATGGTATTAGAGCTATTATTATCATTATAACTCCTAATATCATAATTATTTTTTTATATTTCTTTATTTTCATTGGTACCCCCTAGCTATATAAAATGCGTTCTACATTTTTATTATTATCTATATTTAATTTTAAAATCTTTATTTTTAAAGTCAACATATCCATTTTTATATAAATACAACATAAATCAACATTTATTTTACGGATTTAATATAATAAATACTTTTATTATCTAATAATATTTTTTTATGACATTTTTATGAAATAATATTTACAATCTTATTATTTTACTAGGGAAACATACAATTTTTAATCATTCTATTTAATTAACTTTAAAAAGTTTTTTTACATTTTTTTAACTATTATTTAATCCAAATAATGTTTATATATAATCAAATACATAAAAAAAATAGCCCTATTGAGCTATTCTTTTAATTATAATTTATCTATATCTTTTTCTAAATCTGACTTTTTCTCATTCATATCTACTAATATTCCAAGTTTCATTAATATTCTTTTGAATACAGAAACTTTACTTGGTTTTAATTCCACTAGATTTAAATTTTCCGAAATGGGTGTTTTCTTTATTACACCATGTTCTTTTATATATTCTTTTTTAGCTTCAAACTCTTCCATTTTCTTAATATAATATTTATTATAAAAATCGTAATCTGCAGTATAACCAATTATATCTTTAAAATTATATATTCTAGATTTAAAATATTTTAAATCTTCCATTGTTCTAATTTCATTAAATTCAGTTTCAAAACATAATTCAATAATAAAATCTTGTGTTTCTATAAAAAGATTTGCAATTTTATCTTTACATTGATCAATCAATTGATTTGTTTGCTTTATTTTTCTTTGCCTATTTGTATATTTTACTTCTGTAGTTAAAGTATTTAATAGTGCTTCTAAGGTTAATAATTCATCTACATTTTTCTCAATTTTATAATATGCCCTCTTTCCAAATTTAGAGCTAAATGTATTTTTAAATACATCATCACTATATAAAGTACTATGATATAATGGATAATTTCCTGTAAAATACATCATTTCTTTTAATATTACACATTGTAATGGATAATATTCTGGACTTTCTGTAACTAAGAATAAATCATAATATTTTACTTTATCTATTGGCGCACCACTTGCTGTTGCAGCCATAAGTTGAACTGCAGCTTCATTTAGCCCCATACCTTTATTTGAACCTTCTGATATATCATACAAACCTAATCTTAATAAATTTCCCTTTTCATCTTTTATTTCTTGTAAATAATGTATACACTCATGAATTGCAAACTCCTCTATTTCATCAATAGAAAATTTATCATTAAAATATATAGATTGATTTTTATAAAAATACTTTGCAGCTGATGCATCTTCTGGCATTTGAGCAAAATACATCTGCAACCTAGATATTGATATAAATAGATCACTTTCATTTATATTATGTTCATTAAAAGTTTCATATAATTTATGAGAAATATTTTTAGAAATTTTATTAATTGTAAGTATATCTAGTGGTCTTATATTTGTGATTCCTTCTTTTTTCAATACAGATTTTATATTCATATTAACCCCTTTTCTCTTTTGAATACTATAACAATTATTATAACCTAATTGTATTTAAAAACATATTTCATACTTGTTAAATTTGTATTACATTTTAATTACAATTACGTCTACCTTACACAAAACACCGCATATAGTGGAATTGATTTTATATTATTCTCAAATCCAAAATTTCTAGTTGAAAATCTTATTCCATATTTAGGTCTATAATATTTCATATACATATTTAAACTAACTGATCTTACATTATTTCCGCTTTTTACCTCTATTGGAATAATTCCATCTTCTTCACTATACAAAACAAAATCTATTTCAGCATTTCTATTAGAAGACCAATAATATAGTGATTCACCTTTAGAACTTATTTCTTGTGCTATATAATTTTCTGTAATAGCACCTTTATAAAGAAAAGTTCTATCAAGCATTATATCTGTATATCTTATTTCGCTCATACTTGTTAATATTCCTACATCACTTAAATATAACTTAAACATATCTTCATCTATATATACTTTAAGCGGTATTTCCATTCTTTTTGATTTATAATTTATTAAAATCATCCTAGATGCTACTAGCCAATCAATTGAACTTTCATATTTTCTTTTTCTTCCTGTTTCTTCTACAAAATTATATTGAAAATTCTTATTTTCTTTAGCTAACTGACTAGGAATGTTTTTATATATTTTCTCAATTTTAACAGTTTCTAAACTGCTTTTTACATATTTTTGCATATCTGCAATGTACATATCTTTTATATCTGAAAGAATGTGAGAATCGAATTTTAATATATCTTGATTATTCTCTATAAAATTGTTTACTGCTTCTGGCATACCTCCCACGCACAAATATTTCCTATATAGTTCTATTGCTTTTTCATGAGCAAAATCAGGCATTTTAGACATTGATTTATAACATTCTTCTATTTTATTTTTTAACATTTCATTACCAGTAGCTATTAAAAATTCTTCAAAATTCATTGGATACATATATTCTATTCTAATTTTTCCAACAGGAAATGAACTTTTAAACCTATTAATTTTAACACCTAACAAACTTCCTGCACATATTATTTTATAGTTTTTCTCTGATTCATTAAAATATTTAAGTGATACAATAAAATTTTCGCTTACTTGTATTTCATCAAAAAACATTATTGTTTTTTCTATATCTATCTTTTTACCTATATATAATTCCAAATTTTCGATAATCTTTGTATCATCAATTGTTTGCTCAAATATATTTCTTACATCATTACTTTTTTCTAAATTAAAATATAAGTATTGTTCAAAATTTTCTTTAGCAAATTTTTCTAAAATATAAGTTTTTCCAATCTGTCTTGCTCCTACTACCATTAATGGTTTTTTCATTCCAGTTTCTTTCCATTCCATTAATTTATTTTCAAATAATCTTTTCATACACTTCCTCCATTTTCTTATATTTTAACATACTTTTTTTAATAATCAATAATTTTTGCCACTTTTTGCAGGATTGTTTTTAAAAAGATTGCCACTTTTCGCAGGGATATATCTGCAACCGATGGTTGCAATGAATAATGAATGGTGAAGAATGAAGAATGAATAATTTTAATAATATTTAAATAAATAGAGAAGTATAAGAAGGATATATATAATAATTTAGAAGTCAAAGGCATTTAGGAAGACCCCAGCTATCATTTTGACGATAAATTATTATATATATCCTTCTTATACGGTTTGTTTTTTATACAAATTTTTATTTTAAAGATATTTCTATTTATTTTTTATATTATATCAAAATCTAGTACTGCAGAGCTATTTTTCAAAATGTTAGACATATAAATTTTAGCTGTAAATAGTTAAATTTTGTTATTTTTCATTTTTAAAATTGCAAATATTTTATTATACTCTTTGCAGCCTCTCTTCCAGCTTTACTAGCCCAAGCAACTGTACATTTACCACCAATTAAATCTCCACCTGCAAATACACCTTCTATATTTGTGTTATAATTCTCATCTACTTTTACATAACCCTTTTCATTTAATTCTAATCCATTTTCTATCGCTAGTTTTTTATTTATTTTTGAACCAATTGCCATTATTACATAATCCATATTTATTTGATAATTACTATTTTCTATATTAACAGGATATTCTCTTGTTTCTCCTTCTTTTTTTACTAACTCTGTTTTTATTAATTCTATTTTCTCTACACGATTATTTCCAATTATTTTTACCAAATTTGCTTTATGTATAAAATTTACTCCTTCATTTTTTGCATCATTAATTTCTTTTGGTTCAGCAGGCATTTGCTTTTCTTCTCTTCTATAAATAATATTAACACTTTTTGCATTTAATCTTTTTACAGTTCTTGCTATATCTATTGCTACATTTCCTCCGCCTATTATAGCTACATCTTTTCCACTATAATCTGGATGTTCATTATATTTTAACAATTCATTAGCACCATATACATTTTCTAAATCTTTTCCTTCAACATCCATAAAACAAGAATTATTTGCACCAAAAGCTAAATATATAGCATCATATTCTTTTTTCAAATTTTCCAAGTTCAAATTTTCACCAAGTATATATCCATTTTTTACATTTATACCTAAATCTACTATTTTTTCAATTGTATTATTAATCACTTTTTTATCCAATCTAAAATCAGGTATTCCATAATTTAATATTCCACCTAATTTTTCTTCTTTCTCATATATTGTAACATTGCATCCGCTTCTTGCAAGAAAAGCTGCTGCAGTAAGTCCACTAGGACCTCCACCTATTATTGCTACTTTTTTATTGCTTACTAAATTTTCTTTTAGATTTATATTTTTGTCTTTATTTGCATCTCCAACAAAAGACTCTAACAAACCAATATCCACAGGTTTACCCTTTATTCCTCTTACACAATTTCCTTCACACTGTTTACTGTGCGGACATATTCTACCACATATTGAAGAAAGGACAGTAGTCTCTTGTAAAACATTGAAAGCTTCTTCTAATTTATCTTCTTTTACACATTTTATAAATTCAGGAATATTATTTCCTAGTGGGCAACCATTTTGGCATGGCTTTGTCTTACAATTTAGGCAATAATTTGCTATTTCCATTATTTCATCTATTTTTTCCATAACTTTTCCTTTCAATATATATTTAATATATTAATTTTATTATACATAATTTTTTCTTTCAATTATTTTGACCATTTATTCAGGAAAATTTATTTTTCATATTTTGCTATTTACAGCCAAAATTTTATATAAAGATTTTGATATAATTTTGAATAAGTAGGAAAATTAATAAATAGAGAAGTATAAGAAGGATATATATAATAATTTAGAAGTCAAAGGCATTTAGGAAGACCCCAGCTATCATTTTGACGATAAATTATTATATATATTCTTTTTATACGATTTATTTTTGATGTGAATTTTTATTTAAAGAAATTTCTCCGAAGCGCGGGCGAACAATGTTCGCCCCTACAAATATATTACTATTTTTTTATCTAAATGTTCTACTTTATAAACATTTAAAGTAACATTCTCCTCTTTACCTCTTTTAAATCTTTCCAAAAATATATTTTCTTAGTATCATCTCTAAGTAGTGCAGCTGGATGAAAAGTTGGCATATATAAAATTCCGTTTTTATTAAACCATTTACCTCTTGATTTTGTAATTCCTAAATCTTTACTTAATATAGCTTTTAATGCAATACTTCCTAACAACACTATTACTTTTGGTTTTATAAGTATAACTTGATTCCTTAAATAATCTAAACAAGCATCTACTTCATCATCTTGAGGATTTCTATTTCCTGGTGGTCTACATTTAACTATATTTGCAATATATACTTCCTCTCTATTTATACCAATACCTTGAAACGCCATATTCATAAGTTTTCCTGCTTTTCCTACAAAAGGGATTCCAGAATAATCCTCGTCTGCTCCAGGTCCTTCTCCTATAAACATTAAATCTGCATTTTTATTTCCCTCACCAAAAACAACATTTGTCCTTGTTTTACATAATTTACACTTTTTACACACTTTACAATTCTTTTCTAGCTCTTCCCAATTACTGTACATTTTTGCCTCCACTATTTTATATATATTAATGAAACATTTACTCCATACTTTTCTTGTGTTTCTAGTCTTGAAGAATGTAAAATATCTGGATTACACATACTACAAATATTTGAATCTACAATATTTTCATCTCTTATATTCAATTCTTTCATTAAAATTTTGTTTATTAATACAGTATCTATATAATATTTTTGTTTATTATTTTTTATATCACCTTTATATATTATTTTTTCTAGCATATTTGTATAAGAATACTTATCTTTAAACATTTCCATTACATCTTCATCAACTTCAAAGTGGCATTTTCGTATGCTTGGACATATACAGCATATTATATCAGAAGGATTACTGCCAAATTCTTCTTCCATTTTTATTATTTCTTGTTTTATTATTCCACTTAAAGTTCCTCTCCAACCAGAATGAACATTTCCTATAATGTTTTTAGCTTTGTCATATAGCATAATTATAACACAATCTGCATTTGTTGCTGCTAGTACAATATTTCTCTTTGCTGTTATCAATCCATCTATTTCATTTAAACTTTTATTTTCAAAATCTGGTTCATTTAAATTTTCTTTATTTCTTATGACTTTAACATTATTACTGTGTGTAAAAATAGGCTTTACTAAATTATTATAATCCATTCCTAAACTATTAAATATTTTTCTATAACCATTTTTAGCAATAATTATATTTTCTGGTTTTCCTCTTGTTTTTAAATTTATTCCATCATTTTTTAATATATAATAATGTTGTATTTTATTATTATATTCTAATAATTTTCTAAACTGTAAATATTTTATACCGTTTTTTTCACCTTGGATAACATCTTTATTAGTTAAATCTTTCACTTATCTTCTTTAATACCTCCTTTTTGTCCATATATTTTATATAATTATATTCATTATTCTTATTTCTAGTATTAAAATTACATATCGATCTATAGTTACAATACTCACATGGAGTTTTTTTAGATTTATCATAAAATGGTTTTATATCTATCTTACCACTCATTATTTCTTTTCCAATATCTTTTATAGTATCTATAACCTGCTTTTGTAAATTCTTAAAATCATCTTTGTTAATAGCATTAGAAAACTTCTCACTTATATTTCCATCTTTATCTATATATGCAGGTATATATTGCGAAAATCCTTTCTCTAAATTATTATCCATCATTTTAATAACTTTTACATCTGCTAAAATTAAACCATGCATCTTAAATTTTTTTCTTATTTCCTCTTCTATTTGTTTTTCATCTGCATTATTTGAAACATTAACTATTGGATCTGTTAAATTAAAATATAATATTCCTGCTGATGAATAATTCTCTTCTTTTGTTATACTATCTAAATAAGTTAACAGTTGTAATTGCAAACCATAAACAACTTCATTTAAATCTATATCCTTAACACTAGATTTATAATCAATTATTCTTATATATTTTCCATCATCATTTTCTGCATAATCCACTCTATCTATTTTACCTGTTATTTCTATTTTTCTATTGTCATCAAGCTCTATTTTTATAGGAGGATAGTTTCCCCCATTTTTAAATTCAATCTCATTTCCTAATACTTTAAAATTACTATTTTTTAATTGCTCAATTATATAGAAAATAGATTTTTTAACAACATTTTTTAATCTTTTAGTTAATATAATAAATCTAGTTGAACATGTAAATTTATAATATTTAGCTAAATTCAATTTATCATTTATAATTTTATTTATTATATCTTCTGTTTGTTTCATTTGAATATTTTTAATATCTATATTATTTTTATTCACATAATCAAAAAATTCATCTATAACTTCATGCATAAATGTTCCAGTATCAACAGATTGTATTTTAAAAGTTTCTTCCTCTTTTAATTTTAATCCATATTTTAAATAAAAAGAATATGGACATTTTCTATATTGTTCAAGCCTAGATATACTTGTTTTAAGCTCATCTCCATATAATTTTTCTATATATTCTTCATTTATCTTTTCTGGTAAATTAGTATAATGTATTCCTTTTAAAGCAGTTTTTAGTTTTTCTTTCCACATATTATCCTCTTTATAATAATTATATACATCATACCATATATCATCTATATTATTTCCATCTTTTAGTTTATATATATTTTCTAATAACTCATCAAAAGTAGATTCTTTTGTACCAATAAAATTTTCTTTTTTTATTATATCACTTTCTCTTTTTATATTAGGAAAAATATTTTTTATTTTAGATATTAACACAGATGGTCTTATTGCTTTTCCTTCGTTATTTGTTGATGTATATGAAAGAAATAATCTATTTTCCGCTATTGTTAATGCTTTATATATATTAAATTGTTCATCATATAATTGCTCTATAGTTGTTTTTGCAATTTCTAACTGTTTACTTCTTAATACCTCTCTATCTTTATTATCCAAAAATCCTTCACTCTTATTTACACTTGGGAAAACTCCATCATTCATTCCTATAATAAAACAAATATCTACTTTATGAGTTCTAGATCTTTCAATATCTCCAAAAATAACTTGGTCTTGAAAACCAGGAATTGTGCCTAAATCTTTATTTTGTATTCCTATTGTAAGCAATTCTTTATATCTATCAAAACCTATTTTTTCATCTCCAAATATATTAACAATTTCATCTAATACTTCTACAATTATATTTAAACCTGTTTCATATTCTCTTGCTATTTCTACTTCACCAATTTCTTCTAATCTTTTTATTTTACTTTCAAGTTTAGAAAGTACATTTTCATTTAAAAAATAATAGATTTCTTTTGAAATAGTTCTTACATTTTTCTCTTCAAAAATTTTATTCTTCAAATTAATAAGTGGATTAACAATTTTCTTCCTTAATTCATTTAATCTTGTTAAATCTTCACTATCTAAATTTCCATAATTCCAATCTTCTTTATACCACTTATTGCCTTTTATTCCCCATTTTACACAATACTTTTCTAATACAAAAATATCTTCATTTTCTATATCCAACAAACCTGTTTTAATATATCCAAAAACCGCTTCATATGACCAATTCTTAGAAAAAATCTCAAGCATAGATATTATTAGTTTAATTAATATATTTTTACTCAAATCTCTTTTTTCGTCTATGTACACAGGAATATTATATTTATAAAATATGGCTTTTGCTATAGAATTATAGCTTTCTATATTTTTTGTAATTATTGCTATATCTTTATATCTATAATTTTCATCTCTAACTAATTTTATTATTTTCTTTGCAACAAATTCTAATTCTGAATATGGATTCATAGCTAAAAAGATATTTATATTTTTAGTTTCATTTTCAAACTTTTTATAATTTATATTATACAAATTATTCTCCAAAAACTTTAGTTCATTATTTTTGAATCTATATAAATTTTTCAGTTCAATAGGTTTATCTATTTTTATATTATTCTCTTTGGCTATTTGAATAATTTTCATAATGGCTTTTTTATTTGGATAGAACACATCAATTTCTGGCATAGTATTTTCTTCTAATATATCTATACACATTGTTATATTAACTTGTTTTGCTTTTTTCATTAATTCTTGTATTATTAAATATTCTTGTTTTGTAAAACCAGCAAATTCATCTATATATATTAAAGAATTATCAAAGCTTTTACTATATTTAATTTTTTCAAATAATATAGTTAATAAATCTATATTATTTATATAATTATTTCTTATTCTCTCTTCGTAATTTTTATATATTATATCTATATCATTCAATTTAGTCTTTAAATATATATCATCTATATCTTTTGCAACATCTGCTAATTTATTTTCTGTAACATTATGTTTTTTAAGTTCAGTAAATAGTCTATTTATAATATCTACATTTTTATCTGTTTTCCCTAAAAACTTTAGATTTTTTCTTTCTTTTCTTAAAATGTCGTAAATAAGCATAGAAGTTCCACAATCTGTTAAAACAGTATCTGTAATTCCTCCAACCTCCTGCAACACTCTATACGCCATCCTATTAAAAGTAAGAACCTCTGCATTAATAGTACTATTTTCTGTAATAGTATTTAGCAATTTTTGCTCAGCTGTAAAAGAAAACTGCTCAGGAGTTATAATATATATTTTTTCTTCACTTTTTATTCTATCTTTAATTTCATTAAAACAATATGTCGTTTTTCCACTTCCTGCTCTTCCATATATTATTCTTAAACTCATAAACTCACCATAAGTATTTTATCATATATAACATTACTCTTCTAGAATTGTGCATAAATTTTTTAAATTATTTATTGTCTTTTTGTAGTATTATATATAGCACAAAGAAAGACTAGAGTGGCATCTCTAGTCTTTTTTTGTGCCTTTTGATGGGCAAATTATTAAATTATCTTGTATATCAATTATATATTTTTTATTCTTTTTAGTCAACTATTTTTATATAAATCTTCCTGCAGAATATAACTATTCAGGAGTAGAATTAATATTTTCAGTTTTTCGAGAAATAGCACACTAGAACGGGCGAACACTGTTCGCCCCTACAAATATTATATTAGATTTTTTCTATTTCATGTTTTACAGATTTTACCTCTGAATAGTTATCGCAGAATTTTTAACTCTTTTCTTTTTTTATTAACTTATTTCCACACATTTTTATTATATCAATTATAAAAGTCATAACAACAAAAACAATCATAATTCCAAGTAATGCATTAACATCTGTTTGAACAAATCCAGGACTTGTTCCTATTATAGCTTCTTTAAATAAATTCAAAGAATATGTCATAGGCATAAATGGATTTATAGTTTGATATCCTTGTGGTAATGTCTCCATTGGAAATGTTCCACCACATGCTGAAAGTTGAATCACTAAAAATAAAATCGCTATAAATTTACCAACATCTCCAAAATTAACCATTAAAAATTGTATTATACTTAAAAATGCTAGAGATACTAATATACATGAACCATAGTATAATAAATTATTATTTACTTCAAAGCCTAATCCTACTTTTAATAATAATCCTAAGATAACAGCTTGCGCTATTGCTATTAAAAGATATATAAATGTACGAAACGCTCTATTTGGTGCATCTCTTCCAATTTTCTTAAATCTATTATGTGGATCAAAGTAAATACCAACAAATATCATTAGTCCTCCAATCCACAAAGATAATGACATAAAATAAGGTGCAAATCCAATTCCATAGTTATCCACAGGTTCTACATCCTTTTCTTCTATTTCTACAGCATTTTTTGTGTATTCACTTAATCCATTTAATTTAACTAATTCTGCCCTTGTTTCCTCTATCGATTCACCTATTTGACTAGTAAATTCATTTTGTCCATTTAATAATGTATTGCTTCCTTCTAATGCTTCTTCTGTTCCTCTTTTTAATTCACTAATTCCAGACTTTATTTCTTCAGAACTAGAACTTAAAGTTTCAGTACCTTCTTTTAAAGTTCTACTTCCTTTTTGTAATTCTTCTGCTCCAGATTTTATCTTATATAATCCATCTTCAATAGTTTTTATTCCAATACTTACTTGTGGCAAAGAATTAGTAACATTAGATAAACTTTTTACACTTTCATTCATTACATTACTATTTGTTTTTAATACTTCTCCTAAAGATTCTAATTTTTCTAAACTATTTGAATTAGCTAACCCAATTATACTTTCATATATTTCTTTAAACTGTGCATCTGTTAATACTTCTGGATTTGCATTTACATATTTAATTATATTTTCTAATAAAATATTAATTTGATTTGTTGCACTATTTACTCCATCTATATATTGGACAATTCCATTATTTAATTCATTTTCCTTTTCTGCTAATGTACTAAAAGATTGACTAATTTTTGATAAATCCTTTGTATTGTCTGTTAAAGTTTTACTTCCATTATATAAATCATTAATACCAGTACTTAATTTATCTGTTCCATTTTCTAAATCTTGTGTTGCGTTATCCACAGTAGAAACACCATTATTGAAAATATTATAATTATCTTCTAATGTACCAACACCATTATCAATTTTTTGAACACCTTCTGTTAAAGTTTTGCTCCCATTTTCTAGTTTTATTGCTGCTTCTTCCACAGTTTCTAATTGTGTTGGTACATCATTTAATTTTTCAGATAAATTATCCACAACCTTACCAGTAACTTCTTCTTGAATTTTTACTTCAATTTGTGTTACAGCATTATCTATTATTTGTGAAGCCAAAAAATTAGATTTTTGATTAGGTGAATATGTAATACTAGCTATTTGTTTATTTTCTGTTTCTCCACTATTTAATTTTTCTGTAAAATCCTCTGGGATTTCAATTATTGCATAATATTTTTTATTAATTAACCCATTATTTGCCTCATCTTCATTTACTAATTGAAAATCCATTTGCTTTTCTTCTAATAAATTATCCACAAAGTTATTTCCTAAATTTTCATTATTATAGCCACTATCTTTATTAACTATTGCTACTGGTATATTTTCTAAATTAGAATATGGATCCCAAAATGCCTTTAAATAAAAGAAACTGTATATAAGCGGGATTATTATTATACCAATTATCATTAATGGCTTCATAATTTTATTTTTCTTAGTTTCTTTATCCATTTTTAAATTAATCACTTCCTTGAATTAAAATTCCATTTTTTAATATCTCAAATACTTCATTTGAAATATCCTTTTCATCTATATTTGTACTATCTAATTCACTCTCAAAAATTAAAGCCATATAAACTTTATAAATTACAAAAGTTAATACATCTAAATTACAATCTCTTATATATTTGTGTTCCTTTGCATATACTAATTTATTCTTTATATATTGTTTAACTTCTGTATCTAAAATTTTTATGGCTTCTATTATCTTTTGGTTTTTAAAATCTTGTGCTTCTTTTGTTATTGTACTTAAAAAATTGTTTTCTTTTTTATATTTTAATACTGTAAAAATGGTTTCATGTACCATTTCTAAAAAAGGTAATTTCTTGTTTTCGATATTTGTTACTGCCACACGCATTTTATCTAATTCTTCAAATATAAAATATTTTAACAATTCTTCCTTATCTTTAAAATATGCATATACTGTTTTTTTGCTTACATTTGCTTCTCTTGCAATTTCATCCATACTGACTTTTTTATAGCCATATTTAGTAAATAATTTTCTTGCTGATTCTATTATTTGTTCCTTTTTCATATATCCACCTCTTTTATACTATTACACTATTTTAGTTTACTAGTATAGTATACTCTTTTTATTATATGCTGTCAATATTATTTATTAGTATTTTTTATATAATAAATAACTGATTACTAATAATAATTAAAATTTATATTTTTGATTTTTTTGAGAAATGGCTTTGTAGTTCAGGCGAACACTGTTCGCCCATACAATTATTTTTCTATATTATGTTTTATAGATTTTGGATATTTACCATAACAAAAAACTGATGTATTGAAACATCAGTTTTTTGTTTGTACTCACTTATAATAAAATTTGCTTAAATTACATGGATAAAATTTTTCAATTTTCCACACATCATTTAAATATATATACTTTGATTTTTTGCGGATAATTGGTTTTACTAAATTTACCTTGACTATTGCAGAATTTATATCGTCAAGTTCAATTAACTTTTCATCCCACTTATTAAAATATTCAAAGGAATATTCTAAGCTTTTTTCTATAATCGAAAAATAATAAATTTTATTCGATTTTACTTTTTTCTTCAATACACGTGGCAAAACCAAATGTGTCTTTGTTATAACTATTCCTACAATAACATCTTTTTTATTTTCTCTCCAAATAAAAAAGCGATTATTTAAAAATCTCCGTAAACTTCTTAGAAGCATAATTATACCTCTTTTCTAAATTAATAATTTAATAGAATATCATTTTTTTAAATACAATAAAAGGAACTTTTTTTCAATTTCTATAATATCTTTTAATGAAAAATACCTTTTATTTTCATCTATTGTTTCAGGAAACTTTTCATTAATCATTCTTATAGCCTCAGGATTTATTTTTATGTTACTTATTTTTAAGCCCCTTTCATTAGGAATTTCTTCGAAAAACTCCTCTGAAGATAAAATATCAAAATATCTAATCAGACAATTTGAAAATGGTCTTTTGTCCTTTTCTGTTCTAAGAACTTTTGCATCTACAATTGTTTCCCCCTTTTTTACTAAAGCAACTACTGTGCCTTCTCTTACATACTTTAAATTTTTTGCCTTTTTTTTCATTATAAAATCAATTAGTTTCCGCAATTTCTTAAAAAACATTCAAAACACCTCTTTTAAATTTAATGCATTATTATTATATCATTATTTTTTTTAGTTTACAATAATGTATTAGACAAAAAAATTACATTATGTATTAGACAAAAAAATTACATATATTATTTCGAAATCTCAAAAATAATATATGTAATTTTAATAAATATTATTTCATTATATTAGGTAACTCTTTCTTTCTAATAGTTATTTCATTTTCATCTAAACCATTATAAAACGTATTTATCATTTCTTTTTCATATTTTTGATTTATAGTTTGAATCACGCTTTTTACTGGTAGCCATTTTTCAATATAAAAACTTTTAACATCTTTTTGATTTTCAGAGATTTTTCTCTTTGAATCAATTGTATGAAAATAAATTTCTAAACCAAAATGCTCCATTTTCATAACAGCAAGTTCATAAGATGTACTTCCATCTTTTTCATGAATTTTTACACCAACTAATCCGCTTTTACTAATAACATCTTCATCTTTCTTTCCTAAAAACACTACATATTTTATATAGTTATAAGACTTCCGAAAACTTTTACCTAAATTTTTTAACATACTAGTCATTCCCTTCTAGATTAAATAATTGTTGGTAATTCTTTTATTAGTATTTGATATTCCTCCTCTTCTAAACCCTCGTGTAAATTGCATATTACTTCTTTTTTATGTTTTTTATTAATTCTTTGTGTTACTTCATGAATAGGCATCCATTCTGTAACACCTACTTTTTCACTAGGTTTTTTCCAGTTAAAAATCACTTGGTGCATATCACTTTTGCCATGAAGAAGAAAACCTTCAGATTCTTTTTGTGCTAAAAAGTTCTCATATGTGCCATCTAAATTCTTATATTTTACAATACCTAAATTGTATTTCATTAGCACATAATTTCTTTCCTGAGCACATGCAATTAATTCAAAATCCTTCCACCACTTTTTTAATCTCCGTAAAAAATTAATTAATTTTTTTAGCATTATAATTCATCCTCTCTAAATAAGATTGCGACTCTTATTATACCATATTTATAAACACTTTACAATCCCATTTTTTCATACTATGCTTCTCTCTTCCAATAAAATAAATACTGCTGTGCAATTCCCGCTAAATTACTATATTTCTTTTCAGCCAATCTTCTTATATCTTCTTTTTTTACTTTTGATTCATCTTCATTTTTTATGTACAATTCATTCATAACTCTTCTTACCCATACATCAACAGGAAATACATCAAATCTCCTCATTGAAAATAGCATTATACAATCAGCAACTTTATCTCCTACTCCAGGAAATTTATTTAATTCTTCTCTTAGTACATTAGAATCTTGTATTTTCTCTATCTCATCTAATGATATTTCATTATTTAATATCATTTGTGTTGTATCATATACTCTCTTATCTCTAAAACCTAAACCTATATTTCTTAAATCCTGAACAGAAGCCTTACTTAATTCTTCTGGTGTTGGAAATGTATAATATTTATTTTCTCTCCATATAATTTCTTTTCCATATTTTTCAGATAATTTTTCTATAATCTTTTTTATTCTTGGAATATTATTATTTGCAGAAATAATAAATGATATTAATGTTTCCCATTTATCTTGTTTTAATATACGTATTCCTTCACCATATTTAATACTATTTTTAACATTTTCATCTATTTTTGAAAGTTCTTCTTTTATTTTTCTGTAATCTGTATCTAAATCAAAATATTTTCCGCATATTTCTTTGATATCTCCAGATAGATTTCCACAAAATATTATATCATTGTTAACTTTTTTCACATTTAATACATTTTTTCCAAATACACCAGTATAGCTACCATCTTCTTGTTTATTCCATCTAAAACATTGTCCACATTCAAAAATATGTTTTGGTTCAAAAGAATCTGCATTTTTTAATATATATGTTTGTTCCAAAATTATCTCCTCCATATAATAATTAATATTCATTTCTTTAAGCAATTTAAATTTTTTCCAAATTATTTTCTACTATATCACTACCTTCTTTAAAGCCCTTTCCAAATACCTCTCTTGCATTAGAAATAACAATAAATGCATTTTTATCCACTTCATCTACTATCTTTCTTATTTTCGAAACCTCATTTCTATTAACAACACATAATAAAATAGTTCTTTCTTTATTTGTATACATTCCTTTACCATATAAACCAGTAGTACCTCTTGCTAAAACTTTATTTATACTATCTGATATTTGATCATATTTATCAGAAATAATAACTATCATTTTTGAAAAATTTATTCCCTCAAATGATATATCTATCATTTTTCCCATTAGATATATTGCTATTGCAGAATATAAACCAACTTCTATAGTTCTAAAAAATAACACACTTAGTAATACTATTATTGTATCAAAAATTATAACAATATTACTAGTTCTAATTTGTACATTAAATTTTTTTAATATAGTAGTTATTAAATCTGTACCACCTGTTGAAGCATTAGCTTTAAATATTAAAGCTGTACCAAATCCCATTAATATTCCACCATATATACATGCTAATAATCTATCCTCAGTAAGTGATGGCAATGTTTCTAATATATTTAGAAACAAGGATAATGAAATTGTACCTCCAATCGCTTTTAATATAAAATATTTTCCTATTTTTAAATATGCTAATATTAATAGTGGTATATTTATTACAAAATTAGTTGTTCCTACTGGTATATTCCACAAATAATATACTATAGTTCCTATACCAGAAAAACCTCCTGTTGATAAATGATTAGGAAGTAAAAACTGAGCAGTTGCAAATGCCATTATTAAACTTCCCAATATAGTATATAAAATTTCTAAAAATATATTTTTAAAATAGTTACTCATACTAAAAGTATGAGTAATTTTACTATTTTTATTCAATTATTTTTTTATCTTATTTTCTTCTAAAAAATCTGAATATTTTTTTAAAATTTTTATATCAAAATCTCCGAACTTTTCTTTCTGCATCTTGTACTATTTTCAAATCTACATCATATAAATCTTTTAATTTATTAATATTTTCTTTTTTATGTCCTATCACATTATTAACATTTATTGGATTTACCGATATTTCAACCTCTTTGACTTTTACATTAAATGTTTTTATTCTATTTACTATACTATCATACCAAACTGCATCTTCAACTAATTGACCAAATGCTTCATGATATGGACCTGCTACAACTTCACTTTCTTCATTTTCTGGAGATGATATTATATCTGTATTTTGCAAACCAATTCTTATAACTTCAATTTTTTTATTTCTAAAAAAGTAATACAATTCTTTACATCTTTCCACTGCTTGTTCTAAACTTAAAGGTATATATTCTCCACTTTTATATTCTTGCTCTAATTGTGTATTTTTTATTACTAAAACAGGATATATTCTAATCATTTTTGGTTTTAATTTAGCTAAATCTTCTGCTGTTTTCATTTCATCTTTTTTTGTACTATCAGGCAATCCTACCATCATTTGATGCCCTAATATGAAACCTTTTCTTCTTATCATTTTAGAAGCTTTTTTTACATCTTCAAAATTATGATTTCTTTTACATCTATCTAATAAATAATCATTAGAAGTTTGAACACCTAATTCTATAACTTTAACTCCATATTTTTTTAACATTTTTAGTATGTCTTTACTAATATAATCTGGTCTTGTTGATATTCTAATACTATTAATATCACCACTTTTAATATATTCATGTGCAACTTTTAATAAATTTTCTTGTTTATTAATATCTATTCCTGTAAAACTGCCACCAAAAAAAGCTATTTCTTTATATGCAGTCTTATCTTTTAAATTTTCTAAATAAAAATTTACTATTTTTCTTACATCATTTTCTTTCACTTCTTCTAATTGTCCACTAATACTTCTTTGATTGCAAAATATACAATCATTAGGGCAACCCAAATGTGGTACAAATATTGGTATTATATAACGTTTTTTCATCCTTATGCCTCCTATTTCAATTTAGTTAAAGCTTCCTTAGCTGCATTCATCTCTGCTGATTTTTTTGTATTCCCCTCCCCTGTTGATATTATTTTACCATTCACACATAGTTCTACAGTAAATACTTTTTTATGATCAGGTCCACTTTCTCCAATAGTTTTGTATTCTATATGAACATCTCCATGTTCTTGTAATTTTTCTTGTAATACAGTTTTATAATCCTTCATACCCACATGTTTTGTAGAAATTTCTATTGTTTCTTTCAGATTAGAAATGACAAATTTTTCAGCATTTTCAATTTCACCATCTAAATATATTGCAGCAATTATAGCTTCAACAGAATCTGCAAGTATTGCTGGTCTACTTTTACCATCATTAACTATTTCACTCTTACCTAGAAATAAGAAATCACTAAAATTATGCTTTTTAGCTACTTGATATAAACTATTTTCACATACTACACTTGCTCTAACTTTAGTCATTTCTCCTTCTGATAAATTATTGTAATTTAGGAACAAGAATTTACTTACTATTACCTCTAATATTGCATCTCCTAAAAACTCTAACTTCTCATTACTTTCTACTTTATTTTCATACGCATATGATGTATGTGTTAATGCTTTTTTTAATAATTGTTTATTTTTAAATTTATAACCTATATTTTGTTCTATTTGTGTAAAATTTTCCATGATACCTCCATTTGTTTTTCTTGAAAATAATTATATATCTAATATTTATTTTTGGCAATTTATTTTCGCAAAAAAAAAGATATTGTTTTAATTAACAATACCCTTTTTATTTTCTATGTGTTTTCTTTTATATAATCAACAACATCTCCAACTGTAACAACTTTTTCAGCGTCAGCATCTGGAATTTCTATATTGAATTCTTCTTCTAATGCCATTATAAATTCAACAATATCTAAAGAATCAGCTCCTAAATCATCTATAAAAGATGCCTCCATAGTTATTGAAGCTTCTGCAACTCCTAATTGTTCAACTATTATAGCTTTTACTTTTTCAAATATCTCTTCTTGATTCATTATTTTGTACACCTCCTTTAGCTAACTATAGTGAATTTTTTATATACACACTTATATATTATAATTTATTAAAATTGTCAAGTGTATTTTACTATAAATTATTTTTATTATTAATTTTTGTTTACAATTCACGGCATCAGATTTTGATATAATAATATTTCATAAATTTTTCGGCTCAATACGATATTTAAGAATTTGTAATATATAAAAATCCAATGTAGGGGCGAACATTGTTCGCCCGCGCTACGAAGCTATTTCTAAAAAAATTGAACATATAAATTTTAGCCGTGAATTGTAACACTTTACTTGTTAACTGTAATCTTTTCAAATTCTTTCATCATAATATTTACAGAATCGCTTTTTGCAAATTGTTCTGCTTGTTTTATTGTAAAATAAAATAAAAACTCATCACTACTTCCATGTGCTTTTACAACTGGTCTTTTCACTCCTAGAAATAATGCTCCACCATATTCTCTATAATCTAATTTTTTCTTAAACTTATTAATTGCAGGTAAAGTAGGTATAGTACAAATTTTTGACCATAAATTATGTGTTAAACTATCAACTAATGTATTTTTAACTAATTTCCCCATACCTTCTACAGTTTTTAGAAAAACATTACCAGTAAATCCATCTGTGATAAGTGCATCAATTTCACCAGAAAATGCATCTCGACCTTCTACATTTCCAACAAAATTAATTCCCAATTCTTTCGATTTTTCTTTTAGTAATTTATAACTTTCTTTCATTAAGTCATTTCCTTTTGTTTCTTCAGTTCCTATATTTAATAATCCTATTGCAGGACTTTCGATTTTATACGTATTTTTTAAATAAAAATTAGCCATTTGTGCAAATTGCAATAAATTAATAGGTTTACAATTTGTATTTGCACCTGCATCCATAAGCATTAATCCTTTTTTATATGCAGGAAGCATTGGCGCAATAGCTGGTCTATCTATTCCTTTTATTCTTCCTACCAATAAAGTGGCACCTGTTAACAAAGCACCAGAATTTCCAGCAGAAATAAATACATCTCCTTTTCCTTCTTTTAATAATCTAAAACCTACTACCATAGATGAATCTTTTTTAGTTTTTATTGCATGTGTTGGAATATCTTCCATATTTATTACTTCTGTTGTATTATGTATTTTTATTTTATTTGTAATTTCCGATATACTATTTTTATCATACAACTCTTTAATTCTTTTATTAATAACATCTTCATTTCCTACAAGTGTAATGGTTCCTTCTATTTCATTTGAGGCTTTTATTGCACCTTTTATTACTGCATCTGGGGCATTATCTCCACCCATTGCATCTACTAATATATTCACAGTATAAATTCCTCACTTTCAATTTATTTTAAACCACTTTTATTTTATTTTTTTTTCTCAAAAAAATCAATAGCTTTTGACCAAATAGTCTAATTTTATTAAAAAAATAATTACTATTCACAGCTTATAAAATTATATATTCAATTTTTGAGAAATAATTTTATAGTGCGGGCGAACACTGTTCGCCCCTACAACTATATTTTTTTGTATTATGTTATATAGATTTTGATATAATTATATCAAAATCGAATGACGTAAATTATAACAAAAGATAAAAAAAATAAGAAAAATCTTTGATTTTTCTTATTTTTTCTTTTATCTTTTTATTCAATTATATCAGCAACTATACCAGAACCAACTGTTCTTCCACCTTCACGAATAGCAAATCTTAATCCTTTTTCTATAGCTATTGGTGTAATTAATTCTATTTCCATAGAAACATTATCTCCTGGCATAACCATTTCTGTTCCAGCAGGTAATTCTATAACACCTGTAACATCTGTTGTTCTGAAATAGAATTGTGGTCTATATCCATTGAAGAATGGTGTATGTCTTCCACCTTCTTCTTTTGTTAATACATAAACTTCTGCTTTGAATTTTGTATGTGGATGTATTGTTCCTGGTTTTGCTAAAACTTGACCTCTTTCAATTTCATTTCTTTGAATTCCTCTTAAAAGAACTCCTATATTATCTCCAGCTTCTGCTTGATCTAATAATTTTCTGAACATTTCAACACCTGTAACAACTGTCTTTTTCTTTTCTTGTGAAAGTCCAACAATTTCAACTTCTTCAGAAACTTTTATTGTTCCTCTTTCTACTCTACCTGTTGCAACTGTTCCTCTACCAGTAATTGTGAATACATCTTCTACTGGCATTAAGAATGGTTGATCAACTGGTCTTTCTGGTGTTGGTATATATGAATCAACTGCATCCATTAATTCTTTTATGCATTGATATTCTGGTGCATTAGGATCTGTTGATGTAGACTCTAATACTTTTAATGAAGATCCTTTTATTACTGGGATTTCATCTCCTGGGAAATCATAGCTTGATAATAAGTCTCTAACTTCCATTTCAACTAAATCTAATAATTCTGGATCATCAACCATGTCGCATTTGTTTAAATATACAACTATATATTTAACACCAACTTGTCTTGCAAGTAATATATGCTCTCTTGTTTGAGGCATTGGACCATCAGCTGCAGAAACAACTAATATTGCTCCATCCATTTGTGCAGCACCTGTAATCATATTTTTTACATAGTCAGCATGACCTGGACAGTCAACATGTGCATAATGTCTTTTTTCTGTTTCATACTCAACATGTGCTGTATTTATTGTGATTCCTCTTGCTTTCTCCTCTGGTGCTCCATCAATTTGATCATATGCTGTATATTGTGCTTTTCCTAACAATCCTAAGTATTTTGTGATTGCTGCTGTTGTTGTTGTTTTTCCATGGTCTACGTGACCAATTGTACCAATGTTAACATGTGGTTTTGTTCTTTCAAATTTTGCTTTTGCCATTTAAAAATCCTCCTTTAATTTTTTAGATGTTTTACATCTATCTATATTTTCAAAATTGAAAACTTATTTTCCATTTATGGGTATTTTACAATAAATTTTCTAATTATGCAAGCTTTTTAATTTATTTTATTAATTGTATTACTATTCACAGCTATAATTTATATATTCAATTTTTTGAGAAAATTAGTAGGGCAAGCGAACTATGTTCGCTCCTACATCTTTTTTGCAATTTATAAATGTGTTATTTATTAAATATTACATTTTCTCAATATGAGTTATTATAAATTTAAACTATGAATTATTCTTCACTTTTCTTTCTAGATGCTACAATAGTTTCTAAAACAGATTTTGGAACTTCTTCATAATGTGATGGTTCCATTGCATATGTTCCTCTTCCTTGAGTTTTAGAACGTAAATCTGTTGCATATCCAAACATTTCAGAAAGTGGAATAAATCCTCTTATTATTTGATTTCCATTTCTAGCTTCCATTCCTTCCATTCTTCCACGTCTAGAGTTAATATCTCCAATAACATCTCCCATATATTCTTCTGGAACTGTTACTTCTACTTTCATAATTGGCTCTAATATAACTGGACTCGCTTTTTTACATCCATCTTTGAAAGCCATTGATGCAGCTATTTTAAATGCCATTTCTGAAGAGTCAACTTCATGATATGAACCATCTACTAAAGTAGCTTTAAAATCTATAACTGGATATCCAGCAAGTACACCACTTTCAGCTGCTTCTCTAATACCTGCTTCTATAGGTTTTACATATTCTTTTGGAACAGCTCCACCTACTATTTTACTTTCAAATTCTATACCTTTTCCTGGCTCTAATGGTTCAAGTTCTAACCAAACATGACCATATTGTCCTTTACCACCAGATTGACGTATAAATTTACCTTCTACTCTAACAGGTTTTCTAATTGTTTCTTTGTACGCAACTTGTGGTTTTCCTACATTAGCTTCTACTTTGAATTCTCTTTTTAATCTATCTACTATTATATCCAAATGCAATTCACCCATACCAGCTATAACTGTTTGACCTGTTTCATGATTTGTATATGTTTTAAATGTTGGATCCTCTTCAGCAAGTTTTGCTAAAGCAATACCCATTTTCTCTTGAGCAACTTTGTCTTTTGGCTCAATTGCTATATCGATAACAGGTTCTGGGAATTCCATAGATTCTAATATTACAGGATTATCTATATCACATAATGTATCACCTGTTGTTACTTCTTTTAATCCAACTGCTGCTGCAATATCACCAGCATATACTTTTTCTATATCCTCTCTGTGATTTGCATGCATTTGTAATATTCTTCCTATTCTTTCTTTTTTATCTTTATTAGCATTTAATACTGTTGAACCAGATGATAATGTTCCTGAATATACTCTAAAGAAACATAATTTACCAACAAATGGATCTGTAGCTATTTTAAATGCTAATGCTGCAAATGGTTGATCATCTCCTGTAATTCTTTCTGTTTCATTTCCATCTAAATCCACACCTTTAATATGTGGTATATCTAATGGAGAAGGCATATATTCAACTATATTATTTAATAATTCTTGTACACCTTTATTTTTATATGATGATCCACAACATACTGGTACTATATTGTTAGCTATAGTTCCTTTTCTTATAGCAGCTTTTATTTCTTGTTCTGTTAATTCTGCACCATCTAAATATTTCATCATCAATTCATCATCTTGTTCTGCTGCAGCTTCTATTAATTGAGCATGATATTTTTCTGCTAATTCTTTCATATCTTCTGGAATATCTTTTTCTTCTATTTCTTTTCCTAAATCATCTTTATGAACGAATGCTCTCATTTTTATTAAATCAACTATTCCAACAAAAGAATCTTCTGCTCCTATTGGTAATTGTACTGGAACAGCATTTGCATTTAATCTTGATTTCATTTGTTCAACACAACCAAAGAAATTTGCACCTGTAATATCCATTTTATTAACATATGCCATTCTTGGTACACGATACTTATCTGCTTGTCTCCAAACAGTTTCTGATTGTGGTTGTACACCACCTTTAGCACAAAATACAGTAACTGAACCATCTAATACTCTTAAAGATCTTTCAACCTCAACTGTAAAATCAACGTGTCCAGGTGTATCTATAATATTTATTCTATGTCCTAACCATTGACAAGTAGTAGCAGCAGAAGTAATTGTTATACCTCTTTCTTGTTCTTGTTCCATCCAGTCCATTGTTGCTGCACCTTCATGAACTTCTCCTATTTTATGTGTTTTACCTGTATAAAATAGAATTCTTTCAGTTGTCGTTGTTTTTCCAGCATCTATATGTGCCATTATTCCTATATTTCTTGTTTTCTCAAGTGGAAAAGCTCTTCCTGCCATTGCTCTTATTTCCCTCCTTTAAGTAATACTATTTCGTACACTTATTACATATATTATAATCCAAAACTTTTAAAATATTAGTTTTGTTTAAATTTTACCATTTATAATGTGCAAAAGCTCTATTTGCTTCAGCCATTCTATGTGTATCTTCTTTCTTTTTGAAAGCTCCACCAGTGTTATTTATAGCATCTATAATTTCACCAGCTAATTTTTCAGCCATTGTTTTTTCATGTCTGTTTCTTGCATAAGTAACAAGCCATCTTAAACCTAAAGTTTGTTTTCTTTCAGGTCTTATTTCGATTGGAACTTGATATGTAGCTCCACCTACTCTTCTTGCTTTAACTTCAAGAACAGGCATAATATTATTTAATGCTAATTCAAAAACTTCTAATGGATTTTTTTGTTCCTTTTCCTTTACAATATCAAAAGCACCATAAACAATATTTTGTGCTACTGTTTTTTTACCATCTAACATAATATTGTTTATTAATTTTGTAACTATTTTGCTATTATATATTGGATCTGGTAACACATCTCTTTTAGCTATATAACCTTTTCTTGGCACTATTCTTCACTCCTTTACTAAAAACTATAATTTTAATAAAATACGATACTTTAAAAAAAGTATCAGTTACTCTGAAAAACTCAGTTTAGTGCTACATAAAAATTAATGTAATATATTTTATTTAGCACCTCAGGATAACCTATTTTATTTCTTAGGTTTTTTTGCTCCATATTTAGATCTAGCTTGATTTCTATCTTTAACTCCAGCTGTATCTAAAGTTCCTCTTATTATGTGATATCTAACACCAGGTAAGTCTTTAACTCTTCCACCTCTTATTAAAACAACACTATGTTCTTGTAAGTTGTGACCTATTCCTGGTATGTATGAAGTAACTTCATAACCATTTGAAAGTCTTACCCTAGCAACTTTTCTTAAAGCTGAGTTTGGTTTTTTAGGTGTAACTGTTTTAACTACTGTACATACACCTCTTTTTTGTGGTGCTCTATTATCTGTTTGTCTATTCTTTTTAGAGTTAAAACCTTTTTGAAGAGCTGGTGCATTAGATTTTGTTGTTGAGCTTTTTCTTCCTTTTCTTACTAATTGATTAATTGTTGGCATTTTTTCACCTCCGCTAAATAAAATATATTACTAATATTCTCTATATTAGCATTGTATATTTTACCATTGTTTTAGCACTTAGTCAATATTTAGTGGAATTTATATCTTCAATTTTTAAGAAATATCTTTGTAGGACAGGCGAACACTGCTTTCCCCTACAACTATAATATTAGATTTTATAAATCTTTTTGTACATATATTTTTTAGATAATAGAAATTTAAATTTCCTATTATTTAAAAAACCGCACCTATATAGATGCGGTTTTTTACTTTCATTTTAAGAGTGAAATTATTTCATTCACTTTTATCCCTACGTCTGAATCTTCGTTTGATGTAGGTGATGTGATATCAAGAATATTTTTTTCATTTTCAATCACCTTTTTACTTTGATTGCTCATTGCTAATGCTTCTGAGCAATTTACATTTACCGTTCCAAATACAATAGCTACACCCAAAAAAACATACAGCAATCTTGTAAACATTTTAGTGTCCTCCTTAAAAATTATTAAATTACAATATTTATATCATGTTTTATGTAAAGCTGTCAATGCTTTTGTTTAATTTTGTAAATTAAAAGGTAACTCTATGTTACAATTCACAGCTAATAAAATATATAAAGATTTTGATATAATAATATTGAATAAATTTTGAATGCGATTGGAGATGTTTATAGAATTTGTTATATAATTTAATGAGGAATGTTCATGGGCAAAATCTTTGATTTTGAGCCTGAATGAAAGAGGCTCATTAAATTATTTTACAAATTCTTAAATATCGTATTGAGCCGAAAAATTTATGAAATATTATCATATCAAAATCGTATGCCGTGAATAGTAACAACTCTATTAAGAAGTAGAATTAATATATTCAATTTTTGAGAAATATCTTTGTAGTTCGGGCGAACACTGTTTGCCCCTACATCTATTCTATTAGATTTTTTCTATTTTAGATTTTACATCTAAATAGTTAAATTAAAAGAGATGCCTATTAAAAGCATCTCTATGGAGTCATCATTATTGCTAAGTATCAATAGGTATAAATTTTATTTTTGCATAAAATTTTCCTTTATAATCACTACTGCAATTATTATAGATAATAAGATAATTTTCTGGTGCATCTAGCACATTTAAAGAGTACATTATATCTTGTAATACCTTGCTATCATAATCAATCAGCAATTCTAATTTTTTATTAGAGTTATCTGCCAGAAAATTCATAATTGTTTTCAAATCTGATTCTTCAAGTTGATACACTTGATTATCGTCATTTTCAACTCGTACAACTGCAGATGCATCTGTAGTTGTTGTCATAGCATTTGCTAATATAAATAAGAATGCAACTACAAGTAATAACTTTTTCATGATGAACCGACTCCTTTTTAAGTAATACATATTAAATGTCAGTATCTGTATTATACCACTTTTTATAGTGCTTAGTAAACAATTTATGTTATTTTTATGAGCATTTTAAAAGAGGGCGTCTATTCAGACACCCTCCCATGGAGTCAACGAAAAAAATTCACTTCACTACTTATTTAATTATTTAATGTTCTCGCTCTGATATTGATTATACAGCGACAATGCCGCCACCACACTTTGTAGGGTTTTGTTTAGATTAGCCCTCCTTTCTTCTGCTTCTGGAGAAGAACCATCCAATACTTCAATTTCATAATATGATGTCCCATCGTCATACTCCCATTTCTTATGGTATATTATGAAAACATCTTCATTACTATATGCAGTTTCTAACTGCTTATTGAAATTAGATTTTTCTTCTCTATTGTCAAGCCAAACTTGAAATTCACCTCCAGCCTCCTTAACTAACGCTTTAAGTTCTTCTGGAGTAACTCCATTTAAATCATAAGCCACTGCATTTTCTGCAGTTCCAGTCTGTATGACAGGCTGTGCATAACTATGATTTAAACCAAATCCCAAAATCAAACCCGAAACAACAACCAACATAGTAACTATCATTTTTTTCATTTAATTTTCCTCCAAACTGAATACACTACGTTGAGCTCCATGACTATATTATAGCATTTTTAGCATAAGTTGTAAATGCTTTATGTTAATTTGATATATTAGTTCTACTTATACTTATTATTATTTAGAATTTCAACACTTTTATAAAGCATTTATTTTGATAAGCATATTAAAAGGAGGGTCTACTAAGACACCTCCCTATGGAGCAATTTTTTTACTACTACTATTCTAAATCAATTATAAATATATTTTGTTCCATTACTTCATCGTCTTTTCCAAACCATGTTGGTTCAGATAATATGATGTAGTAATTTCCATCCATTACAGCCTCTCCTAGGCTTGTAATTTTTAATTCATCCTCTGTCTTAACAGACATTACTTTAATTTTACTTATCCCTCCTCCTAATTCAGTAGCAAAAACTTCTTTACTCGTATTTGCGATTTCATAGACATTCCCATCAATTTCAGCTGTAATTTCCTGATACTTTTGAGTATCAGATGCATTTGTAATGCTAGCAAAAGATAAGGTAATCAAAGCAATCATTAAAACAAATACTTTTTTCATAAAAAATTACTCCCTTCAAAATGCAAAACATGTTGCTCCATGACTATATTATAACATTTTTAGCACAATCTGTAAATGTATTATGTGAATTTTGTTATTAGTTATACTTATGCCTATTATTATTTTAATTATATATCATCTTATACTTTTTGATTTTTAGGCATTTTAAAAGAGATGCCTATTTAGACATCTCTTTTGGAGCAATTTGTTTATATCCGAAAAATATATGTTATTATTCATTTATATCTCAAAAATATACCCACTTTCTACTAAAACCTCATTTTGACTTTCTTTCCAGCTCCTGTTTGTAATCTTTATATAATAACCTCCATTATTCAACTTATTTATACTTGTCTTATCCCTACTTATAGGTATCCGCTCTATTTTGTTAATTGATTGAAGATTTTGTTTTAAAGTTTCTACTGAATTATTTCGATTATTAATTCTACTAATTAAATCTTGATAACTATTTACTCTATCATACGCCATACAATTTGTAGTATTAAGAACTAATAATCCAACAAATGAGAAAATCGCTAATAATGTTTTCATTTTAATCGCTCCTTTTGTAATATACTAAGTTGCTCCAGTTTTTCTATTATATCACTTTTTTTATAAATCTCAATATTTTATGTGAATTTTTTTAATTTTATTATTTATGTGTTATTATAATTCACAGCTTATATAGTTACATGTTCAATTTCTTGATAAATAGCTCTGTTGTGCGGGCGAACACTGCTTGCCCCTACAGCTATTCTATTAGATTCTTCTATATAAGTTTTTATAGATTTTGATATAATTATATAGCTGTAAATTGTAACTTTAATTTAAATCTTTTAAAACATCTCTTAAAACTTGTTTAGATTCCTCAAATGTAATCTCATCAAGAGCTTTCTCTACATCAACCCAAATAATTTGTGCCACTTCTTCTTCTTGGGGTTTATCTTCACCAGAAACTTTTCTTGCTAAAAAATAAATAACATCTTTTATAACACCTTCTTCTGGTGAATATGTTTCTTTATATACTTTATCGCTAATTATTTCAACATCAATATTTGTTTCTTCTTTTATTTCTCTTATTGCAGTTTCTTTATCTGTTTCATTTTCTTCTGGATGTCCCTTTGGAAATCCTATATGCCCTTTTTGATGTTTTACAAGTAATACTTTTCCATGATCAATTACAATACATCCACATGATTTATCTTTTTTCATAAAAACCTCCATTTGAGTAATTTCTTCGCAATACGGGCGAACAATGTTTGCCCCCTACATATCTACTATTATTTTTTTACTAAAATATTTAAATTCTCTACTTTCTAAGTATTAATTAACTAACTATATATCTTTTTGTAGTAGCTTCTTATATTAAAAAATTTAGAGTAGCTATTAAAGTGATATATAAACATTTAGAAGTCAAAGGCATTTAGGAAGACCCTAGCTATCATTTTGACAATAAATGTTTATATATCACTTTAATAGCGGATTATTTTATAAGTGAACTACTAATTACTCTATGGCAATACATACCTTATATTTCTAGTTATTGTTGTGCCTTTACCTATTTCCATATTTACTGCGACAACTTGTTTATAATCAATATTTATTAATTGAAACGTACATTTTTTTACATGATTAACTAATGCTACTTTATTTAAATATATCTTATTATCCTGAAAAGTATATTTATTTCCACTACTAAATTCAATAGAATTACTTGTTACATTTGTAACTTCATTATTTAATTTTTTTACTTCTTCTACAAAAGCCAAATTAAATTTACTATATTCTGCAACTCTATCTGTTGCTTCATTCATTTGTACAATATTCGTATTAATAAATGATATTATAACTGTAACTATTCCTATTATTATAGTAAAACCTACTACATACACAACTAAATTTGCAAGTGTTATACCTTTATTATCTTTCATAAAAACCTCTCTTTTCTATTGTATTTTTCCACCACCTAGAACAATTCCATCATCGTCATAAAAAACAATTGATTGTCCTGGTGTAATAGCCCTTTGCGGACTATCGAATACTACTTTTATAGTATCTTCATCTTTATGTATAAGCTCTGCATCTGCTTCTTTTGCAGAATATCTAATTTTAGCTTTTATTTTCATATTGTCTTTATTTATTGGAATTAACATATTTACATCATTTACATATAATTCATTTCTAAATATATATTTTTCTTCTCCAACTATAACTTCATTTCTATCTAAATTCAATTTTACTACATATAAAGGATTTTTATATGCTATTCCTAATCCTTTTCTTTGACCAATTGTATAATTTATTATTCCTTTATGTCTTCCCAAAATTTCACCATTTACATGAACTATATTTCCTTCTATATTCTTGTTTACTCCATGATTTTTTAAGAATTTTACATAATCATTATCTGGTATGAAACATATTTCTTGGCTATCTGGCTTATTTGCTACATTTATACCATAATTTTTAGCTATTTGTCTAATCTTATCTTTTGTTTCAAAATTTCCAAGTGGAAATTTTATATATGGTATTATTTCTTTTTTTATTCCATATAATACATATGTCTGGTCTTTTGTTTTTGATCTAGATTTTTTTATTACATATGTTTTATATTTATTATTATACTCCACATTTGCATAATGACCTGTTGCTATATATTCACATCCTAATTCTTTTGCTTTTTCGTAAAAGTAAGCAAACTTCAAATTCTTATTACATTCAATACATGGATTTGGTGTTTTTGCACATTTATAACAATTTATAAAATTATCTATTACATTTTTCTTAAAACACTCTGTTGCATCAAATATATAATGTTTAATTTTAAGCTTTTCACATACCTTTTTAGCATCTTCTTGCTCTTTTAATGAATTATCATTTTTCCACAATTGCATAGTTGCTCCAATTACTTCATACCCTTGCTCTTGTAGTAATATTGCAGAAACACTACTATCAACACCACCACTCATACCAACTAAAACTTTTTCCACACTATACCTCATCATCTTCAATATCTATTTTAATATGCACATCTTTTAATTGTTGCTCAGATACTTTTGAAGGTGCCCTCATAAGCAAGTCTCTTGCTTTTTTATTTTTTGGAAATGCAATAACATTTCTTATATTATCTTCATGTTCTATTAACATTATTATCCTGTCTATTCCTGGTGCTGCTCCAGCATGTGGTGGTGCCCCATACATAAATGCATTAAATAATGCTCCAAATCTTTTTTCTACATCTTCTCTAGAATATCCAGCAATTTCAAATGCTTTAACCATTAGTTCTGGATCATGATTTCTTACTGCACCTGATGCAATTTCATAACCATTACATACTAAATCATATTGGTATGCATATATATCCAATGGATCTTTATTTTCTAATGCATCTAATCCCCCTTGTGGCATAGAAAAAGGATTATGACAAAAATCTATTGTTCCTTCATCTGATAATTCATACATTGGAAAATCTACTATTAAACAAAAACGATAACAATTTTCTTCTAATAAATTTAATCTTTTTCCTAATTCAATTCTTAAATTACCTGCTAATTTTTGAACTACACCATTTTTGTCAGCTATAAAAAATACAGCATCATCTTCCTTAATATCTAATTTTTCTATTAATTTTTGTTTTATTTCTTCTGATATAAATTTTGCAATTGAACCTGTAATATTTTTATTTTCACCTATTTTTATCCATGATAAGCCTGATGCTCCTAATTCTTCTGTTGCAAATTTAACCATATTGTCAAAGAATTTTCTTGAATTATTTGCTCCATTTTGAACTTTAATAGCTTTTATAATTTTTCCTTCGAATCCTTTAAAGTCCATATATTCTAATTGTTTTGTAACATCTTCTATTATTAAAGGGTTTCTTAAATCTGGTTTATCTGTTCCATACTTTTCCATAGATTCTTTATATGGTATTCTTATAAAAGGTGTTTTGTCTACTTTCCAATCTGAATGTTTTTTAAATACACTTGGTATTACTGTTTCTAATATCTCGAAAATGTCTTCTTGTGTTGCAAATGACATCTCAAAATCTAATTGATAAAATTCTCCTGGCGATCTATCTGCTCTTGGGTCTTCATCTCTAAAACATGGAGCTATCTGAAAATATCTACTAAATCCAGAAATCATTAACAATTGCTTAAATTGTTGAGGTGCTTGTGGAAGTGCATAAAATTCACCTGGATGTAATCTGCTTGGTACCAAAAAATCTCTAGCTCCCTCTGGCGATGAATTTGCAAGTATTGGTGTTTGTATTTCAACAAAATTTAATTTTCTCATTTCTTCTCTTATTGTATGTAAAATTTCAGATCTTAACAAAATATTTTTATGAAGTTTTTCATTTCTCAAATCCAAAAATCTATACTCTAGTCTTAAGTCTTCTCTTGCTTCGTTTTTATCTGAATTTATTTCAAATGGTAATACATTTTTACATTTACCTAACACTTCAATTTCTTCCACAATAATTTCAATTTCACCTGTTGAAATTTTTAAATTTTTACTTGCTCTTTCCACAACTTTTCCATATGCAGATATTGTACATTCTGTATTTATTTCATTAAATACTTCTGAAAACTTTTCTATATCTGATATAACAAGTTGTGTAATCCCTGTTTCATCTCGCAAATCTATAAATACCATTCCACCCAAATTTCTAATTTTTTGTACCCAGCCTGCAATTCTTACATATTTATCTTTATCTTTTATTGTTAGTTCTCCACAACTATTTGTTCTATATTTGTTCTTCATAATTACATATCATTCCTTTCTAAAGTTACAAATTGGTTGGAAAAGAATTAGATTCTCTAGCCTTTTCTCCTTGCACTTTTTCTTCAATTTCTAACTGCTCATCTTTTACACTTGGTAAATCTGGTAAATCATCCAAAGATGAGTATCCAAATAATTTTAAAAATTCATTTGTAACTTTATATGTCATTGGTTTTCCTGGTGCATCAGACTTTCCAGCTTCTATAATTAAACCATAATCTAATAATTTATATATTACACCATCTGATGCAACTCCTCTTATTGAGTCTATTTCAGCTCTTGTTATTCTTGGGTTATATGCAATTATAGATAATATTTCTACCATTGCATTTGAAAGTGTTGGCTTTTTTCTTTTATCTACTAATTTATATATATAACTATAATATTCTTTCTTTGTACACATTTGATAAGTATTTTGAATTTTTATTATTTGTATTCCTCTATTTTTTTCCTCATATTCTAATCTCATTTGTTGAAGTATTAATTCAGCTTCTTTTCTATCCATATCTAGTATTTGCATTATTTCGTCTATCTTCACTGCTCTACCTGTTGCAAATAACATTGCTTCTATTATAGCTTTTTGCTCTTTTATATCCATTTTTCTCACCTTTAACATTTTATATTATTACACTTATTGCCTTATATGTCAATAATTTTGACATGTTTGTTCTCTTATGCTATACTATACCTAATTTTAGCATAATTTAGTAAATTTTATATATATAATATTAATTGGAGGTTTAAAAATGTCAGAAAAAGAAGATAAATTAGAAATTATAGAAGGTGATGGTTCAGGTATAAATATGTCACCAGTATCTAATTATATTATTTCTATGCAACCTAAAACTAAAAAGAAATCAAAAAATGTTGTTATTCCAAATGATTCTAAAAATAAGAAGAAATTTAACAAGAAAAAGAAAGATAACGAACAAATCTAACTTTGCTAGACCTTTTTCTAATTTTAATATTTTTTACATTAATTTAAGGTCTAGCAAGAAGCGTATAAGATCTGTCGACGCGAAAAATTTCTTTGCAATTTTTTTGTGCATTTATTTTATTACTTTATAGGAAATTGCATTTCCTATAAAGTAAGAAAAGAGGATATAACGAAATCAAAGATTTCTATATCCTCACATGTGCAAAATTGCTTCGCAATTTTACACAAATAAATGAACTTAACCTTGTTGTATAGGAAATTTCTTTTGTTCTTTTTTATTGCTTACGCTTGCTAACACGCAAGCTATCAATAAAAAAGTCGATTTTTCCTATACAATAATAAAAGTGCAACTTTATAAAGCTGCACTTTTATAAATCAATTCTTTCTTTTAATTTACTATCAATAATCTTTTTAAATCTGATATTTTTTTCTAATTTTAGTTCTGGATCTTCATTTAATATTTTAATAGCTATACTTTGTATACTTTTTAGCATTTCCATATCTTGATATATATTTGCTATTTTAAATTCTGGTAATCCATGCTGTTTTGTTCCAAAAAACTCTCCAGAACCTCTTAGTTCTAAATCTTTTTCAGAAATTACAAATCCGTCATTTGTATCTTGCATTATTTTCATTCTCTGTCTTATTACATCTGAATTTCCTTGATATTTTAATATACAGTATGATTTGTATTCTCCTCTTCCAACTCTACCTCTTAATTGATGTAACTGTGCTAAACCAAATCTTTCTGCATTTTCTACAACCATAATACTAGCATTTGGCACATTTACTCCAACTTCAATAACTGTTGTAGATATTAAAATATCTATATTTCCTTTTTTAAATTCTTCCATTATTTCATCTTTTTCTTTAGCTTTCATTTTTCCATGTAAATATTCTACTTTATAATCTTTAAAAATTTCATTTTTATATTTTTCAGCTAATTCTAAGACAGATTTAGCATTTATTTCTTCACTTTCCTCAACTAAAGGACAAACAACATATACTTGTCTTCCTTCATTTATTTGCTTTTTTATAAAATTATTTACTCTATTTTCTAAGCTCTTTGTAACTGCAAAAGTATCTATTTTCTTTCTATTTGGTGGAAGTTCATCAATTATTGAAATATCTAAATCCGCATATAATATTAATGCTAATGTTCTTGGAATAGGAGTAGCTGTCATAACTATAGTATCTGGATTTGTTCCTTTAGAAATTATTTTTTCTCTTTGTTTTACACCAAATCTATGTTGTTCATCTGTTACAACTAATCCTAATTTATTAAATACTACATTTTCTTCAAGTAATGCATGTGTACCAATTATTATATCTATTTCACCATTTTTTAATTTTTCTAGAATTTCATTTTTATTTTTCTTAGTTATAGAACTTATTAATAATTCACATTTAATATCATATTTAGAAAGTATTTTATTAAATTCCTCTAGGTGCTGACTTGCTAGAATTGCAGTTGGAGCCATTATAGCTACTTGCATTCCACTTTTAACAGCCTTATATGATGCAATGATTGAAACAACAGTCTTGCCTGAGCCCACATCACCTTGTAATAATCTATTCATGCATTTTTTACTTTCCATATCTGAATCAATTTCTTCTAAAACTCTTAATTGAGCTTTGGTTAATTTATATGGTAAATCATTTATAACATGAGACATTTTTATATTTTTATCAAATTGAATTCCATTCAATTCATTATTATAATTTTTCTTCAATTTCATTAATAATAATTGCATTATCATTATTTCTTCAAATGCTAAACGCTTTCGTGCAATATTGTATTCAGAAAAATTATTTGGAAAATGTATTTTTTTTATTGCATATTCTAGATTACACAAATTATATTCCTTTAAAATATAATCTGGCAATGTTTCTACTATTCTTCCACTAATTTCTTTTATTGCATTTTCCACAATCGCTCTTAACACATTTTGTGTTAAATTATTTGTTAGAGAATATATAGGAACTATTTTTCCAGTATTTTTAGAAACATTCATATCTTCAACTATAGGTGTATTCATCTCTAGTTTTCCATATTTATTACTCACTTTTCCATAAAATTTATATGTATTTCCTTGTCTAATTTTTTCTTTAATATATTCTTGATTATACCAAGTTATTTCACAATTATTACTATTGTCTGATACAATTACCTTATATATTGTAAGACCTTTTCTTATTTTTCTTACAACTAATTTTGTTATAACTTTTGCAATAATTAATATTTCTTCTCCATCATAAACATCACTTAATTTCTTAGTTTTGCTTCTATCTTCATATGTCCTTGGATAATAATTAATAACATCATTTAAAGTATGTATTCCAAGTTTATTTAATAGCTTTACTCTTGCTGGTCCAACACCTTTTATGTATTGAATATTTTTATTTAAATCTAACATAATTTCTCCTATGAAAAATTTATTTATTCTTATTATTTTGTTATAATTAACGGCATAAAATAATATAAAGAATTTGATATAATAATATTGAATAAATTTTGAATGTGATTGGAGATGTTTATAGAATTTGTTATATAATTTAATGAGGAATGTTCATGGGCAAAATCTTTGATTTTGAGCCTGAATGAAAGAGGCTCATTTAATTATTTTACAAATTCTTAAATATCGTATTGAGCCGAAAAATTTATGAAATATTATTATTTCAAATTCATATAGCGTAAATTGTAACTATTTTTTTACATTATATACTTTTATTTTTTTTCAATCAATATCTTTTTCACTCAAAACATGATATAATATATTTATGTAAATTTAAAGGAGGGTTTGTTATGAAAGTTTTACTTACAGATTCCAATGATTGCATTATTTTTAATGAGCTTGGGCAAGAAGAAATTCTTCATAGTAATGAATTTCGGTCAATGTATTCAGAAATTTTCTATCGTTTAGAAAAGGAACGATATTTAGAAAGGAAAGGTAAAATAACGATAATAAAAAAATAATAAACCCTAAAAATGAGCTTTTATTCCAAAGCTCATTTTTAATTTATACAATAAAATAGCCTGTATTCTAAGATACAAGCTATTTACATAAATTTTTATATTGGTAGCGAAGATGTGATTCGAACACATGACCCTTCGGGTATGAACCGAATGCTCTAGCCAACTGAGCTACTTCGCCATTTACAACACTTAGTATTATACTGGTTTTTTACTATTTTGTCAATAAAAATTGTAAAATAAAATATTAATATTTTATTTTACAATTTTTTAGAAGTATTTCATCTACTCACCTATTTCCCTATCATATCTTTTATTTTTATATTTATTCTTCTCATTTATTTCTATTGTCTTATTTTTTAATTTTATTTCTTTTTTAATTTTTGAACTATTACTAGTATTACCTTTCTTCTTATTTTTTATGATAAAATCTTTTCCTTCTTCTAAGCTAGTAGATTTAATTACTTCTACTTCCTTTGCTAAGTCTTCATCATTTGGCTCATTTTCAAGAATAACTCCAAATGTATTCTTAAAAAATTCTTTGATCGGACTTATTATTCTTTTTTCTTTTTCCATTTCTTTTTTCATAAATTCTATATTAATATATTTATGAATACACCTCTTTCTTCTATTTTTTGCCATTAGACAAATATTAGATATAGTTTACCATAAATACATAAAAAATGCAAGTTTTAACTCATATAATCTTTTAATCTTTTGCTTCTACTTGGATGTCTTAGTTTTCTTAATGCTTTTGCTTCTATTTGTCTTATTCTTTCTCTTGTAACCATGAATTCTTTTCCCACTTCTTCTAATGTTCTTGCTTTTCCATCTTCTAATCCAAATCTTAATTTTAAAACTTTTGCTTCTCTTGGAGTTAAAGTATTCATAACTTCTTCTAATTGTTCTTTTAAAAGAGTATATGCTGCTGAGTCGTGTGGTGCTGGTGAGTCTTCATCTTGTATAAAATCACCTAAATGGCTATCATCTTCTTCTCCTATTGGAGTTTCTAGTGATACAGGATCTTGTGCTATTTTTTGTATTTCCATTACTTTTTCTACTGGCATCTCTAATTCTTTTGCTAATTCTTCTGGAGTTGGTTCTCTTCCCATTTGTTGTAATAGATGTCTTGATGTACGTATAAGTTTATTAATTGTTTCAACCATATGAACTGGTATTCTTATAGTTCTTGCTTGATCTGCAATAGCTCTAGTAATAGCTTGTCTAATCCACCATGTAGCATATGTGCTGAATTTATATCCTTTTGTATAATCAAATTTTTCTACAGCTTTTATTAACCCCATATTTCCTTCTTGAATTAAATCCAAGAATAACATTCCTCTTCCAACATATTTTTTTGCAATACTAACAACTAATCTTAAATTTGATTCTGCGAGTTTTTGCTTTGCTTCTTCGTCTCCTTCTAAAACTTTCTTCGCTAATTCTAACTCTTCATCATATGATAATAATGGGATTTTTCCTATTTCTCTTAAATACATTCTTACAGGATCATCTATATTTGTATTTTCTACTATATTCTCATTTATATCTTCTAATGGTATATCTTCAACTTCCTCTAAATCTTCTAGATCTGGCTCCTCTTCTATATCATCTTTTAATACATTTACACCATACTTTTCGAAAGCATCAAATATTTTATCAATTTCCTTTGGGTTTACATCTACTAATTCATTTGCTAATTCACCATATGTTATTTTTCCATTATCTTTTGCTTTTTTTATTATTTTATTTATTTTCTCCTCTGTAACCCCTTTATCATTGTCTTTTATTTCTTCTTTTTTTCCCATTTTATACCTCCTATTTTAGCTTAGATATTTTATTAATAACATCAATCAGTTCACTCTCTAATTTTTTACTATCTTCAATAGATAAATTTTCACTACTTATTTTATTTAAAATTAAACTCTTTTTTTCTAATAGCTTATCCTTTTGAAAATTTAACATTATGTCTTTAATACCTTTATTTATATCAGTAATTTCTAAGTTTTCAGACATTATTCCAGTTATATAATCTACATCTGATTGTTCAAATAAATTTAATAAGCTATTTATATTAATATTTCCCTTTTCAAATTCTTCATACAGTTTTTTTACTATATTTTTATTTTTATCTATTTTTATATCATCTAGTTCAATTACATTTTTTACTTCACTATATGTTTCTTTCGGGTAATTTATTAATAACCATATTAACATTTTTTCTCTTTTTAAATCGTTTTCTGTAATATTTTTATCCATTGTTTTTTGGTTTATACTTTTAAAATTATTTCGTTTTATTTCCAATGTTTTTTGCCCTTGTGAATTTGAATATATTAATTTATTAATCTGAGAATATATCGCTTCTTTTGTTATATTATACTCTTTTGAAATTTTATCTATATATATTTCTTGTTCCATTTTATTATCTATATTAGAAATTATTTTAGAAATTTCTAATAAGAATTTTATTTTGTCATTAACATTTTCCAAATTCATATTATTTCTTAGAGTTTTAATTTTAAATTCAACTAATGAAATTGCTTTATCTACTAATAAATTAAACCTTCCACTTCCGTATTTTATAACATATTCATCTGGATCTTTTGCACCATCCATCTGTAATATTCTTATATCACAACCTAAATTATTAAGAATTTCTAATCCTCTCATTGTAGCATTTTGCCCTGCTGAATCAGAATCGTAACCTATTATAATTTTTTCTCCATACCTTCTAAGTAATCTTCCTTGCGCTTCAGTTAAAGCTGTACCCAAAGATGCAACTGCATTACTTATTCCCCTTTGATGTAAAGATATACAATCCATATATCCTTCTACTATAATAATATCTTTAGCATTACTTTTTCTAGCTACATTTAATCCATATAGATGTCTACCTTTAGAATAAATAAGACCCTCTGGAGAATTTATATATTTAGGAAGAGAATCATCTAATACTCTTCCTCCAAAAGCTATTACTCTATTTTTTATATCTTGTATTGGAAATATAAGTCTTTTTCTAAATCTATCTATATATCTTCCATCTTGTGTTTTGTTTACCAAATTAGATTTTAATATTTCCTCATCTTTAAATCCATGCTCTTTCAGATATTTATATAAAACATTACTTGAAGATGAATATCCTATCAAAAAGTTTTTTAAAGTATTATTATCTAATTTTCTTTTCTTTATATATTCTTGTGCTGTTTTTGATTCTGGTTTATATAAATTCTCATGATAAAATTTAGCTACAATCTCGTTTATTTTATAAATTTTTGACTTTAATTCTATTATTTCATTACTTTCCTCATTATCTAATTTAGGTAGTTGTACATTTCCTCTTTCTGCTAATATTTGTAAAGTTTCTACAAAGTTTATTCCCTCAATTTTGCTCAAAAAGTGTATTACATTACCTCCGACTCCACAACCAAAGCAGTGAAATATTTGCTTATCTGGTGAAACAGAAAAAGAAGGTGATTTTTCTTTATGGAAAGGACACAATCCAAAAAAGTTTCTTCCACTTCTTTTTAATGTTACATATTGTGAAACAACATCGACTATATCATTTGCATTTCTAACTTCTTCTATTATTTCTTCACTATATCGTACCATAGTCTCAACCTCTTTTAATATTATTCGACAGTTTTTAAATAAATCCTTCTATTTTTTGTCTTTTGAGTCATATTTCATGTTTAGAATTTTATTTTTTATAATAATTATTGTTTCTTATATTATTCGCTATATTTACATATATTAACAAAAATTATTTTGGCACAATATATATTTTTTTATTCTACAACTAATTTTCTATTATATTTTTTACTTTTTCTTCAATCTCCTCACTTATTTCATCTATTTCTCTTACTTTCCCACCTTCAACACATTTTATTTCTTCCCAATTATATATTTTTGCAAGTTCACATGCTGTATCATAAGATTTTTTCATATACTCCATATTTTTTTCATGTATATCTTCTTTTTTATATTCAAATCTATTATCCCTATTTTTTAATAATTTACTAGAATATTCTATTGGCATATTTAAAAATATAACTTTATCTGGCTTAGGAATTTTATAAATATTATATTCTAAATCAAAAAGCCAATTTAAAAACTTTTTTTGTTCTTCTTTATCGCTTATTTTACTTGCTTGATGTAACATATTAGAGCTAACATATCTATCTGAAATAACAATTCCACCATCATTATAAAACTTACCAAAATCTGTTATGTATGCAGCATATCTATCCACTGCAAAAAAAGTTGAAGCAATATATGGACTTACATCCATTGCATTATCTCCAAATTCTCCATCTAAATACATTTTTACCAAACTAGATGATGGTTTTTCATAACATGGAAATGATATTGTTCTATAATTTAACTTTCTTTCTTCTAATTTTTTAGCTAATAAATTCATTTGCGTATTTTTTCCACTTCCATCTGTTCCTTCTATAACAATAATTTTTCCTTTTTTCATAATATTCCTCCAAATTTATCTATTTTATATAAAATTCCTATTGCAAAACTCGTGACATTATGTAATAATATGTGTAAAAGTGAAATCTTATATTTACTTTTATTATAATACTAAAGAAAGGATGAAAAAACAATGGAAAAAAATTTATTAGTTAGAGATTTATTTAAGAAATATCAAAAATATTACATACCAATACTTTTTGTTTTTGTTGTTGTAATTTTTGCATTATTTATACTTTTTAATAATTTAGCTAATATTGCTATTAATACAACAGGAACAACAGATGCTAATGTTATCTCTTCTATAAAGTATGATTTTATAGGTGTACAACTTTTACGTTTTATAACATTTTTATTAGCATGTGTACTACCAATAATATTAGCTTTAATAATGGGTACATATAGCAGTAAACAAGAAGTAGATAAAAGTAATATTGGAGGAAGTCAATTATTTTCTACTAGAATAGTAACTGGTTCATTATTTATTTTAATACCTTTCTTAATAAATCTATTAATTTATTTTATTTTAAATATTTCAGGATTTTTTGGAAGTTTTTATAATTCATCTATGGGACAAATGCTTATAATGACTATTTTTGGATTAGTATTAAGTATGTTAGCGTTTCTACTAATATGTACAATTAATATAGCATTAAAAAATAGAATTGTTGATTCATTATTAACACTTGCTATAGTATTGTTTATAACTCATGTATTTTACAATTATAGTATAAATCCAATTATCTTAATAGTAATTATAGTTTTTGTATGGCTAGCTTTATTATTCTTAGGATATTCAATGAGCAAGAAAAAAGATAGATAGATAAAAAATAAAACATACTAAATTTTGAATTTAGTATGTTTTATTTTTTAATAATTTTCCGCTTTTATTTCAAAGAATGATTGAGGATGATTACATGCAGGACATACATCTGGAGCTTCTTTACTTACATGTATATATCCACAATTTCTACATTTCCATATATAAACATCATCTCTTTTAAATACTTTTCCTTCTTCTAGATTTTTTAATAATTTTCTAAATCTCTCTTCATGCTCTTTTTCTATTGAAGCTATCATTCTGAATTTTTCTGCAATCTCTGTGAATCCTTCTTCTTCAGCATCTTTTGCAAAATCTTCATACATTGTTACCCACTCATAATTTTCACCTTTTGCAGCATCTAATAAATTTTCCTTTGTATTTCCTATTCCACTTAAATATTTTAAATGTATTTTAGCATGTTCTTTTTCATTATCTGCAGTTTCTTGAAATAAACTTGCTATTTGTTCATATCCTTCTTTTTTTGCTACACTTGCATAAAATGTATATCTTGTTCTAGCTTGTGATTCTCCTGAAAAAGCATCTCTTAAATTTCTCTCTGTTTTTGAACCTTTTAATTCCATTTAATTACCTCCTTTAATTTTCATCATTTTATAACATTAATATTTAATTGTCAATGATATTTTTAAATGATATTAATTATCATATTTTTTACTTATCACTTAAAAATATATTATATACATATTAAATTATATACAAATGTTGTAAATATACATAATACTATTCCACATATTGTAGGCAATACGAATGCTAATGCTGCCCATCTCCATTTTCCACTTTCTTTTTTTATGGTAAGTAATGTAGTACTACAAGGGAAATGTAATAAACAAATTATCATTGTATTAATAGCTGTTAATATAGTCCAGCCATTTTGAACTAAAATTTCTCCTATACTTGCTATATCATCTATTTTTATTAGTTGATTATTTGCTAAATAACTCATTAATATTATTGGTAGTACAATTTCATTTGCAGGTAATCCAAGTATAAAAGCTGTTAATATATATCCATCTAATCCCATAATTTGTGCAAATGGATTTAAAAAATTAGCAATATAATTTAATAATGTAATATCATTTATTGATAAATTTGCAAGTAACCATATTACAATTCCAGCAGGTGCAGCAATTAATACTGCTCTACCTAATACAAATATAATTTTATTTATTACTGATTGTATTATTGTTTTTATTATCTGTGGTTTTCTATATGGTGGTAATTCTAAGACAAAAGAAGTTTTTTCAACTTTTAAAATCGTTTTAGATAAAATTTTAGATATTATTAATGTTAATATTATTCCTATTAATACTATTACCAGAACTACTATTGTAGAAATAATTGAACTATATTGATTTGTAAAATATGCAGCTATAAAAATACTTGATATAGTTATAAGCATTGGAAATCTTCCATTGCACGGAACAAATGCATTTGTAACCATTGCTATTATTTTTTCTTTTGTAGAATTTATAATTCTACATCCTACTACTCCAGCTGCATTACAACCAAATCCCATGCACATGGTAGTAACAATATTGGTACATGTTTACAAGTTATGATAATAAGTTTATAATTAATAGTAAACGACTGACGAATGCTGTTCGTCAGTCGTTTACTATTAATTTATTGTAATTCAGTAGAAAATTTACTAATATAAAAATTAAATCTATTTTTATGCAGTAATATTAATTTATATAAATATTTAAAAATACATTAAATTAATTCACATTTTGTATTCTTCATATTTTCTAATGATTCTATAAATGTATCTAAATCAAAAATCTTTTTATCTCCATTTTTTGTTTTTTCTACTTCTATACTATCTTCTGGTGTATTATTTCCTAATATTGCTACATAAGGTATACCTAATATTTTGGCATTTCTTATTTTTTCACCTATACTCCCTTTCACATCATCTATTATAACATCTATATTTTTGTTGTTTAATATAGTATATAGTTCTTCTGCTCTTTCTTTATTCTTATCACTACTAATTATATATATATAATATGGTGTTACAGATATTGGTAGAGAATATCCAACCACTTTGCCGTTTTCCTCTATTATATTATTTTCATATACTAATCCTAATACTCTACTTACACCTATTCCATAACAGCCCATATAAAATGGTTTGCTATTATTTTCGTTATCTATATAATTAATATTCATTGTTTGAGAATACTTTGTTCCTAAAGCAAAAATATGACCTAATTCTAAAGCTTTTTCTTTATGAAAACTTTCTATACTATCTATTCCATATATTTCTTTTAAATGTTCTTTTGCATCTTCTTTTTCTAAAACTTCTATATTTAATCCTTGTTTTGTTTCTGAATTATATAAAATAGTATCTTCTCCTATTCTTGATAATGCCATTATTTCTTCTGAATTTTTTCCACCTATATCTCCATTATCTGCAGCAACTGCTACTATTTCTATACCTAAATCTTTAAAAATTCTAAAATATGTTTCTTTTACTTTATTATATGCTTCTATCATTGACTTTTCGTCTTTGTCAAAAGTATATAAATCGAACATTAAAAATTCTTTTCCTCTTAATAAATAACCTCTATTTCTTATTTCATTTCTAAACTTCTCACCTATTTGATAAAAAGCTACTGGTAATTGCTTATGAGAAGTTACCCTATTTTCTATAAAAATAGTAATTGCTTCTTCTGCTGTGGGAGCTAAGCAATAATTTCCTTTGTCCGTATTTGATGTCATCATTACACCATTTTCAACATATCCTTCATATCTTCCAGATCTTCTCCATATTTCTTCTTGTTGTAATACAGGCATTTGTACTTCTATACAATCTATTTTGTCACAATGTTTTTTTATTATTTTTTCAATATTATCCTGTACTCTAAGAGGTATATTATCATATGCATATACACCACTTCCATATTGCCTTACTTGATTTGTTTGAATTAAGATATCTTGTGCTGGATACATCTCATCTAAATTACTTAATTTAATATTTTTCATTCCCATTTTTGAAATTCTCACTTAACATCACTCCCATTTTTATTAATTTATAATAATATACCATCTTTATATAAATTTTTCAAGAAAAACTAATATAACATAAAATATTTATAGTAAATATTCATAGGTTGAATTAATATATTCAATTTTTTGAGAAATAGCTCTGTAGAACAGGCGAACGATGCTTTCCCATACAACTATTATATTAGATTTTTTCTATTTTAGATTTTATATATAGAAAAAACTAGGATTCTTATTACAGAACCCTAGTTTGAGATTTATTTATTATACAGTTTTTGTGCTAACATACACAATTTTATTATACCTTCTCTCGAAGTAGCTCTCACAAAGAAAGCAGTTTTGTGGCAGTATATCGCATCATTTACTCCTGTTATTTTTGGTAAATTTGTTGATTCACCTGCCCATTCTTTTGGAAATGGTACAATTTTTTCAAATATATTCTTTTTATTAGATGGAACACATTGTGCAGCCCATCCTCCTCTATGATATGGAAACATTACAAACTTAACAATTTTCTGTTCTTTTTCTTTTATATTTTTGTCCTGCATTATATTGTTATTGTAGTCAATAACAACATTAATCCATGGCATGTGCTGTTTTGGAATTTCTAGAATATTGTTCTTTAGCCGTTTATTTCCATAGAATCCGTATGTCAATCTATTGTTGATTTCGTCCTGGGCTAAAACCTCATCTATTTTTTTTATAATATATCTTTTTACTATTTTTTGTGTTATTTCTAATACTTCATCAAATAGTGTTTCATACGATTCCTCTACATACCATTTTGGTAAAAAAGAATGAATATAATTAAAATCTTTTGCAAGTTTTATCCCATTTTGATGCATATCTACATTTTGTATTAAATCTGCATCAACTTCTAATTTTACTTGTTCATTTACTGTTCCTCTTGCTATTTCAGCAGTAACGAACATCTTTTCAATTACCTTTTTGTTCTTTAAAATTTCTTTATCAAATATTTTTTTTATTATTTGATCACCAAAATCTCTCCAAACAAAACCTGCATTTCCAAATACACTTCCGTCTTTTCTCTTTTCATTTACTCTGTGATAATGACCATATCTGCCATTTTCTCCATTTCCTTCTCCCATGTTTACAACATAGTCGCATTTTTCTAATTCTTCATATTTTTTGGTTCTAATTATAACAATTTCATCATCCTCATGTGCTATGCACAGAATCGAAATTGCTACTACTTCTCCAATATGAAAAATATTAGAATGTGTACCTATTAATATCCGTCTTTTTACACTCTTTAATCCTTTAACTGTTTTCATAAAAAATCTCCTCCTTAAGTTAAATACTTCCATATTATATCAAATTATTTTACATAATTCAATAGTTGTTACTATTGAATTATGTAAAATATATAAAGATATTTATATTATTATATCAATATCGTATGAAGTTAATTGTAACCAATAGTTAGGTGTCAAAGCGTTTTTGTTTACATAATTGTATTTCGTATTGTTTTATGATATAATACTTTTGTAAAATTTTTAACAAACTGTAACTTAATTGTTACAAATATTTATCAAATGCCCTTGTATAGGGAACAATCTACATATATTTTGTAGTAGGGAAAGGCTTTTTTATGTATACATCAAAATTGAATAATGAACATATTGAGTTCATGAAAAAACACAATTTAAATTACATTTGTTTCACAAATCCAAATGGGGAGTATTTTGTAAAAGATTATAATTCAAAACATCCTTATTCATCACATTCTTTTATAAGAACTGATGGATATAAGAAATCAAATTCAAATCCAATAACTAATGAGAATTTTATAAAAGTATCTGATGCTACTTGGGTATTACATGTTCAGGTTAATTTCAAAAATTATACAAAATCTAACATAAAAATATTATATACAAAAAATAGGGATATATCTAATATAAAACTTTTATTTGATATCGATTAATTTTAAGTCTAGCATTTTGCTAGGCTTTTTTCCATTCTCCATCTTGATATATGAGAATATCTCCTATTTTTATTTCTTCCTTTATATCATCTATTGGTAAATTTTCTTTTTCTGATGTAAATTGATTTATGCACTCGATATAATCTTTATTTACCTCTTCTACAACAAATTTATCATCAACTCTAGAATTTATTCTTTTTATTTTACATTCTTCAATATACTTTTCAACATCTTGTTCATTTATTGGTATTCCTGTATAGTCAACATAAAAATTATTATCCTTATCTTTTTTAAGTACTTCTCCTATTTCTGGCATATTACCTTCAATTCTATCTTTTGGTATATAATAAATATCTTTATTATTATAATCAAAACACACAGCATAATCTTCTTCAAATCCTGCAAAATTTAAACTGGTGTATATAGATATATCATCTAAAAATCTCTCAGAATTTGATTTTGTTATACTTTCTCCTAATTCATGTATAAAATTATCAACTACTTCTAGTCCCTCCTTATCATGAATTAAACTGTCTAAGCCCTTTAACACGTCATAAGACATGTCTTTTAAATCATCTAATAAATTATTCAATTTTACACTTCCTTTAATTTGGATATAAATAAGTAGATTTACTTATTTTAGAAATAATAGTTTTATTATAATACATAATTTTCCATATTTCAAGTATTTTTTGAATTTTTTAGGTAATGCCATTGAGGGCGGGCGAACACTGTTCGCCCATACAGCTGTTATTTTGATTTTTTCTACAATTTATATGTGTAATTTTATGATTAAGTATTTTTATGCAACTCTTAATCCTGTATTTTTTATTTCTTCAATAAAAGGATTTCCTTCTTCGAAATCTTTTATTTTTATTGGATGTGGTTCTATTCTTAAATCTATATTTTGAGTTAATATCATTAATTCTACCATTAAATCTAGTGTATTAATATTACTATCTAATATTATGGCTATATCTATATCACTATCTTCATTATTAGTTCCCTTTGCATATGAACCAAATATATATACTTCTCTTACATTAAATTTCTTTGATACTATATCTATATATTTTTCAACTATATTTATTATATTTATATCAACATTTTTTTTAACCATTCTCTCATCTCCTTAATATTATTTATTTTTTCTTCTGTATATTCTTTTGTACACCTTTCATAAAACTCATTTTTATAATCCTCATATCTTGCACTTATATTAAATGAATTACATATAAATAATGTTTTTATTTGTTTTTGATTTAATTTCAATCCACATTTTTCTGCTAATATATTTAAATTATGAATTTTAGGTGGATATGGATTATCTTCATTTATTTTAGCATATATTCCTTTTAATAATTTTTCTAATACGAGATGACCAATAAACAATGACCATGTATATTGTTTTACTTCATAATTTTTTATCATAGATTCATAATCTCTATCTGAACTTTCTACCCAATATTTTATTAATTCTTTTGAATTCATTGATACCTCCTATTATATAGAAATATTATTTAAAGTATATCATATTATTTTATATTTCACTATATATATTTTTAATATTTATTAGTATCTTAAAATATAAAGTTACTATTCACGGCTATATTTTCAATTTTTTGAGAAATGCTTTCTAGGATCCAGCTTGTTATTTATTTTTTTTAATTATGGTTTATAGGTTTTGATATAATAATATTCTCCTTGATTATCTTTATTTTTATTGATATACTACCTTATATTTTAACTAATTTGGAGGTTAATATGAAATTATATAAAATATTAATTACATTACTTTGTCTATTTCTTATACCTATATACTCTTTTGCACATGGTGGAAATATTACAGGATGGAAAGATAAAAACTCTGATAAAATAGTTCTTCACGATAATAAATATTATGGATATCATAATGAAGATGGACAAAGACATTATCATCAAGTAGAATGGGATGAGAAAAAACAAAGATGGGTAATTATTGCTCCTGCTGTTTATTATGATGAAAATTTTAATGTAATATCTAATAATAATGATAATAATACAGAAAAAATAGAAGTTACACTCGCAGACACAGTAGATGGAGATACTGCTAAATTTATAATGAATGGCGAAGAAATTACTGTTAGATTCTTAGGAATAGATACACCTGAAACTGTAAAACCCAATACTCCTGTTCAGCCTTTTGGTAAGGAAGCTAGTGATTTTACTAAAAATAAATTAACAAATGCTTCTAAAATAGAAATAGAATTTGATGAAAATTCTGATCAAAAAGATAAATATGATAGATATCTTGCTTGGGTATGGGTTGATGGTGAACTTATCCAGAATTTAATTATAAAAGAAGGTCTAGCAAAAACATATATGCTACAAAATAATTATAAATATGCAGGAATTCTTCAAACAAGTGAATATGAAGCTCAAAACTCAAAAATAGGAATTTGGAGCCAAGAAACAGATTCTAATAATAATTCTGTGAATAATGTAAATTCCAATAATATTTCTACAGCTACTTCTGATACTGTTACATTAGGTACAATTATAGTTGCTATTGTAATTTTTATCTTAACTTCACTAAAAATTATTAAGAAGAGAAAATAAATATTTATTTAAATAGATTTTATATAATTTTATAAAATCTATTTTTTTGTATCAATATTTAAATTTGTAATATTATAAATATTTTATAATAAACTTATTTATAGAATTAATCTATAAAAATTAATTCTTATATACAAAATCTCAAATGGAGTTTTATATGAATGAAAAATATATAAAATTAAAAATAGAATATATTATTAATAAAATATTGTATGAAAAAAATATTATTGAAAAAGATATGTATAATTACACATCCAAAAAATTAGATAAATTATTATATGAGCAAAAAAATAAATAATGGGGTGATTAAATTATTTACTTTGTATGAAATGAAGCAAGAATTAAATTCTGGAAAAACTATTTTTGATTTGCCATTAAATGTAGTTTATTATGCAAGAGTATCCACAGAAAAGGAAGAACAAATTAATTCACTTGAAAATCAAGTATCATTTTTTGAAGAATATATTAGAAAAAATATTAACTGGTCTCTTATTAGAGGATATATTGATGAAGGCATTACTGGGACATCTTCTTTAAAACGTGAAAATTTCATGAATATGATTGATGATGCAAAACAAAAAAAGTTTGATTTAATTATTACAAAAGAAGTCTCAAGATTTTCTCGTGACACAATTGATAGTTTATTTTATACAAGAAAATTATTAGAATATGATGTTTGTGTTTATTTTTTATCTGATAATATAATAACCGCTTCTAATGATGGTGAATTAAGGCTTACAATAATGTCTAGTATGGCACAAGACGAAGTTAGAAAAATTTCTGAAAGAACAAAGTTTGGTTTTAAACGTGCTATCGAAAAAGGTACAGTACTTGGAACAAATAATATTTGGGGATATAGAAAAGAAAGGGGTAAACTTGTTATTGATGAAACTGAAGCTCCTTTAATACAAAAAATTTTTGACATATATGCAAATAATACTAAAATCGGTTTAAAAAAATTATCTATGGAACTAGTAAAGTGCGGATATCTAAATCACAATGGAAATGCAATTCATCAAAATACATTAAAAAAAATTATACAAAACCCAAAATACAAGGGATATTATACAGGTAAATTATCTACAGTTGTTGATTATAGGACTAAAAAAAGAAACTTTTACAGTCAAGATAATTGGAAAATTTATAAAGATTATGAAAAAGTTCCTCCCATTGTATCTGAAGATTTATGGGAAAAAGCAAACCAAAAATTATTAAGTAGAAGTAAATCATCTAATATGTATAGAAAGCACCAAACATTATACCCACTTTCAGGAAAATTATATTGTGAAAAACATAAATGTAATTATGTAAGAAAAATTAGACATCATAAAAACAAACCTAGTATAATTTATTGGTATTGTGGATATTTTCATAAAACAGGAAAAAAGGATTGTATTTCAGCTTATTTTAAGGAAGAAGAAATATATAATATATTAATTGACTTTTTTAAAAAATATTGTATTTATAAAAATGAAATTTATAATGAATTACTTAATATTTATATAGAATTTTCTAAATCAAAAGAAAATTGTGATAACGAAAAAAACTTACAAAAACAATTACATATTTTAAAAAACAAAAAAGATAAATTATTAGATTTAGCATTAGATGGAATTTTTACTAAAAATGATTTAACTTCAAAATATAAATCTATTGAAAATCAAATTCTCACAATAAATGAAAAATTAAGAAAAATACAAAAATCTCATAATAAAAACGAAAAACAATATTTTCACAAAATACAAGAAAATATTTTTAACGAATTAGATATTTCTTATAATAATTTAGAATATTATATTGAAGGATTATTAGATAAAATAATTGTTAAAGAAAAAGCTTACAACAATGCAGAAAATAAGTCTCGTATAGAATTTAACATTATATTAAGTTAAATTTTTTAATTTCTATATATTTATTTTTTTACATCACAGGAAATTACATTTCCTGTGATGTAAAAAAATACCACATTGTCATTCCCATGCACATGGTTAGTGCCTGTTTACCTGTGGTACCTGCTTTTTTAAAAAAACTATCTAAATTAAATGCTATTCTTGGTAAATATCCTAAATCTTCTAATAATGCAAATAATGGGAAAAATATTGCCATTGGTGGAAGCATAACTGATATTACCCATCCTAAAGTTCTAAACATTCCTTCAACCAAAACACCCTTCAGCCATATAGGTGAATTTATATAATCGAAAAACATTGACAACTTTTCTTCTAGCATTGTAAATAAATTACTTAATAAACTAGATGGGTAATTTGCTCCTACAATCGTAATCCAAAATATTATTCCTAAAAATAATAGCATTAAAGGTATACCAAAAATTTTTGATGTTAATATTTTATCTATTTTTCTATCTCTTTCAGAATATTCTTCTTTTGTTATAATTACTTCTTTTACTACTTTTTCAATATTTTTAAATATATCTTCAATTAATACATCAGAAATATTAGCTGTACTTATATTTAAATCATTTAATATTTTTCTAACATATTTTATTTCTTCTTGTAGATTTAAAAAATTAATATTTAAATTTTTTGATATTTTCTCTATTATCTTTTTATTATCTTCTATTAATTTTATTGCTACCCATCTTGCTAATCGTTTGTCTTCAATTATTTTAGTTAAGCTTTCCATTAACACTTGAATACAAAATTCAATATTTTCATTATATTTATTTCTTACCAGAACATTTGTATTGTCTTTATAGCAAATATTTTTTGTACAAACTTCACTAGTAACCTTTTCTAATAAAATTTTTAATGTCTTCTTTTTTCTTGCAACTGTTTCTACAACTGGTATATGTAATATTTTAGATAATTTATTTGTATCTACATATATGCCTTTCTTTCTTGCTTCATCTATTAAATTAACACATAACACAACCTTATTTGTAATTTCTAATATTTGATATACTAAGTTTAAATTTCTTTCTAAACATGTTGCATCAACAACAATTACTATACAATCATAATTACCAAAGCAAATATAATCTCTTGCAATCTCCTCTTCTTCCGAATCTGACATAATAGAGTATGTTCCTGGTATATCTATAAGTCTATATGTATTATTGTTATAAAAACACACACCCTCTGAATTTTCAACTGTTTTTCCTGCCCAATTTCCTGTATGTTGATGTAATCCTGTTAATCCATTAAATATAGTACTTTTTCCTACATTAGGATTTCCAACCAAACAAATTTTATATTCTTTTTCTAACATACTTTTTCCCCCATATGAAAATATATGACAAATGTAGCTTCGCTAGACCTTTTCTCTGTTTTTTTACATTTACTATATTAATTTAATGGATAGTAAGAAACGTACAATATTTTTTGTGCATCGATAATGCAAAAAAATGATACTTATACTATTTATAAATATCATTTTTAAGAATTATTTATTTTCACTTGTTTTTAATTTATCTTCACTTTTTAAAAAAGCTGCTTTTATATTTTTCATTTTACCAAAAACTACAATTACATCATTATTTTCTAATTTAATATCACCATATACTAAATCTATTATTTCTTCTCCTCTTTTTAGTACTAATAACTGTATATCATATTTTTCTTTAAGTCCTATTTCCTCAATTGTTTTATTTTTAAAACTTTCCCTTAAATTTTTTATTTCAACTTCCACTATTGATTTTGTCCCATATGTGTCATATACAAAAAGACTATTCCCTCTTCTCATTATTTTGCTATTAGTTATTTTTATAATAAATTTATCTAATACACTTTTAAACCATTTAGATCTTCTAACAAAAAAGATTAATATAATATTTATAACAGTTAATAATATTCCTAATTTTATTTCATGCATATTTGTAGTAGATGTTGAAATTAATAAATTAACAATAATAGAAACTATAGTTACATTAAAAATATAACTAAACATCATCATAGCAGTTGTTAATTTTCTTCTTCTTTTAGTTAATAACATTGTTTCACTTTCACTTGTGGTAAATCCTGTACAAGTTAGAATAGATATTACTTGAAATCTACTTTTTTCTAAATTAATTCCTGTTATTCTAAACAATATTGTAAAAACTTCAATTATAATTTGATATAATAAAATTAAAATATTAAAAAGTATTAAAGCTAAAACTAAATTCATTATATTTCCCCTTTTTATTTTCCATTATATCAAATCTTTTTTATTTTTCAACATAATTCTATATATATATATCTTGCATCTTCATCTCTTATTGCAAGTAAAATATTTCTTATTTCATAAGCCCTGATTCCTCCACAAGCACTATTAAATACTGGTTTTATTATTGTTCCCTTCACAACACCTAAATCTGATATTCTCCTTTTTATTTCTTCTTCTAATTTAATACTTTTTACTATACCTACATTATTTATTTTCAATTTATCTAAATTTACTATCAATTTATACACTTCCTAATTTTTTATAGTTATATTTAAAAGTTGATGCGAAAAATTGCAAAGCAATTTTTCTTTGCATCTAGTATTTTTACTTTATGGGAAATGTAATTTCATATAAAGTAAAAATACTTATTTATATATTTTATGTCAATCATTTGCAATATGTTTTTATTAATGATATAAATTGTACTTAGGTATTTATTACTATTCACAGCCATAAAATATATAAAGATTTTGGTATAATAATATTGATTATTCACATCTAATTTAAAATTTATATTTTCAATTTATCGAGAAATAGCTTTGTAGTGCGGGCGAACAATGTTCGCCCCTACATTTAATTTTTATATATTATGGTTTATAGATTTTGATATAATAATATATAATAAATTTTGAATGCGATTGGAGATGTTTTTAGAATTTGTTATATAATTTAATGAGGAATGTTCATGGGCAAAATCTTTGATTTTGAGCCTGAATGAAAGAGGCTCATTAAATTATTTTACAAATTCTTAAATATCGTATTGAGCCGAAAAATTTATTATATATTATTATATCAAAATCTATAGCCGCGAATTGTAATAAATATTTTTAATAAATTTTATTTTATAATTGGAGGTTTTTATGGATAAAAATAGAGGTTTTGAAATAATAAATTCATATAAAGATAAAAATATAAATTTACCTAAAAGACAGACCCAAAATTCTGCAGGATATGATATAGAAGCTGCAAAAGACACTATTATACCAGTTTTTAAACTAGGTCAAGCACCTATACTTGTAGAAACAGGTATTAAAGCATATTTCAAAGAAAATGAATTTTTAATGCTAGTTAATAGAAGTTCAAATCCATTAAAAAAAGGTCTAGTAGTTGCAAATAGTGTTGGTATAGTAGATTCAGATTACTATAATAATCCAGGTAATGAAGGTCATATAATGTTCTCTTTTTACAATTTTTCAGACAAAGCTATTACTATAAAAAAAGGAGATAGAATAGGTCAAGCAATTTTTTTAAATTTTTCAACTACAGATACTGATATCGCTTCTGGGAGTAGGAATGGAGGCTTTGGTTCAACTATGTAAAAAGGTAGTATAAAACCACTTTTTACATTTTTTTACTTTGACTTTTAGCTTTTTTTGAGTTATAATAGTTGTAGTGTGTATGGAAGGAGTTGCTTTATATGTTTAATATTGGAGATAAAATAGTTTACCCAATGCACGGGGCTGGAACTATTAAGGACATTGAAGAAAAAAATATTTTAGGAAAGACAGAACCTTATTACATATTAGAAATGCCAGGAGAAGTAAAAGTCATGGTTCCTATTAATAAGGCAGAATCAATTGGTGTAAGAAACATTATTGATAAAGAAAAAGCTGACAAAGTTTTCAGTATATTAGGACATGATAGTACAGAAATGTCTATGAATTGGAATAAGAGATATAGAGATAACATGGACAAAATGAAAAGTGGAGACATCTATGAAGTCGCAGATGTAGTTAGAAATCTAAGCTTTAAACAAAAAGAAAAGGGACTTTCTACTGGCGAGAAAAAAATGCTTGTAAACGCTAAACAAATTCTAATAAGTGAATTAGTTTTGGCAGAACATTCTTCTAAGGATGAGGTTGAAGATTTAATTGAAGATACTATTTGTAAATCCTTTGAAGCATATAAACACACAGACAAATCAGAAATAAATAATGATAATATTGTAAAGAAATTTATTCCTTACAATTAAAAAAATATAAACTATGTTTAATAATTTATTACATTTTGAAATTTATTTTCTAATGTAATAATATTTTTATTAAATATAGTTTATATTTTTTTATCCATAATTTCACGTTATAATTCAGAGCTAATAAAATATATAAAGATTTTGATATAATAATATTGAATAAATTTTTCGGCTCAATACAATATTTAAGAATTTGTAAAATAATTTAATGAGCCTCTTTCATTCAGGCTCAAAATCAAAGATTTTGCCCATGAACATTCCTCATTAAATTATATAACAAATTCTATAAACATCTTCAATCGCATTCAAAATTTATTCAATACTATTATATCAAAATCATATAGCATGAATTGTAACAACTTCACCTATTAAATCATATTCTTTTACATTAATAACTTTACAATTTACAAAATCTCCAATTTTACAATTATTATTATTTTTTATAAAAATTACACCATCCATGTCTGGAACATCCATATATGTTCTAGCAATATAATATTTATTATTTTCAGATATTCCTTCAATTAATGCCATATACTCTTTTCCTATTTTCTTTTTTAATATATTAGTAGAAATAATATTTTGTTCTTGCATTATTTTATTCCATCTACTCTGCTTTGTTTTATAATGCACTTGATTTGTAAATTTTGCTGCTGGTGTACCATCTTCTTTTGAATACATAAATACACCCAATTTGTCAAATTGTACTTCTTTTATAAAATTATATAATTCTTCAAATTCTTCATTTGTTTCTCCTGGAAAACCTACAATTAAAGATGTTCTTAATACTACTTCTGGAATCTCAGTTCTTAATTTTTTTATTAAATTTCTTATATTTTCTCCTGTAGTTTTCCTATTCATTCTTTTTAATATATTATTTGATATGTGTTGTATAGGTATATCAAAATATTTACACACTTTATTATTATTTCTTACTTCATTTATCAATTCATCTGTTATACTCTCGGGATATGCATACAAAAAGCGTATCCATTTTATATTTTCAATTTTACTTATATCTCTTATTAACTCATGAAGTCTTTGCTTTCCATATAAATCTATACCATACTTAGTTGTATCTTGTGCAATTATTATTATTTCCTTTATACCTTTTTTAGCTAATTGCTCTGCTTCTTTAATTATATCCTCATATTTTCTACTAATATATTTTCCTCTTATATATGGTATTGCACAATATGTACAAAAATTACTACAACCTTCTGCTATTTTTAAATATGCTGTTGTATTTCCTGTTGTTATTACTCTATTTAAATAATCTAATTTTGTTTCAACTTTTTCATTTTTATTATCAATTAATTTTTTTATTTTATTCCAAAATTCATCATATTCATCTATACTAATAAACAAATCAACTTCTGGTAATAATTTTTCCAAATCTTTTTTATATCTTTGTACTAAACAACCTGTAGCAACTAAATATTTGCAATTACCAATTTCTTTATATTTAGCCATCTCAAGTATAGTATCTATTGCTTCTTGTTTTGCTGACTCTATAAATCCACATGTATTAATTATTAAAATCTCAGCTTGTGATTCATCATTCACAATTTCAAATTCTTCGTTTTTCAACAATCCAATCATCATTTCTGTATCTACTAAATTTTTTGAACAACCAAGTGAAATAAATCCTACTTTCATATTTTCCTCCTTGTATAATATATAATTTCCCTTAATAGATATATTGACTTCTATATAATAATATAGAAGTCAATAATATTTAAATTATTTTTATATTTTCAATTATTATAACTGGAATATTATCCAGTTTTTCTTTTTGAGCTATCTTATATTTTTCCACCCCATTTAATATATAATTTTGAGTATTTATTATAATTGGAGTAATAAAATATTCGTATTTTTCATAAAATTCTTTCTCATACAACATTTTTTTATTGTTTATTTTAAGCAATTTTGTTTTTAATTCTGTTGTATTGATGTTAATGTATTCAATCCATGTTTTAGGAATTTTATAAGCTCTTTCTTTTCTATAAAATTCCATAGATTTCTTTACCTTTTGTTTTATGACTTTCTTTTGTTTTTCATTAGAATTAATATATTCTAAGTACTCAAATTTGGTCATATTCCCCTTGTTTTTATTGCATTTTGAACATGTTATTAACATGTTTTGAGGTATTTTTATACCTCCTACTTCTCTCGGATATATTCTATTATAAAAGATTTCATTATTCTTTAATACTTTTCCACAATATGAGCAATGAATATTACCGTCTAACTCAACCTTTCTAGTTAATAACCGTATTATCCGACCATATTTGAAACTTCCAATACTACTATTAAATATTAATTTCTTGTTTTTTCTGTCTAAACTTAACCCCCTTATATTTATAGTATTTGGCAAATTTTCTAATGGTAATTTAATAGTCATTTTATTACCTCCTAAAATATATTAATACTTAAATATATTACTATATTTTCTATATTATGTCAAGTAGTATCTCATCAGAAAAATTTTAACAATATAAGATAAAGATTTTGATATAATAATATTGAATAAATTTTGAATGCGATTGGAGATATTTATAGAATTTGTTATATAATTTATTGAGGAATGTTCATGGGCAAAATCTTTGATTTTGAGCCTGAATGAAAGAGGCTCAATAAATTATGTTACAAATTCTTAAATATCGTATTGAGCCGAAAAATTTATGAAATATTATTATATCAAAATCGTATACCGTAAATTACCACTATACATTTTCTTTCTAGTTATTTCTAGCAAATTTAGCTTTGTAAAATCGTATATCCCAACTCTTGACCTATCTTTTTTTAATTCTTCCACTAGAAAATCTCTTAATTGTTTCTTATCTTGTTCACTTTTCATATCTATATAGTCTATAACAATTATTCCACTTATATCTCTTAATCTTATTTGTTTAGCAATTTCTTGAGTTGCTTCTTTGTTTACTTTAAAAGCTGTTTTATCCAAACTATCTTTTCCAATATACTTTCCAGAATTAACATCTATTGCTGTTAATGCCTCTGTTTTTTCAATAACAATAAAACCTCCACATTTTAGCCATATCTTTTTTTGTTTTATTTTACTTAATACTTTTTCTACATTATATTTTTCGTATACTTTTTTATCTATAACTACATCTATATTTCTTTCTAATTCATTAACAATTTTTTTAACAAATTCATAATCATCTTCATTATCAACAATTATTTTTGTTACATTTTTTCCTGTTAAATCTATTAATATTCTCCTTATTAATGAATCCATACTATATATTAAACCTATTTCATTACATTCATTATTTAATATTTTATTCCAAGTTTTTTGTAAAAACTGTATATCTTCTTTTATATCTACCTCTTCTTTATTTTCAGCTGCAGTTCTAATTACAGCTCCCATATTATTTGGTATGTATTTATTTACCAAATCTTTCAATCTATTTTTTTCATTATTATTTTCTATTTTTTTAGAAACTGTAATAAAATTTACATTTGGAAGTAAAACTAAATATTTACCTGTTATACTAATATTTTTATTAGATACTTTTGCATTTTTATATTCTGTTTCATTTTTTTTAATTTGTACTAATATATCTTGTCCTATCTTTATAGGATAATCTTGTTTAATATCTTTAATATGCATAAAAACATTCTTTTTTTCACCAATATCAACAAAAACCGCTTCTAGCCCTTTTTTTATATCCCTTATTTTTCCTTTATAGATATCTCCTATATTTTCTTTTGAAAATATATCTTCATCATATTGTTCAACAATATTTCCATCTTCCACTAATAATATTCTTCTTGTATTATTAATTTTACTTATAACTAACTCTTGCATTATTTAGCTCCATTATATTTATTCATAGCATAATCTACATTATTTTTTATTATATCAACAACTGCATTTTTAGCAATATCTATTCCTTCTTGAAGCACTTCATATTCTTCATCTGGTATATATCCTATAACATACTCTACCAAAGATTCATCATCTTTTGGTACTCCTATTCCAACTCTCACTCTTATAAAATCATCAGAATTTAAATAATGAATTACAGATTTCATTCCATTATGAGTACCTGGTCCTCCTTTTTTTCTAATTCTAATCTTTCCAGGTTCTAAATCTATATCATCTGATATAATAATAATTTTATTATTTTCTATTTTATAAAAATTCTTAAATTCTATTATACTTTCTCCACTTAAATTCATAAAAGTTTGAGGCTTTAATAAAATAACTTTATTTCCATCTATCATTCCACTTCCATATATTCCTTTAAAGCGACTTCTAGAAATTTCTATATCAAATTCATCTGCAATTTTATTTATAACATCAAATCCCATATTATGTCTTGTTCTGCTATAGTCTTTTTCTGGATTTCCCAATCCAACAATTAAAAACATAAAATCAACAATCCTTTCTATTGTAATAACTGTTTTATTTTACATTTTTTATTCAAATTTTTCAATACAATAAATAAAATTTACTTTTTCTTTAGTTAATATTCCTGCTATTCACATATTATAAATTGAGATAAAGATTTTGAGTAATGGCTATGTAGTGCGGGCGAACATTGTTCGCCCCTACAACTATTTTATTATATTTTTGCATATTATTGTCATATCTTTTACCTCTAAATAGTTACTTTTTCTTTATGCATGCTTTTATCAATCCATCAAATAATGGTGATGGTCTATTAGGTCTAGATTTAAATTCAGGATGAAATTGAGATGCAATAAAATATGGATGTTTTTTATATTCCACTATTTCTACTAAATTTTTATCTGGTGATATTCCAGAACAAATCATTCCGTTTTCCTCAAACATTTCTCTATAATCATTATTAAATTCATATCTATGTCTATGTCTTTCATATACTGCATCTATATCTCCATATAACTCTCTTGCCATAGTATCTTTCATTAATACACATGGATATGCACCCAATCTCATTGTTCCACCTTTTTTCTTAAGATTCTTTTGTTCATCCATGATATGTATAACTTTATTATTACTTTCTTTACTAAATTCCTCTGAATTTGCATCATCTAAATTCAACACATTTCTAGCAAATTCAACAACTGCTAGTTGCATTCCCAGACATATTCCTAAAAAAGGTATATTATTTTCCCTTGCATATTTTATTGTATTTATTTTTCCTTCAATTCCGCGTTTTCCAAATCCTCCAGGTACAATAATTCCATTTAAATCTTTTAATATATCTTCTGCAGTACTAGGACTCACTTTAGTTGAATCAATATACTTAATATTTACTTTTATATTATTATTAAATCCTGCATGTCTTACAGATTCAGCAACTGATAAATATGAATCTTCTAATTTAACATATTTTCCTACTATTCCTATTGTTATATTCTTATCTTTAGCATTTTTTATTTTATCTACCATTTCTGCCCATTCTTCATTTCTTGTTACTATATTTTTCATATTTAAATATTTACATACCTCTTTTGCTAAACCTTCTTTTTCAAGCATCAAAGGCACTTCATACAAGCATTCAACAGTACTATTTTGTATAACACTTTCTTTTTTTACATTGCAAAATAAAGCTAATTTTTCTCTAACTTCTTCTGGTATATCAATTTGAGTTCTACATACTAATATATCTGGCTTAATTCCCAAAGACTGCAATTCTTTTACTGAATGTTGTGTAGGTTTTGATTTAATTTCATTTGACCCACTTATATATGGCAACAATGTAACATGTATATAAACAACATCATCTCTATTTTTTTCTTGTCCTACTTGTCTTATTGCTTCTAAAAATGGAAGACTTTCTATATCTCCAACAGTTCCTCCTATTTCTGTTATTACTACATCTATTCCTTCATCTTCAAAACTATATATATTGTCTTTTATTTCATTTGTTATATGAGGTATTACTTGAACAGTTTTTCCTAAATAATCTCCTCTTCTTTCTCTATTAATTACATTTGCATAAATTTTTCCTGTTGTTACACTTGAATTTTTTGTTAGATTTTCATCTATAAATCTCTCATAATGTCCTAAATCCAAATCTGTTTCTGCTCCATCTTCTGTTACATATACTTCTCCATGCTCATATGGACTCATTGTTCCTGGATCAATGTTTATGTATGGATCTAATTTTTGTATTCTTACATTGTATCCTCTATTTTTTAACAATCTCCCAAGTGATGCTGCAGTTATCCCTTTACCTAATCCAGATACTACTCCTCCTGTTACAAATACATATTTTGTTACCATGATATACCTCCTAAAAATTTTAATAATACTATAATTATTAATACGTCTAATTATTTTCTTATTTATTATTTTAGTAATTCTATATAATAAATAAGTAGCTCCATATATACAAAAAAAGTAGATTAAAATCTAACCTAAAAATTCGGTTTTTTTTTAATCTACTTTTTTAACTGTATTTTTATAATATCACTATCATTTTTTTATTTCAATACCTTATTAAAATTATTTTTCCGCATGTATTACATAGTCACTTTTCAGAGTCGAAATTTATTCAATATTATTATTTCAAAATCTTATGAAGTGAATTATAATTTTTCTACAATTTATATGTGCTTTAATTACAAAATAAATATTGATTTTTTTATTCTTTTTATTTATAATTTATATTGAATTTTTGTACATATTAATTAAATAAATGGAGGTTTTTTTATAATACATGTCAAAAAAAAGAAAAAATTATAAATTAAAAGAAGCTGAAATAGAATTTAGAAAAGGCTTATCTAAAAAATTAGTTATAGGAATTATAATTGTATTTATTATATTCTTATTATTAACTATTAGATTATCTTGGATAGATTTTATTAAAGGTGATACATATAAAATGATGGCTTATAATCAACAAACTATAAATCAAGTTATAAGTCCAAATAGAGGAACTATTTATGATTCAACTGGAAAAGCTTTGGCTATAAGTGCAAGTGTCGACACAGTATCTATTAATCCTACTTACATAAAAGCAGAAAATAAAGAAAAAGTTGCGAAAGCTTTTAGTGATATATTAGGTGTTGATTATAATACAACACTTGAAAAAGTTAATAGTGATTCAGCTTTTCAAACAATAGCCAGAAAAGTAGAACATGATCAAATATCAGAATTAAAAAATTGGATGGAAGAAAATAAGATTAGTACTGGGATAAATATAGATGAAGATTCTAAACGCTACTATCCATACAATAATGTTGCTTCAAATTTAATTGGATTTTGTGGTAGTGATAATGTTGGACTAGCTGGAATTGAATATAAATGGAATTCTGTTCTAACTGGAACCCCCGGAAAAATTACTAGTTTAAGAGGTGGAGAATCACAAGAAATACCAAATGATAGTGAACAATATATCGAAGCTGAAAATGGTAGTGATATAGTTTTAACCTTAGATTATCGTCTTCAAACTATTGCAGAAAAATATTTAAAACAAGCCGTAGAAGAAAATAATTGCTCAAGAGGTGGAAATGTAATTATAATGGATCCTTCTACTGGAGATATAAAAGCAATGGCCACATATCCAGATTATAATTTAAATACTCCATCTGAGCCATATACAGATAGTCAAAAGGAAAAATATAATTCTTTAACTACTAGAGAAGAGCAGGTTAACTTTTTAGAAGAAATGAGAAAAAATATTGCAGTAAGTAATGGTTATGAACCTGGTTCTACATTCAAAATAATAACTGCTGCTATAGGATTAGAAGAAGGTGTTGTTCAAACAGATACAGAAAAAGATTTCCTTTGTACTGGTGGTGAACAAATATATGATACTTATATAAGATGTTGGAGACATGATAATCCTCATGGAGAACAATCTTTAAGAGACGCCCTTCAAAACTCATGTAACCCTGCATTTATGCAGTTAGGTGCCAGAATTGGTACACGAACATTATATAAATATTATAAAGCATTCGGACTTTTTGATAAAACTGGTGTTGATTTAGCTGGAGAAACAAATAGTATATTTTATAAAGAAGAAGATGATGTAGGCCCTGTTGATTTAGCTACAATGTCATTTGGTCAAAGATTTAATATAACACCACTTCAATTAATAACAGCTGTATCTGCTATAGCAAATGATGGTATTTTAATGAAGCCAAGAATTGTAAAACAAGTAATAAATACAGATACTGGTGTTGTAACAAATATAGAACCTGAAAAAGTAAGACAAGTTGTTTCTAAAACTACTGCAGATAAAGTAAAAGATTTACTTTATTCTGTTGTACAATATGGAACTGGTAGATATGTTAAAATGGAAGGATATTCTGTTGGTGGAAAAAGTGGAACATCAGAGCCTATATATAGTAAAAAAGATGATGGTTATACCTCTTCATTTATAGCAATTTCACCTGTCGAAAATCCACAACTTGTAGTTCTTGTTACATTATATGACCCTCAAGCTGGTAAATATCAAGGTGGAGAAACAGCAGGTCCAGTCGTAAGACAAATATTATCTGAAGCATTACCTTATTTAGGTATTCCTTCAACAAATACAAATACCTCTGATAGTAATTCAGATTTTACAACAACTATTTTACCTGATGTTACTGGTAAAACTATTACAGAAGCTGAAGAGATATTAAAAAATGCAGGATTCAGTGTAGAATCTAAATATAGTGGAGATAAAACAACAACAATTGTTAATGAACAAGTTCCAAAAAGCGGAATTTCATTAATAAAAGATTCTAAAATCTTTTTATATGATCAAACTCAAACAGAAAAAAATACAGTTGCTGTACCATCTCTTAAAGGTATGACTGCAGAGCAAGCAATAAATTCACTTAAATCTAAAAATTTAAATATAAGTATAGAAGGTTCCGGAAAGGTAATTTCTCAATCACCTATAAATGGAACAGAACTTGAAGAAGGCTCTATTATAAATGTAACTTTAATGGATGAAATTCAAGATGCATATTAATCAACAACATAAAAATCCACTGGTATAACCGGTGGATTTTCATATGAACCTATAAGGCTATATTACTAACCAACACTTATTTCAGCCGCTTAAAATTATTATAACATTGAGAATAATTTTTTGTTACTTTTATCATAATTATAATTTTTTTACTCCTCAGTATAGCTGGAAGTAACTCTAAAGTTAAGCAAAATAGCATGTATTTAAAAATACATGCTATTTTACTTTATTCTTTATTGGTTGCGGGAGCAAGACTCGAACTTGCGACCTTTGGGTTATGAGCCCAACGAGCTGCCAACTGCTCCATCCCGCGATGTCTTACTTTTACTATTATACTACTTTGTTTTATTAATGTCAATACTTATGTACATATTCCATATTTTGTTATGTACATATTCCATATTTTGTATCTATTAATATTATATGCCAAATTATTTATAATATTCCAACCTATCAAATATTTTGTAATATCATCCATTTTGTTTCCGAAATTTATAATATCTTTTCTCTGTAATAATTTTTTATCAAAAGACAAATTTAATAAAAAATCTATTACCTTTACTTTCGCAACTGCTCTATTTAATAATTCCTTCTTATATTCTATATTTTGAGTAGTATTTGCTTCATATGCTATTTCTAATAAATCATAAGAATTAGATCTAATTCTATTTTTTAATTCTATATCTTTTTTAGGAAAATTATCCATATTTTTATCTATTATAATTAATAATTCTCTAATATATTGTATTACCTTAAACTTTTCTATTCTCATACACTATTTCTTCTATCTTTTTAATTTTTTCTATTACATTTTCTTTATCTATTCTATTTAATAATTCCTCCTGTAAATGCAATATTTTATTTTTAATTTTTATGTATTTATACGCATCTATAAATATTTTTTCATATTGATTTAAATTTTTATTATCAAATTTTTCATCCACATCATAATTATTTCTTGTATCTATAATCATATAATTTATTTTTCTTTGTTCTAATTTTGCACATATCCTTGGTATAATTTGTTTCGGAAAACCACATGTTGCAATATCTTCTTTTGTTTTCTTTATATTATAATTAAAAATATAAGAAATTATATATGCATCTTTACCAAAAACCTGTATAAATGCTCCTACTTTATAACATATTATAAAATCTGGATGAACTTTTTTTATATCTTTTGCCATATTTATAACACTCATTTTTTCCTCTTTCATGTGCCAACAGACACGGGGCCTGTTAGCACAATTATATTCTTTAATTTACTATTTTAACAAAAAAGAGCCATCTTGCTGTTTTTCAAGCTGGACATTAGATTGTAGACAAACTAGCGGGCAAAAACCTAAAGAGTTATAGATAAAGATAGAAGCTACACGGCCATCATAGCACACTTAATACACATAATTACTAGTAATAGCAGAAGGGCTCGCCACCCACATTGCAACTGCATCATCTGTTTCATCTATTACATATAAATCATCTGCTGCATTTAAATAATCTGAAGTATTTTCTATATAATATCCAAAGCTTTCTCCACCATCTGAACTTATTTGATAACCATATTTATCTTCTGCTTGTGCTTGATATTTATTATTTGTATTATATTTTTCATTATATGATTTAAATAATAGTTCTAGTGTTGGTCCTCCTATTGCATATTATGCTTTATCTCCTGCAAATTTTCCCCATACTTCTTCACTTGTATCTAACATATATGCTACTGCTTTCATATTAGAATATGTGCTATTTTCACTACCATATTTACTAAAATAGTCGCTATTTAAATTTTGTAAACTTACATCTATAATATCACTTGCTCCATTGTAATCATTTATTATATTATTCATTGATAATTTGTATCCATTTCCATTATCAGTTATAGAGGTTCCACCTCTTCCATTAGGACAATAATTTTTATTAATATAATTGCTTGCTATTAAATATACATTTTCATTATCTGCATAAAATAATTTCCATGATTCTACTCCTGCATTATTTTCACAATCATATCCTTTTACTTCTGCCCCATATATTTCGCTTTTATCTTCTACTTTTGCTATATCTTCTGCTGTTACTATATCTCCTACCTCTATGCTATCTGTATCACCAGGAATTACTGGATCATCTGAATCTGTTCCTCCTGTTCCATTACTTATTTTATTACTTATATAACCATCAATACTGTTTAATATTTTCTGCTCATTTACACTTGCTTCCTGATATTTATTTACTGCTAGTTGAGCTTTATCAAGTATTCCTCCATTAAATACAAAACTCAAACTTACTCCAGCCAAAATCAATAAAACAATAATTGTAATTATTAAAGCTACCAATGTTATTCCTTTGTTTTTCTTCATATTTCTATCTCCCTTTTTTGTTAAAATTATAAATTATTAAAATATCCCTTATATTAATAATCTGACATATTTTATAAATAAATCGCAATTCATAATAATATTCCTCCTTTTCTTCTGTAAAAATTTATATAATTATAACAATAATATTATCGCAAATCAACGCCTTGCATTGTTAAAATACATGATTTATTATTGAAAATATTTTTTTAATATAATTCGCCAAATATACAAAATTATTAATTTAGGAGAAGTAAAATTTAACTATAATGTTCCAATAAATTATTTTTCAAATGATAATTGGAATGCAAAAAAATTTGACAATTTCAATATAATATGCTATTATTTAACTACAAAATAAATGTGTTTGAAATCGCTGTTATTCAAGCATTGCAGATGTGTATCGCAACTACACATCTTTTTTTATTTGTGCAAAAAAAACAGAGCAGGCGCAACTCCTACTCTGCCGACTATTATGTATTGCAACATTAGTCTTTGCTTGAATTTTCATCTTGCATTTGTTGAGACTCTTGCTGTTGTAGTTTTAACTTAAAGTTTTCTTCTTTTTCAGCAATTATCATATCAACTAAATGAAGAATCACATCGCTGTTATTCAAGTCAATAGCCCCCTTTCCGCCCTTTAGAATGAGCTAGCCTTGTATTTAGCGTAAGGTTGCTAATATTTTACAATACTTATCTTTATAAAACAAGTCAACAATTAAATTTTAGTATATTAAATTATTCCAATCAATAACCCAAATTCATGCATATCTAAGAAAATCAAGAATTATTCATTATTCATCATTCACTATTCATTATTCACCGCAACCGAAGGTTGCAGTCATAACCCTTTTCATGTTACTAATATTAACATATTCATACATTGCCAAAATCAATGTTTTATAAATATTGCAAAAAAATTAAACATGAAATATAATATTTTTGTCATAAAAATATTATTAATAGAGAAAAATAACATAAGAAGAAAGGAAGATTAAAATGCAAATGGTAAAAAAGAAAAATGGTATTACATTAGTAGCATTAATAATCACAATTATAGTATTGTTGATACTCGCAGGAGTAAGTTTAAGCTTTGTATTTAATGGAGGAATACTGGATAAATCACAGCAAGCAGTAAATGAATACAAAAATGCTGCAAATAATGAAAGTGACATATTAGGATATATAAATTCAACATTAGAGCAAAAAATAAATGAAATAAATTCAAGTTCTGGAGGAGGCTCTGGTTCTACAGGAATACAAGTAGGAGATGTAGTAAAAGCAGAAGATATAGCAAAAGTAGAAGATAAAAGCGAAATATATGGGGCAGAAGTAAAAGGATATGATTGTGAAAATAATGCAGGAGTAGAATCATGGAAATTATTTTATGCAGATAATGAAAATGTATATTTAATAGCAAGCAATTATATTAATAAAAATTATTGTCCTAATGGAAGAGGTGGAACCTCTATAACTGATAATGGAAATGGATACAAATTATCAATGAATAATATAATAAATGATTACAATGGAGCAAGTGATATTATAGATGTAAGTTTACAAAATTTAAATAGCGACTATTTTAGTAAATATGGTAGTGAAAATAGCACATATTCTAATATGAAAGCAGTAGCATATATGTTAGATACAAGTGAAGAAGTATGGGGAAAATTTGCAGGAGATAAAGCATAATATGCAATAGGAGGACCAACACTAGAACTATTATTTAAATCATATAATGAAAAATATAATACAAATAATAAATATCAAGCACAAGCAGAAGATGAATATGGTTATAAAATAAGTTCAGATGGTGGAGAAAGTTTTAACCATTATATAGAAAATACTTCAGATTATTTAAATGCAGCAGATGATTTATATGTAATAGATGAGCAAGATGATGCATCTGTAATGTGGGTGGCGAGCCCTTCTGATGCTAGTAATATTGTGTGTATAGTGTACTATGATGGCTTTGTAGGACATTACATCTATGACGGCAGCATTGTAGGTTTTCGCCCGCTAGTTTGTCTACAATCTAATGTCCAGCTTGAAAAACAACAAGATGGCTCTTTTTTGTTAAAATAAAATTTTGAAAATTCTATTAAAAATTATAACCTCAATTATTAAATGAAATTTATATAATTGAGGTTTTTTCTAATATTATTAATTTCACTACTTCTTTCCCAATTTTACTTGTACATTAATCTCCTTATCATTCCTAATAATAGATAAATTAACTACATCTTCTGGTTTTTTCGTATATATATAATTGCGTAAATCGCTCATTGTGTCTACTTCTAAATTATCTATTCTTGTTATTATATCACCTATTTTTAATCCAGATTGTGCTGATGGTCCGCCTACATCTACTTGTGCTACATATATTCCTCTATCAAATTCTAATGAATTATCTAAATATGGTATAACTCCTTTATCATATGCAAATATACCAATATATGCTTCTTCAAAATTATTTTCTGTTATCATTTTTTCTATTACTGGTTTTATTATATTTATTGGTATAGCAAAACCTATACCTTCTGCTGATGTTATCTTAACAGAATTAATTGCAATCATTTCTCCTTTTTCGTTTATCAATGGTCCCCCACTATTTCCTGGATTTATTGTTGCATCTGTTTGTATTAAATCTTCCATATAAGATGATTTATTTTCTTCGTCTATTTTTATTGTTCTATTTAAACCACTTATTATTCCAGATGTAACAGTCCTTTGAAATTCTAATCCAATCGGATTTCCTATTGCATATACTTTATCTGCAATCTTTACAGCATCAGAATCTCCTATATTTATATAGTCTAAACCCATTGCACTTATTTTAACTATTGCTAAATCTAAATCACTATCTGACCATACTACATTTCCGTTATAAAATTCTCCATTTTCTAATGTAACATAACAATTACTATATTTACTTCCTGACACATGTTGATTTGTAAGTATGTATCCATTGTCAGATATTATTACACCTGTTCCTAATCCTAATTTTGTTACACTATCTTGTAAGAAAATTGATGTTCCATTATTTTTTAATTTTGATATTCCCACTACTGTTGGTATTACTTCTTGTATCATATCACTTGTGCTTTTTTCTTCTTTTTCTGCTACTATGCTTTGCTCTCCTGATAATCTTTGCATTTGTGTATTATTTACATATTTGCTTGTATCTATATCATCATATAATTTATATAGTCCTGCACCAATGCATAAGAATGATACTGCAAATAAAACATACATGAAAAAACTTTTTATTTTATTTGGAACTTTGTTTTTGTATTTGTTATCTTTATAGTTACTATACATTTAATCCTCTCCCTTATTTTACCTATAACTATTTTTTCCAAATAATTGTATTTTAATCATATATGTTTGTCTTTATTCAATTTATATTTTTATGGTAACTATTACATCTAAAATTTATATTTGCAATTTTTTGAGAAATGCTCTGTAGCGCGGGCGAACAATTTTCGCCCCTACAACTGCTACTATTTTTATTATTTTATAAAAAATAAAAAGTCTATGGGTAGGGCAAAAATAAAATTCACAAAATGTGGTATGTCCCATCTATTCTATTTTAGGTTTTACCTCTGAATATTTAACTTTTATATACATCTTTTATAATTTCATATCTTTGATTTATAAGATTTTTATAAAATTCTTTTCTTATGTTTGATATACATTCTATATTATCTATAAATTGTTTTATTTTATCTATATTAATATTTATAAATATTCTTTTAATAGCATTATTACATTCTTCATTTTTCTTTTGTTTTATATATGACATATAGTTTATTTTTTTACTATCTTCTTTTATACAAGAATAACAATTTATTGCTAAATTTTTTAGTTCTGTTTTATTAAGTTCTTTAATTTGTTCATCTTCTAAAATTGGATTTAAACATGAACCACAATCATAGATCGGAGAAAATTCAACTTTTCTTGTTTTTTTATTTAATAAAAATCCCCAATTTCCATTGTGTCTATCTGTATTTCCTATTAAACTATCTATAACAAACATATCCCAAAATTTCTGTTTTGTACTTTCTGTGTCAATCATTTTGCTTTCTTCAATAACTTCCATTATATCTTTTAATTCTGTTTCTATTTTTTTATCTGGATTAGTACTTAAGGCTAAGTTTTCAAATTCATACAATATATTTTCATTATCTGTAAAATCTTCACAAGCACAAACTATTTTTTCATTTCCTTTATATGTATATTTGCCCAAAATTGTATTTTGAGTCTTAAAACCGACTATTTTAAATATATTGCTTCCAATATATTCTGAAAAAGCATTATTTATATATGAGATATTTTTGTTTTTTTCTCTAATTGGATCTGGAAATTTAACTAAATATTTTTTATTATTGTATATTAATGTTTTCTTTTTTTCTGAACCCCTATAATTATTAAATTCTTCTATTGCATTTGTAAAATCAAGCATATTTTTTCCTCCATTTCTTACTAATTATTAGTATAGCATAAATTGGTTTGTTACAATTCACGGAATGTGATTTTGATATAATTATATTTTTATTTTTTGATTCGAGTCTTATTATACATACTTGTTCCAAAAACAATTACTCTTTTAAATATGAATCGTCTAAAATAAAATTAAAGATTTACCCAAACCAAGTGGATAAATCTCAACAAACAAACACAAAAATAAAACAACTAGAATAAAATCTTACGCTCTTATTTTTTCTATAAGTATCTTATACAATAAATATTAATTTGTGTCAATACATATTACAATTTTTTAAAATATAACGTAACTATTAAGAGGTAGAATTAATATTTTTAGTTTTTTGAGAAATAGCTTTGTAGTGCGAGCGGAACACTGCTTTTCCCTACAACTATTCTATTAGATTTTTTATATTTTAGGTTTTATAGATTTTGTTATAATAATATATAGATTTTTTTATAAAAAAATATTATAATTTTATAAAGAAAATATATTAAAAAATAGGAGAGTGATGTTATAATGACATATGAGTTTGCTAAATATCCTGATGGCACAATTGGAGTATTTTCTAATATTGGAAAAAAAGAAACAGGAGAAGAATATATTCGCATAACTTTTGAAAGGCCAAAAGAATATGGATTTGATACTTATGTAATTGAACTTCCAAGCTATACTGTTGTTTTAGAAGATGGAAATTATTCTGAAGAAGAAAAAAAATCATTTTTTGAAATTGTTAAAAATGGTGCTTCTTTCTTTTTTAAATATGCTCGCTTAGGAGGTTTAGAAATTGCCTAGTATATTTGAATTAAAACGGATATAAATAGAGGATTTAAGCCCTCTTTTTTTTCTTACCTGACCAATTTGTTCAATATTGATTTTTAAATTATTTTAATTTATAATTCTTTTTAGATTAATTTTAAGGGTGATTAAATGAGTAAAAATTTTTTTAATTTAACTAGTCCACAAAAATCAATATGGTATACAGAAGAATATTTATCTGGTACTAATATTGGTAATATTTGTGGTACTTTGGTTTTTAAAGAAAGTGTAAATTTTAAAAAATTAGAACAAGCTATAAATATTTTAATTCAAAAACATGATAATTTTAGAATTAAATTTGTATTAGAAAATAATACTCCTAAACAATATTTTGAAGATTATTCATATGTTAGATTAAAACCCATTGAACTTTTTACTAATAAAGATTTATCTGATTTAGAGAAAAAAACTGTTTCAAATAAGTTTAATCTTTTTGGGAACTTTTTATATAAATTTATTATATTTAAATTTTCAGATAATACAGGTGGCTTTATTTTAAATATTCACCACCTTGTTTCTGATGGTTGGTCTTTTAATATTCTTCTTAATGAGATTATAAAAATATATGATGCATTAATAAATAATGAAAATATCGATATTCCTTCATATTCATATATTGACTATATAAAAAAAGAAAATGATTATTTAAATAGTACTCAATTTGAAAAAGATAAAGATTTTTGGAATTCTACAATTAATAATATTCCTGAAATTGCAGTTTTACCTAATTCAAAAAATACAAATAATTTATTTTCATATAAATCTAATAGATTAGATTTCGATTTGCCTTCTGATTTATTAGACTCTATAAAAAGCTTGTGTAATGAATATAATATATCTCTATTTAATTTCTTTATGAGCATTTATTCTATTTATATAAATAGAGTTACTAATTTAAATGAATTTGTTATAGGAACACCTATATTAAATAGAAGTAATAATGAAGAGAGAAATACATGTGGTATGTTTACAAGTACTGTACCATTTAAAGTATCTATAGACAATAATATAAAATTCTCAGATTTTATATTAAATATATCAAAAAGTAGTTTACAATATTTAAGACATCAAAAATATCCATATCACTCTTTACTTACAGATATAAGAGAAAAAAATAATAAATTTTCTAAACTATATACAATTTTACTATCTTATCAAAATTCATTTTATCAAAAAAATATAGATAGTAAAAAATATAAATTACATTGGACATCAAATAATTGCATATCAGATAGTTTAGATATTCACATATATGATATATCAAACGAAAAAATAAATATATCATATGATTATAAAGCTGACTTTTATGATGATGTGGATATTGTAAATATCCACAATAGAATAATAAATATAATTTATCAAATAATCCACAATTCACACATACATTTAAATGATATAAAACTTTTAACAAGTGATGAAGAAAAAGAAATATTAATAGATTTCAACAATAATACTTTAAAATATAGTAATAAAAATATAGTAGAATTGTTTAAAAATAATGTGTTTAAAACTCCAAATAATATAGGATTAATTTATAAAAATAAAACCGTAACATATGCTCAATTAGATGCTTTATCTAACCAAGTAGCAAATTATTTAAACAGTGTTGGATTAGATAAAGGTTCTGTAATTAGTATTTGTATGCCAAAAGATATGTGGTTTGTTATATGTCTTTTAGCTATTCAAAAAATAGGTGGTGTATATTTACCTATATCAATTAATTATCCACAAGATAGGATTAATTATATGGTTACTGACAGTAATTCAGATGCTATTATTACAGATTTAAATATTAATACTATAAATAAAAAGTGCAAAAAAATAAGCATAAATAATATAAATTTCGATGAGTTTTCCACAAGTTATACATCTCCTGTTATTACTCTTGATGATTTGTCTTACATAATATATACTTCTGGCTCTACAGGTACACCAAAGGGCATAAAAATAACTCATGGGAATTTATTAAATTTTGTACATAGCTTTAATAATTGTTTTACTAAAAAATTCAATTCATCAGATTATTGTCTTTCAATAACAGATATATCTTTTGATGTAAGCATATGTGAACTAATTGTTCCACTTGTATTTGGTTCTAAATTAGTTATATATGAAGAAAATAATTTAACAGATTTAAATTTACTTTGTGAAACAATTTATAAAAATAAAATAACATTTTTATATTTACCACCAAATATATTAACAGATGTTTATGAATTATTAAAAAATGTGCATACAGATATTAATAAATTTTTGGTAGGAATTGCACCTATAAAAAACGATATATTAAATAAATATCTTAAATTAAATAGTAAAATGGAAATAATAAATGGATATGGTGCAAGTGAAGCTACAATATGTTCAACTTTTTACAAATATCATGAATCTAAAAATTTAAATGATATTGTTCCTATTGGAAAACCAATAAATAATAACAATATTTATATATTAGATAATTATAAAAATATTCAACCAATAGGTTTAAAAGGTGAAATATATATATCTGGTAAAAATGTTTCTGATGGTTATATTAACATTAATTTAAATAAAAATAAATTTATTGACGATCCATTTTTCCCAGGTAATAAATGCTATAAAACTGGAGATATAGCTTACTGGAATCCAGATGGTAATATCACATTTGTTGGTAGAAATGATAATCAAATAAAATTTAGAGGTTATAGAATTGAACTTGAGGAAATAACAAATATATTAAAACAAATTACTGGTATTACAAATGCTATAACAACACTTAAAAATATAAATGATATTGAATATATTGTTTCATATTATGAAGGAGATTTAGATGACAAAAATTATATAAAATCATTTTTAAAAACTAAGCTTCCTGTTTATATGATACCTTCATATATTATTAGACTTAATAAAATTCCTTTTAATATTAATGGTAAAATTGATGAAAATAGCTTACCAGATATTAATACAAGTCTTGCAACAAAATTAGATCCTGTAAATAATACAGAAGAAATACTAGTTGATATGTGGAAAAATATATTAAATATAAACGATATCGGAACAAATGAAGACTTTTTTGAAATTGGTGGAGATTCACTAAGTGCCATACGATTATTATCTAATATAAAAAATACTTTTAATATAGATATTTCTATATCTGATATATTTAATAATAGTACAATTAAAAATTTATCTACATTTATAAATTCACATGATAAGTCTAATATTTTGAAAATTTATAGAAGTGCAAAAAAAGATTATTATAATGTTTCTTCTGCCCAAAGAAGGATGTACTATACAACATATATAACAGATCCAAATAATATTGTCTATAATGTTACTGGATGTGCACTTTTTGATTTAATATTAGATCCTGAAAAGGTAAAAAACATTTTTAATTATTTAATTAAAAGACACAGTAGTTTTAGAACATCATTTAAAATAATTAATGATACATTAGTACAAGTAGTACAAGACTCTGTAACAATTAATATTAATACAAGAAAAATCATTTCAGGTGATATTTCAGAAATTGTTAATAATTTTGCAAAACCTTTTGATTTATCACTTGCTCCTATACTTAGAATAGAACTTGTATATGTTGAAAATAAAACATTACTTTTAATAGATTCACACCATATAATAATCGATGGTAGATCTTTAAATATTTTAATTTCAGAATTTATTGACCTTTATAGTAATAAATTATTAGGAAATTTAGAACTTGAATATAAAGATTATTCTGAATGGGAATATAATTATATAAATAGTAATAATATAAAACCACATGAAGAATATTGGATAAATGAATTTAAAAATGAAACTCTTTCTCCAATAAATTTGCCATATGATTATAGAAAAACAAATAAATTAAATTATAAAGGAAATACAATTACACAAAAAATTGATAAAGATTTATTTGATAATCTTTTAAAACTTGCAAAAAAATTAGATGTATCTCCATTTGTATTATTTATATCAATATTATATATACTATTATACAAATATACACAAGATAAAACTATAATTATTGGTACTCCAATTGAATCTAGATATAGTAAAGAGATTGAAAATATTATTGGAATGTTCGTAAATACTATGCCTATAAAACTTAAACTAGATTCTAATAAAAGTTTTAAAGATATATTATTAAATGTAAAACAAAAAATTATAAAAGACTTAGAATATCAACCATATCCTTATGATTTATTAATACGAAAATTAAATATAAGTAAATCTAATTCTAGTAATCCAATTTTTGATGTTACATTTACTTATAAAAATAATAAAGATTTATATTTAAATAATAAAAAAATTACAATAATTGAAGCAAAACCAGAAATAAGTAAATTTGATTTGTCTGTTGAAATAGACTCTCAAAATTATGAAGTTAATTTTAATTATTCCACAGATTTATTTAAAATAAATACTATTAAGGATATGCTTGCAAATTATATACATATTTTAAATGTAATAAATGAAAATAATGAGATAATTTTAAAAGATATTAATATGTTACCAGATGAATATAAAAATACTATATTAAATACTTTTAACGATAATAAAAAAATATATCCTATTAATACAAGCATTATATCTTTATTTGAAAAACAGGTTGAAAAAAGCAAAAATAATATTGCTTTAAAATATTTAAACCAAGAAATTACTTATGATGATTTAAATAAAAAAGCAAATCAATTTGCAAATTATTTATTAAGTCTAGGAATAAAAAAGAATTCATATATTGCTGTATGCATGGATAAAAACATATCATTAATAATATCAATTTTAGCAATTAATAAAATAGGTTGCAGTTTTATTCCCATTTGTTCTGATTTCCCATCAGACAAAATAAATAATATTATTAAAGATAGTAAAACAAAATATACAATTATAAACAATAATATTTATGATATAAAATGTGATAATATTATATATTTTCACAATGTTAATTTAAATAATTATAGCTATGAAAATTTAAATATTAATATCTTACCAGAAGATATTTTATATATTATTTATACTTCTGGAACAACAGGCACACCAAAAGGAATAACTATATCTAATAAAAACTTAATTAATTTTTTATATAGTTTTAATGATGAATTTAATAATAAATTTAATAGTACTGATAATTGTTTAAGTTTAACAAATATATCATTTGATGTATTTATATGTGAATTATTTACACCATTGGTTTTTAGCTCAACACTTATAATTTATCCTAATAATAAATTAAATGATATTACTTTACTATATGAAATTATTAAAAAGGAAAATATAACATTCTTGCACATACCCGCAAGTGTTTTAGATGACATATATAATTATATTTCTAGTAAGAATGAACATTTGAATATAAATAAATTACTTGTTGGAGTAGAATCAATTAAAAATTCTAGTTTAAATAATTATTACAATATAAATCCAGACATAGAAATAATAAATGGATATGGTCCTTCTGAAACTACAATTTGCTGTACATTTTTTAAACACAAGAAAACTAGAAATAAAAATTTAATTGTTCCAATTGGAAAACCTGTTAATAATAACGAAATATATATTATTAATGATGACTACAATTTGCAACCAATTGGAGTTAAACGGACAAATATGTGTTAGTGGTGATAATGTTTCACCTGGTTATATAGATAATACTATCAATGAAAAGAGCTATTTTAAAAATCCTTTTAAAGAAAATAGTATATGTTATAAAACTGGAGATTATGGATACTGGGATAAAAATGGAAATATACATTTTACCGGTAGAGTTGATAATCAAGTAAAACTTAAAGGCTTTAGGATTGAATTAAATGAAATTTCAAAAGCAATACAAACATTAGATGAAATTAGTTATGTTATAACTGTTGTTAAAGTTATAGACTCTATAAAATATATATGTTCATATATAAAAACAAAAAAGCCTGTAACTAAGACATATGTAAGAGAAAAATTAAATAATATTCTTCCATTTTATATGATACCTGCTTATATAATATTTTTAGATGAAATTCCTATGACATCAAATGAAAAAGTAGATATAGAAAAACTACCTTTACCAACAGATTTAGATATAGTAAAAAATTCTAATATAATTATGCCACCAAAAAATAAAAAAGAATCGACTATATTAGAGCTTTATAAGAAAGTTTTAAATAAACCTGATATTGGTGTAAATCATAATTTCTTTGAACTAGGTGGGGATTCTCTAATAGCTATGAAATTACAAATTCAAGCATTAAATGAAAATATAAGTATTTCATATAGTGATATTTTTACATATCCTACTGTTGAGGAATTATCTGAGCATTCACATTATATTGATAATGAAAACATAGATTCAAAATATATAGAAGAATATAATAAATACAAACCTATAATATCTAAAAATATATTACCTAAAAACTTTAATATAGTTTATACGCCTATTAATAATATTTTATTAACTGGTGTAACTGGATTCTTAGGTGCACATATATTAGATAGTTTTCTAAAACAAGAAATTGGTACTATATATTGTATAGTAAGGCATAAAGATAATCTTTCTCCTGAAGAGCGTTTAAAACAAACTTTAAATTTCTATTTTAAAGATAAATATGATAAATTTATTGGAAATAGAATAAAAGTAATTGATGGTGATATTACAAATTATGAATTATCTTTAGATGAGGATGTATATAATAAGCTTGGAAAACAAGTAAACACTGTAATTCACTGTGCAGCTTTAGTTAAACATTTAGGTGAATATAAAGAATTTAAAGAAACAAATATTAAAGGCACACAAAAAATTGTTGATTTTTGTGAAAAATTTAACTTAAGACTTATACATATATCTACAACAAGTGTTTCTGGAAATGTTTCTGCAGATGGTATTTATTTAAATTCTCATTTTACAGAACCAACTATATTTTCAGAAAGGGATTTTTATATAGGACAAAATTTAGATAATTTATATATAAAAAGTAAATTTAAATCTGAGGAAATTGTTTTAGATGCTATTATGCATGGACTTGATGCTTATATTTTGAGGATAGGAAATTTAACTAATAGATATTCAAGTGGTATTTTTCAACAAAATCATTTTGAAAATGCTTTTGTAAACAGATTTAATTCTATTTTAAAAATTGGATATATACCACATTCTCTATTAGATATTAATGTAGAATTTACACCTGTGGATTTTGCTTCTGATGCTATTTTAAAAATAGCAACACATTTTAATAATAATTTTTCAGTATTTCATGTGCTTAATGATAATTTAATAAGTTTAAAAGAATTGTATAAAATATTCCAAGATTTGAATATACCTTTAAAATTGGTTGATGATGAAACATTTCTTAATATTATAAATAAAATTAATAATAGTAATTCAGATAATAAGAAATACTTATATGATATTATGAATAATATATCAGATGGCAAATTAATTTATGATTCATCTATTAAAATAGATTCTACTTTTACAAAACATTTTCTTAAAAAAATAGATTTTAATTGGCCTATTATTAATAAAGATTATATTAAAAAATATATACAGTACTTTATAGATATTGGTTATTTTAATATTGCAACTTTTGAGAAATAGCTCTGTAGTGCGGGCGAACACTGTTCGCCCCTACAGTTGTTCTATTTATTTTTTATATTATAGTTTATATATTTTGATATAATAATATTGAATAAATTTTGAATGCGATTGGAGATGTTTATAGAATTTGTTATATAATTTAATGAGGAATGTTCATGGGCAAAATCTTTGATTTTGAGCCTGAATGAAAGAGGCTCATTAAATTATTTTACAAATTCTTAAATATCGTATTGAGCCGAAAAATTTATGAAATAGATTATATCAAAATCGGATGCCGTGAATTTTAAACCTTAAGCAGTTAAAATATAATTTTTTTAATTTATATATTGTTTTTAAGTATTTTATTATATATAATTGTTGTAAATTGATTTTTAGTGTTTTAATTTGTATTAGAATATTTAGTATTCTAATGGAAGGAGGTCTTTATGAGACATGTTAAACAATCGACTCCAAATTCGCAATATAGAATAATTGTTGTTGATGATGAAATTGGTATAATAGATTCTCTATCAATATTTTTAAAAAGAGATGGTTATGATTTTGTAGGAGTAACAGATCCACTAAAAGCAATTGAAATGGTAAAAAATGAACATTTTGATATGATGATTTTAGATTTTATTATGACACCAATCCATGGTGATAAAGTAATAGAGGAAATAAGAAAATTTAATAAAAATCTTTATATTTTATTATTAACTGGGCATAAAGATTTAGCACCTCCTCTTGAAACTATCAGAAGATATGATATACAAGGATATTGTGAAAAAACAGATAAATTCGATCAGTTATTACTATTGATAGAATCTGGAATTAAATCTATTGCACAAATGAGAACTATTCAAAAAATTAATGAAGAATTAACTGAATCTAATAAAAAACTAGAAAATTCTTATATGGAAAGTATCGAAATATTGCGCTATACAGTTGAAGCAAAAGATCAGTACACCAGAGGACATTCTGAGAGAGTTTCTGATTATTCTGTATTAATTGGAGAAAAACTAGGATTATCTGAATCTGATATACATACTTTAAAAATAGGTGGTTTATTCCATGATATTGGTAAGATAGGCGTACCTGACGCAGTTTTATCTAAACCAGGAAAACTTACAGATGAAGAATTTGAAGAAATTAAAAAACACCCTACAATTGGAGCTCAAATATTATCTAATGCTACGATATTTGACGATATTATTCCAATTGTAAAATATCACCACGAAAGATATGATGGTAGAGGATATCCAGAAGGGCTTGTAGGAGAGGACATACCATATTTAGCAAGAATTGCTGCTGTTGCAGATACATATGATGCTATGAGATCTAAAAGACCTTATAGGGATGCTCTTCCAATAGATATTGTTAAAGAAGAATTCAGAAAAAATATAGGAACTCAATTTGATCCAGATATTGCAGCTTTATTTTTAGATGTAATTAAAAATAATTATGATGAGCTTGCACAAATTGAAAGTAAATATTACGATAAGTATATAGATTAATAATTTGCCTTTTTCGTAATAATTATATATAATCAATATATAATTAATTATGAAGGAGGCTTTTTTATATGAAATTATCTGAAATAAGACAAGAAGCAAGAAACGATTTAAAATCTGCTTGGGTAAAAACTGCTATTATTTCTTTCATCTATTTAGTAATATTTTTTGTAATATCTTTTATACAAACAAAATTCCAAAATAATGATGTTGTCTATATTGCAATATCTATAATTTCGATATTATTAACAATTCCCCTAGCTGGAGGAATATTATTTACAATAATGAAAGTAAAAAATAAAGAAGAAATTAAAGTATTTGATTTCATAACTATAGGTTTTAAAAACTTTGCAAGGTTTTGGAAAATATCATTAAGAATGCTATATAAAATTTTACCTCAATTTATTATATTAATCATTTTTGCAGTTTTGATGGTTGCAGGATATATCAACCTTGTTATATCTGGTTTCTTTTTAGCATTAGCTTACGGTGGAGTTGTATTCACTAGCAATATTCAAACTTTCTTAGGTATGTTTGCTATAGGATTTATTGGATATATTGTTATTATATTTACTTTATTGCCTAAATTTCTTTCTTTTGCTTTATCATATTTAATTTCTTTTGATAATAATGAATTGCCATCAAAAGAATGTGTAGCAAAAAGTACTGAATTAATGAAAGGTAAAAGGTGGAAACTATTTTGCTTATATTTATCTTTTATAGGTTGGGCATTTATTTTAGCTTTTATATATGCTGTATTTGTTCAAACAAGCAATCTTATAATACTACCTACTATAATACTATATATAGGAACCGCATTCTTGCTTCCATACATAGTAATGTCATTTATAGTGTTCTATAAGAAAATTTTATCTTCATCACAAGAAAATACAGTAGAAAGCAAATAATTTTGTTAATTTGACAAATATGCATTGTTTGTTTTATAATTGATTTGTCCTTTTTTCTTAAAAGGAGAAAGGAGGTCTATATTAATGCATGACTATATAGAATTGCTAAAGCTTTATTTGATTTACCTAATCATAAAACATTTAAAGTAATAGCAAAAATACCAGATGTCAGATATCTGGTATTTTTTATTATCTATATTTTGCATGACTTATTTGCAATTGCTGTATTTATTATATAGCATATTTTATTATATGTCAAATTCATTAAATTATGAATTTTAAGCCATTTGGCTAACTAATTCTTTCATTAAAACGCTTACAGGTACTATCTCTTTTATTTTATCTACATTACTTCCACAAAATACTAGCGCATCTTTCATATTTCCTTTTGCTGCATTTATTAATGCTTTTGTTATACAATATGGTGTATTTTTTACATCACAAGTTTTAATACAATTATAGCATCTTTCAATTTTATTTTTTCCATTTTCAGTTAATTTAATGAAATTATTATATATTGCTCTTCCTGGCATTCCAACAGGACTTTTTATTATTTTTATATCTTCTTTTTTAGCATTAATATACGCATTTTTAAATTCAATAGATGCATCACATTCATCTGTTGCAACAAATCTTGTAGCCATTTGAACTCCACTTGCTCCTAAATCCATGAATTTTTTAATATCTTTTCCGTCCCATATTCCACCTGCTGCAATAACAGGAATTTGTTTACCTGTTTCCTTTTCAATTTCTTTTATATAATTTACTACATCTACTGTTATATCTTCTAATTTTGGTTTATTTTCTCCTAATAATTCATCTTGTTTGAACCCTAAATGTCCTCCTGCTTCAGGTCCTTCTATTACAATCATATCTGGAACATAATCATACTTATTCATCCAATGCTTTACTATTAATTTACAACATCTTAAAGAAGAAACTATTGGTGCTATTTTTGTTTTTGTTCCCTTAACATAATCGGGCAATTCCTTTGGTATACCTGCTCCTGAAATTATTAAATCGATTTTATTTCTTACACATTCTTTAACAATATCTGCATAATTTTTTAAAGCAACCATAACATTTACACCTAATATTTTATCTTCTCCAGCTATTTCTCTAGCTTTTTTTATTTCTTTTCCAATTGCTCTTAAATTAGCTTTCATTGGATTTTTATAAAAATCTTCTTCCTGATAACCAATATCAGCTGTTGAAATTATTCCAATTCCACCTTCTTTGCTAACATTTCCTGCCAATTTATGCATAGAAATTCCTACACCCATTCCACCTTGAATAATTGGGTACTTTGAGATTTTATCTCCTACCTTTATACCTTTCATAATTTGGCTCCCTTCTCTTATAAATTATATTATTATATTTCACAAATTTCTAAAATATAAACATAATTTACCACTTATTTCTAGCTAAGTCAATTATTTTGACTCACTGTTCAGGTAAGCTTAAATGATTTTCTGTTACAATTCACAGCTAATAAAATATATAAAGATTTTGATATAATAATATTGAATAAATTTTGAATGCGATTGGAGA
>CALXAP010000003.1 GCA_944386325.1 uncultured Clostridia bacterium
GTAATATTTGGAAATCCATGTACGATGCAAATTATACTTTCACACTTTGCTGAAATAAAGTTAACAAGTCAAAGTAAATCTATAAATAGTAAATTTATAAAAGAATATGTTGGTATTGATAACTATAAAGCTACAGATGAGCAGAGAAGAGAGCTGTTTGGTAAAATAAAAAGAAGTAATTATGAAAAAATGAAAGAAAATGTAGCTAAGTTATCTACAGATGATAACATAACTTCTAGTACTAATATATTGAAATTTATTGAAAATTTTGAAAGTGATGATGAGAGTTGGATAGAGGAAATAAATAGAAGGTTATAGTAAAAGGAGGAATTTATATGTTAAAAAATATTGAGGTTTTGTATCATAGTAGTATTAGAATAAATAAGGGAAAAGTAATATATTTTGATCCTTTTAAAATAGATAAAAATTATAATGATGCAGATATAATATTTATAACACATGACCACTATGATCATTATTCAGAAACAGATATAGATAAAGTTATAAAAGATGATACAATTTTAGTTGTACCTAAAGGATTATTAGAAAAATTATTAAAAAGAGGTTATAAAAAAGATAATATTATTACAGTTGAACCAGAAGAAATAGGTATAGTAGAAGATATTAGATTTGAAACAATACCAGCGTATAATACAAATAAATCGTTTCATCCAAAAGAAAATGGTTGGGTAGGTTATATAATAGAATTAGATGGAGTTCGTTATTATATTGCTGGAGATACTGATATAACAGAAGAAAATAAAAATGTAAAATGTGATGTTGCATTTATTCCTGTAGGAGGAACATATACAATGGATTTTAAAGAAGCAGCATATTTAATAAATGAAATAAAGCCTAAAATCGCAGTGCCAATCCATTATGGAGGTATTGTAGGTACAAAACAAGATGCAATAGATTTTACACAATTAGTAAATCCAGAAATAAAATGTGAAATATTGATGAAATAATATAAAGTAGAAAAACAGTAAAAAACACAATTTGCTAAATATAGACAGATATGGTATAATATATATGTTATATGACAATTTGTTTATAGAAAGAGGTGTTAAAAATGTTAGTAGCTTCTATTTATATATTAGTATTATTAATATTTGCTTTAATTGCTTTTGCAGTAATGCAGATAAAATTAGCAGGTTTAAATGTAAAAGATTTTATATCATTTATTAAAGCTAATGATATGCTAGATAAATTATATAATTTTGCTCAAAGATATGAAAGATTATCACCAATGGAGCAACTAATATTTTTAAAAGAGGCAGATGAAGTTTTTCAAGCATTTAATAAAGTACCAGATATGTTATGGGAAGATGAATATCAAAAGTATTTAAAAGTACTTAATACATATAGAGATATAAGGGTTTTAAAATGGCAATCATAAGAATAAATAAAAAATAAATATAATCTTGTTAAATAAAAATATATAAATAACCAAAATTAAATATACTTTTTATTTGTAACTCCCAGCATCGCACAGTCTGTAAAACAGACTGTAAGCTTGCTGGTTCCCACGAATTGTTACTTCATAAAAAGTATATTTAATTTTTTTCTAATATAATAGTTGTAGGAAAAAGCATTGTTCACTCACTTTACGTAGTTATTTCTCAAAAAAATAAATATATTAATTCTACATCTGAATAGTTACTAGCAAAATTATATTTGTTTTTTATTAATTGAAAATAAGAAAAATAAGTGTTATGATAATAAAAAATATTAGGAGAGAAAATGATTGCAGAGGTAATAATTAATAGTAATGTAAAAAAATTAAATAAAGTATTTGATTATATTATTCCAAAGAATTTAGAAGATAGTATAAGAATTGGAAGTAAAGTTTTAGTTTCTTTTGGTAATGCTAAAAAATATAAAGAAGCATTTGTTTTTAACATAAAAGATGTTTCAGATGTTGCAACAAAGGAAATTATTTCACTTGAAGATAATGATTTGTCTAAAGAAAATATGGAATTTGCAAAACTTATGTCCAGAATGTATTTTTGCAATATTTATGATTGTATAAAATTAATGCTACCACCAGGTACATATGCAAAAAAAATTGAAAATAGAGTTAAAGATAAAACTGGAAATTTTGTTTATTTAAAAAAGAATATAGAAGAAATAGAAAATGATATAGAAGACAAAGTTATAAAAAGCGATAAACAAATAAGAGTGTTGGAATTTTTAAAAGATAATGAAGGAATATATATATCAGATTTAGAAATATTAACAGATGTAAGTAATTCAATAATTAAAAATTTAGAAAAAAAAGAATATATAGAGTTAATCGAAGAAAAAATAATGAGAAATCCTTTTAAAGATAAAAAAATTGAAAGGGATTGTAAATTAAAATTAAATGATGAACAAAAATTAGCATTTGATACTGTAAAAAAATCAATTGATGAAAATATATATGAACAATTTTTATTGTTTGGTGTTACAGGTTCTGGAAAAACAGAAGTGTATATGCAATTAATTGAAGAAGTAATAAAAAAACGGAAAAAAAGCTATTATGCTTGTGCCAGAAATATCATTGACACCTCAAATGGTCAATAGATTCTTAGCAAGATTTGGTGATATTATTGCTGTTTTACATAGTAAATTATCAGTAGGAGAAAGATATGATGAATGGAATAAAATAAAAGAAAATAAAGCAAACATTATAATAGGAGCTAGATCTGCAATTTTTGCACCAGTTCAGAATTTAGGAATTGTTATAATAGATGAAGAACATGATTCTTCATATAAATCTGATATGACTCCAAGATATAATGCAAAAGATATAGCTAGATATCTATGTAAAAAAAATAATGTGCCTTTAATATTAGGAAGTGCTACTCCAGATATAAATACATATTTCAAAATGAAAAATGGAGAAATAAAATTATTATTATTAAAAAATAGAGCTAATAATTTAAGTTTACCAAATGTAGAGATTATAGATTTAAGAGAAGAATTAGCAATGGGGAATAAATCTATGATAAGTAATAGATTGTATGAGTGTATAGAAAAAAACATAGAAAATAAAATGCAAACAATATTATTTTTAAACCGAAGAGGATATTCTACTTTTGTAATGTGTAGAGAATGTGGCTTTACAGCTAAGTGTAAAAATTGTAATATTACATTAACATATCATGCAGATGAAAACAAATTAAAATGTCACTATTGTGGATATCAAACTAATAATTTTTATAAATGTCCTATATGTGGAAGTAATAAAATAAAATATTTTGGAGCAGGAACACAAAAACTAGAAGAAGAAATAAAAAAAATATTTAAAGGCGTAAAAACAATAAGAATGGACATAGATACTGTAACAAAGAAAAACTCACATGAAATTATTTTAGATAAGTTTAAAAACGAAGATATTGATATTTTAATAGGTACACAGATGGTAGTTAAAGGACACCATTTTCCTAAAGTAACTCTTGTGGGCGTTGTAGCTGCTGATGGAAGTTTGAATACAAATGATTTTAGAGCAGGTGAAAGAACATTTCAAATTTTAACTCAAGTTGCAGGAAGAGCAGGTAGAGAAAGCCAAAATGGAAAAGTAATAATACAAACGTATAATAAAGACAATTATAGTATACAATATGCAAAAGAGCAAAATTATGAAAAGTTTTATGAAGATGAGATAAGTATTAGAAGACAGTTGAATTATCCGCCATATTGCGATATAATTTTATTTAGCTTAGTTTCCAAGTATGAAAAAGAGGTAAAAGAAGTTTCAAATTATATACATAGGTTACTAAAAAAAGAATTTAATAAATATAATAATGTAATTATTATGAATCCACTTCCAGCTCCAATCAATAAAATAAAAAATAGATATAGATGGAGAATTATAATGAAGTGTAAATTTAGTAATAATATAATTGATGTAATAAATAAAGTATTGGATGAATTCTATAGTAAAAAATATAAAAATACTAGGATAATTGTAGATGTAAATCCAACAAATATGTATTAAAGGAGTGGTATTGTGGCTATACGAAATATAAGAGAAGAAGATGATGAGATATTAAGAAAAAAATCTAAAGAAGTTTTAGAATTAGATGAAAAAACAAGAATACTTATAGATGATATGGTTGAAACTATGCATAAATATAATGGATTAGGTTTAGCAGCAGCACAAGTTGGAGTTTTAAAAAGAATTGTTGTTATAGATTTGTATGATGGAAAAGGTGTTATTGTTCTAATAAATCCTGTTATAAAAAAACAAAAAGGAACACAGATTGTTGAAGAAGGTTGTTTAAGTTTTCCAAATAAGTTTGCTAAAATTGAAAGACCTGAACAAATATGGGTAGAAGCAAAAAATATTAATTGGGAAGATATAAAATTAAAAGGTACAGGTTTATTAGCACAAGCATTATCACATGAAATAGATCATTTAAATGGAGAACTATTTATAGATAAAATTATACCTGGAACTTTAGAAATAATAAAAGAAGATACTAATAATGAGTAAGGAGAAAATATGTCAAAAATTATATTTATGGGAACACCAGATTTTGCAGAAAAATCTTTAAGAAAATTAAATGAATCAGATAATAATATAATAGCAGTAGTAACAAATACAGATAAACCAAAAGGAAGAGGAATGAAATTATTTCAATCACCAGTTAAACAGTATGCATTAGAAAACAATTTAAAAATATACCAACCAGAAAAAATAAAAGAAAATAATGACTTTATAGAGACATTAAGAGCTATGAAACCAGATTTTATATGTGTTGTAGCATATGGAAAAATATTACCAAGAGAAATATTAGAAATACCTAAATATGGCTGTATAAATGTTCATGCATCTTTATTACCTAAATATAGAGGTGCAGCTCCAATACAATGGTCTATAATAAATGGCGAAGAAATAACAGGTGTTACAACAATGTATATGGATACAAAAATGGATACTGGTGATATTATATTAGAAAAAGAAGTGAAAATAGGTGAGAATGAAACAACAGGAGAGCTATGGAATAGATTAGGTGATATTGGTGCAGAATTATTATTAGAAACTATAGAAAAGATAAAAGCTGGTATTGCTCCTAGAAAAAAACAAGGTGATAATTATACTATGGCACCGATGTTAAATAAAGAAATTTCAAAAATTAATTGGAATGAATTAAAAACAAAAAATATAAAAAACTTAGTAAGAGGTTTAAATCCAATTATGGGTGCATATTCTACTTTAAATAATAAAAAAATTAAATTTTGGAAAGTAGATATTATAGAAAAAGAAGAATTTTTAGAAAAATATAAAATAGAATATGATATAGAAAAATTAGAACCTGGATGTATAATATATGCAAATTCCAAAGATGGACTTTATATAAAAACAATTGATGGAATAATATCTGTTTTAGAAATACAGGGGGAAAATTCAAAAAAAATGAATATTTTTGATTTCTTAAGAGGAAACAGGTTAGAAAAAGGAGAAATATTTGTATAAATTATTAAAAAATGGTTGTAAAAATTAATCTATATTGATATACTTATATACAGCAATATAGAATTTATATCTTAAATAATATAATAAAATGTTTAGGAGGAAATTTATTATGGAAAATGAAAATTTAGAAAATATTAAAGAAGAATCTATAAATGAGGATAACACTATAAGAATAGCAGATGATGTTGTAGCTGTTATAGCAGGTGTAGCTGTTTCTGAAATACCTGGTGTATATGGAATGGCAGGAAGTTTTGCAGGAGGGATAACTGAAGTTTTAAGTGGTAAGAAAAACTTAAGTAAAGGTATAAAAGTAGAAGTAGGAGAAAAAGATACTAAAATAGATGTTAACATTATAGTTGAATATGGTACAAGAATACCTGATATTGCATACGAAATACAAAATAGAGTAAAAAAAGCTGTTGAAAATATGACAGGATTAAAAGTATTAGAAGTTAATGTACATGTACAAGGTGTAAATACAGAATTTGATAAAGATACTAAAAAAACAGAAGACTAATAAAAATTAATATTGGAGGATAAAATGAGAATAATAGAAAAAATAGCCTTGATAATTTTTTCTTATATAGTATTAATTTTATCTATTATAATGTGTTTATTAGTATTTGGATGGTTAGATACAGAGTTAGTTAGAAATTTTATAGAAAATATAAAAATGAATTCTACTTTATCTGCAATAACTTTAGTTGTTTCAGTAATAGCAATTTTATTAGCAATAAAATGTATATTCTTTGATTCTACTGGTAAAGAAATTGCAAAACAAAGAGAAGGAATACTATTAGAAAATACTGATGGAAAGCTATTAATTTCAAAAGAGACTATAGAAAATCTTATTGCTTCTGTTGCAAAAGGTTTTGATGGTGCTGAAAATGTAAATAGCAAAGTATATGTAGATAAAGAAAACAACTTAAGTGTTTATGTTACTTTATTTGTACATCCAGATGCAGTTATAAAAGATTTATCAAATAATTTACAAAATAAAATTAAAGAGGCTGTAAAGAAATCATCAGATTTAGATGTTAAAGAGGTAAATATAAAAGTAAGAAATATTACTCAAGAAAAATCTGATATTCAGGAATAAACCATTGGAGGTTTTGTATGGACAATTTTAAGCAATTTTTGACACAATATAGAGGAGCAATAATAGGTGCTATAGTAGCAATATTAATATTATTTACAGAATTATACAAATTAATAATAGGAATAATATTAATATTTGTTGGAATATATGTAGGAAATTATATTCAGAATAATAAATACAATGTAAAAGAAAAATTAAAAAGATTTATAGATAAGTGGTAAAATTGGGGCGAGGCAAGCTAGTCTTCGCCCTAAATTAAGATTATATGGGGGAATAAATATTATGAATAGATCTAATGCTAGGGAATTATTATTTAAATTATTATATGAATTAGAAATACAAAAAGATGATGTTAGTGGACAAGTTGATTTATTTATAGAAAATAATAATATATATGATTCAAATGTTCAAGAATATATAAAAAGTGAAGTAAATGGAATATATGAAAATATAGATGATATAACTAATTTAATATCAAATAATTTAAAAAAAGATTGGCAAATAGAAAGATTATCAAAAATAAATCTAGCATTGCTTAAACTTGCAATATATGAAATAATATATGTGAAAATCCCATATAAAATTATAATAAATGAAGTTGTGGAGCTAGCTAAAAAATATGGTGAAGATTCATCACATTCATTTATAAATGGAGTTTTAGCAAGTGTGGTTAAAGAAAATAATTTAAATGAGGAGGCATAATAAGTGAGACCAGAGCCTATTACAGTTACTCAATTAAATAAATATATGAAAGATAAAATAGCAGGGGATGAATTCTTAAATAATGTATTTATAAAAGGTGAAATTTCAAACTTTAAACATCATTATACAGGACATATGTATTTTACTTTAAAAGATGAAAATTCACTTATAAAATGCATAATGTTCAAATCTGCAACTGTTAATTTAGATTTTAAACCACAAGATGGTATGAAAGTTTTAATTTTAGGTACAGTTTCAGTATATGAAAGAGATGGAGTATACCAAATTTATTGCAAAGCAATGAAGGAAGATGGTATAGGAATATTGTATAAAGCATATGAAGAATTAAAAGCAAAACTTGAAAAAGAAGGTTATTTTAGCAAAGAACATAAAAAAAAGATACCATTTATGCCTAAGACAATAGGAGTTTTAACATCTAGGACAGGTTCTGTAATTAGAGATATTATAAATGTTTCAACAAGAAGAAATCCGAATGTACATATAAGATTGTTACCTGTTCCAGTACAAGGAGAAGGAGCTGCTGAAAAGATAGAACAGGCTATAAAAATAATGAATGAGCAAAAATTAGCTGATGTATTAATACTTGCAAGAGGTGGAGGTTCATTAGAGGATTTATGGCCTTTTAACGAGGAAATAGTTGCAAAAGCTATATATAATTCGGAAATTCCAATAATATCTGCGGTAGGACATGAAACAGATTTTACAATTGCAGATTTTGTTGCAGATTTAAGAGCTCCTACACCATCTGCTGCTGCAGAACTGGCTGTTGCTGATGTAAATGAATTAGTTAATAGATTAAATATAGATGTGTCAAGATGTAAAATGGCACTTACTAAAAAAATAGAATTAATGAAATTACAATATGAAAAGTGCATGAAATCAACAGTATTTACAGAACCATTGCAAAAAATAAATGAGTATTATTTAAATATTGATAATTGTATCAAAAAAATTGAAAATAATATAAATATAAAATTAAGAGATTCAAAAATAGAATCTACAAATTTAATTTCTAAATTAGATGCATTAAGTCCTTTAAAAACATTAGTTAGAGGTTATTGTATAGTAGAAATAGATGGTAAAGTTGTTTCAAAGGCAGAAAATTTAAATAAAGATGATAAAATAGATTTAAGATTTACTGATGGAATAAGGAAAGCAATAGTTGAATAATTAATAAATGGGGTGTAAGATTTGAAAAGTTTATTAAATAAAAAAAGTATTATTATAACAGTTTTAGTAATTATAGCAGTGGCACTAGCGATTTTTTTAACAGCTAAATTATCTAATACAGAAAATAAAGAAGATAATATAGTAAGTATGGAGAAAATAGATGAAACTAATTTATTAGATGGTCAAAATATTATAGATAATAAAAATATTATAGAAGAAAATGTAGTAAGTAATACTGTAGAAAATAATACAAATAATAATACTGAAAATACTAATTCTAGTTCTGATGTATCAAGTGAAATGACAGATACAGAAGATTACAAAGAAAAGGCAATCAGACTTGTAAAAGAAGATTGGGGAGAAGATGACAGTGTATATTTTGATATAGCAGAAATAGAAGAAAATGGTATTTATAAAATTTGTGTTAGAGATAAAAATACAACAAATGAAGTAATGTGGTATGAAGTTGATGTTGTAAATAATACTGTAAAAATGTTATAATATGGAGGAAGTAAATGGAAAGTATAGAAAATCTGAATTTTGAAGAAACAATTAAAAAATTAGAATTGATTGTTAATGAATTAGAAAAAGGTAATTTAAGTTTAGATGAATCAGTAAAAAAGTTTGAAGAAGGAATAAAATTATCAAAATTATGTAATGAATTTTTAAATAATGCAGAAAAGAAAATAAATATATTAATTAATAATGAGGGAAAATTAGAAGAAGAAAAATTCGAAATATAATAATCATTACAATTTTAAATAAAAGGGGTTATTAAAGTGGATTATTTTATAAGTTTTATTACTAATAAATATATTTTTATACCATTTTGTTTGTGGCTTGGAATACAAATTTTCAAAGTTTTATGGGACTATGGAAAATACAAAAAATTTAATTTAAAAAGATTTTTGGGAGCAGGAGGTATGCCAAGTTCTCATTCAGCAGTAGTTTGTTCTTTAGCTACATTAATTGGAAAAGAATATGGATTAGATTCTGCAATATTTGGTTTATCTGTTATATTTGCATTAGTTGTAATGTATGATGCTGCAGGAGTTAGAAGAGCTGCTGGAAATCAAGCAAGATTATTAAACAAAATAATAGAAAATCCAGAATTAAATGTACCAACCATTCAACAAGGAAGGTTAGTAGAAGGGTTAGGGCATAAACCAAAAGAAGTGTTTGTAGGAGCTCTAATAGGAATATTTGTTGGTGTATTATTATAGTTAATGGAGGTACTTAGGTGAGTGATATTCAAATTGCAAGAAAAGCAAATCTTAAAAATATATTAGAAATAACTGAAAAATTAAAAATAGATGATAAATATATAAATCAATATGGAAAGTATAAAGCAAAAATATCATATGATATATATAGTAATATAAAAAATAATAAAAATGGAAAATTAATATTAGTAACATCTATTAATCCAACTCCTATGGGAGAGGGAAAGACGACAGTATCAATTGGTTTAGCTGATGCAATAAATAGAATTAATAAAAATGTAATTTTAACTTTAAGAGAACCATCATTAGGTCCTGTATTTGGACTAAAAGGTGGGGCTACAGGTGGTGGATATGCACAAGTTGCACCAATGGAAGATATAAATTTGCATTTTACAGGTGATATTCATGCTATAACTTCTGCTAATAATTTATTATCTGCAATGATAGATAATCATATATATTTTGGAAATAAATTAAAATTTAAAAAAGTAATATGGAAAAGATGTTTAGATTTAAATGATAGAGCATTAAGAAAAGTAGAAATAAATTTAGAAGAAGGAAAAAAATATGTACCAAGGATTGATGGTTTTGATATATCTGTTGCATCAGAGATAATGGCAATATTATGTTTAGCAAAAGATTTAGATGATTTAAAAAATAGACTTTCTAACATTATTGTTGGATATAATGACATGGAAGAACCAATATATGCAAAAGATTTAAAAGCAGAAGGTGCAATGATTGTTTTACTTAAGGAAGCCTTTAATCCTAATGTTGTTCAAACATTGGAAAATACACCAGCCATTATTCATGGTGGTCCATTTGCAAATATTGCTCATGGATGTAACAGTATAATAGCTACAAAAATGGCTTTAAAATTAAGCGATTATGTTGTAACTGAAGCTGGATTTGGTGCTGATTTAGGTGCTGAAAAATTTCTAGATATAAAGTGTAGAATAGGAAATATTAAACCAGATGCTACTGTTTGTGTAGCTACTGTAAAAGCATTGAAATATCATGGAGGAATGCCAAAGGAAGAGTTAAAAGAAGAGAGCATAGAATATTTAAAAATAGGTATAAATAATTTATTTAAACATATTGATAATTTAAAAAATAAATTTAATTTAAATGTAATTGTAGCAATAAATAAATTTGATACAGATACAGAAAATGAGATAAATTTTTTAACAGAAAAATTAAATGAAAATAATATAGAAAACAGTATAGTAGAAGCATGGGGAAAAGGAAGTAAAGGAGCGATAGATTTAGCTCAAAAAGTAGTGAAATTATGTGATATACAATCAGATTTAAATTATATTTATGATTTAAATGATGATATATGCACAAAAATTAATAAAATATCTAAAAAGATATATGGAGCAGATGAAGTTGAATTTTCAGAAGAAAGTAAAAAAAATATAGAAAAAATTAATTCATTAGGATATGGAAATTTACCTGTATGTATAGCAAAAACTCAATATTCATTTTCTGATGATCCAAAGAATTTAAAATGTGATAAACCTTTTAAAATTCATATTAAAGATATAATTTTAAAAAATGGTGCTAAATTTATAGTAGCATTAGCAGGAAATATATATACAATGCCAGGATTACCAGAAAAACCAGCTGCCGAAGAAATAGGATTAGATGAAAATAATGATATTATTGGAATTTTTTAATTAGGGGGAAATATGGATATAAATGATAGCATATACAAAAATATCAAAAAAATAGTAGGAGAGGAAAATATTCTTATAAATGAACCTATGAAAAAACATACATCAATAAAAGTTGGAGGAAATGCAGATATTTTTGTTAAGGCAAACACAATAGAAAAAGTTAAAGCAATATATTCATTATCAAAAAAAGAAAATATAAAATTAAGTGTACTTGGAAATGGTACAAATGTATTAGTAAAAGACAATGGAATAAGAGGTATAGTATTAAAAATTGATATAGATGAAATAGATGTAAGAAAAGAAGGAAATAAAATATACATAAGAGCAGGTGCGGGGGTACCTATAATTAAGTTATCAAAAATTGCATATGAGAATTCAGCAACAGGCTTAGAATTTGCTATTGGAATTCCAGGAACACTTGGTGGAGCAATAAAAATGAATGCAGGTGCATATGGATCTGAAATGAAAAATATTGTAAGAAATACAACTTATCTTGATAATAATGGTAATACAAGAAAAATAACAAACTTAGAGCAAAAATTCGAATATAGAAGTAGTATTTTCTTTAAGATTGATGGCATTATATTAGAATCTGAGTTGGAATTAGAACTAGGAGATAAAGAGAAAATTGAAAATAAAATGAAAGAAAATTTAATAAGTAGAAATGAAAAACAACCTTTAGATAAACCTAGTTGTGGAAGTACTTTTAAGAGAGGTAACGATTTTATAACAGCTAAATTAATAGATGATTGTGGTTTAAAGGGATTGTGCGTAGGAGGTGCTATTGTATCTACAAAACATGCTGGATTTGTAATGAATAATGGAAATGCTACAGCAAAAGATTTTATAGAATTAACAAATCAAGTAAAAAATGAAGTTTATGATAAATTTAATAAAAATATAGAACTTGAAGTACAGATAATGGGAGAATAAAAGGAGGAAAGCAATTAATGAAAGGATTTCTTACATGGTTTAAAGGTAGTACTAAAATGAAAAGATGGATGTTTTTAATATTAGTAGGTGTAGTACTAGTTTGTTTTGGATTTTCAAATCTATTAATTTATGATGAAATGGGAGTTGTTGATGTAATAAAAGTAGTTGCTTCATTTGTTTTTGGATTTATATTTGTAACATTAGGTATTGTTTATATACAAAAAAGGACATTGGAACTCTTAATAGAAGCAAATGATACATTACCAGAAACAAGGAAAAATGCAGGTGTAAATATTCAATCATTAATTTTTAATAAAAAGGTATATGAAAAAGGACCAAAAATTGTTGTAATAGGTGGCGGAAATGGATTAAATATGGTTATTGAAGGGCTTAAAAATTATACAAGCAATATTACAGCAATAGTAATGGTTACAGATTATGGCAATGCACCTTCAGATTCTAGAATGCAATTAAATTTACTGCCAATGGATGATATAAAAGATAGTATAGCAGCTTTATCAGAAAATAAAGAAGTTATGGAATATCTGTTAAAATATAAGTTTAAAAATGCTAGAATGAAAAATTTAGTATTTGGTGATGTTTTATTATCAGCAATGGAAGAAATTTATGGTAATGTTTCTGATAGTGTTGAGAATACATCAAAAGTTTTAAATATGGTAGGAAGAGTTTTACCAGTAACTTCTGATAAGATTGATATATGTGCAGAATTAGAAGATGGAACTATTGTAAAGGAAAAAAATAAAATACCAGAAGTAGTATATGATAAGGTTTCAAAGATAAATAGAATATTTATAAATCCAACAAATTGTGTTGTAGCACCTGGAGTACTTGAGGCAATAAAAGAAGCTGATGCAATTGTAATTGGACCAGGAAGCATTTATACAAATGTTATACCTAGTTTATTAGTAAAGGGAGTAGCAAGAACAATAAAAGAGAGTAAAGCATTTAAAATATATGTTAGCAATATAATGACACAACCTGGTCAAACAGATAATTATAGTTTATCAGATCATATAGATGCTATTGTAGAACATGCAGGAGAAGGAATAATAGATTATTGTATATGTGATACAGGTGAGATTGTACCTGAATTTGTAAGAAGATATAATAAATTAGGTTCTGATATAGTAGAAAGAAATTATCAAGATATAAAAAATAAAAATATGAAAATAATACAGAAAAATTTATCTAGAATAGAGGGAGAATATATAAGACATGATCCAGATATGGTTGCAAGTACAATAATGGAATTAATATGTACAGATTTGAAATTTAAAGATCAACAATATAATACTCAATATGTTCTTCTAAATTCTAAATTGAAAAAGCAAAAGAAAGATGAAAAATCTAAAAAGAAAATAAATGATGCAGTAAACAAAGAAAATAGAAAAAGCCAAAAAAGCACAGAAGATAAATATAAAACAAAAAGTAAATTTAATAAAAAATATAGTGATAGAATAAGGGATATAAAAAATAGTGATAAAATGAGAGAGAAAAATAAAAAAATATTTGAAGAAACAGGATCATTATATAGAGTTGAAAGCGAAATTGAAAAACAGGAAGGAAACTACACACCAAGGAGACAAAAACATAAACATTAAAATGTTAATTAAAAGTTGTTACAATTTATGCTATATGAATTTGATATAATAATATTTCATAAATTTTTCGGCTCAATACGATATTTAAGAAAAAGACTTTCCTTAAGAATATAATATTTATCAATGTAATAATTGCAAACATGAGATAAAAAAATGGAGGTATACATATGAAATTTTTAAATAAAGAAATAGAATTAAAAGATGCATTACAAAGAGAATGGCTAATAACAAATGGAATAGGTGGATACTCATCATCAACAATAGTGGGGGCAAATACAAGAAAATATCATGGACTTTTAGTTGCACCTTTAAATCCACCAGCAAATAGATATTTAATACTATCAAAAGTAGATGAAAGTATACAAATAGATGGAAAAAACTATATATTATATACTAACTTATGTAAAGATTATACATCAGAAGGTTATAAAAATTTAAGTTCATTTGAAAAAGATTATTTGCCTGTTTTTAAATATAATATTCAAGATATTGAAATTACAAAAACAATATGTATGCAACATTCAAGAAACACAGTATGTATATTATACAAAATTAAAAACAAAGATAAAAAAGCTAAATTTACAATAACACCTCTTTTAAATTTTAGAGATTTTCATACAATAAGTAGTGGAAAAAACTTTGATTTAAGAGAAATTATAAAAAATAGAAAAGTAAAAGTAGTTATAGACAATAATTCTGTAGTACCTGTATATATGAATTGTTCAGAAGGAAAATATATAGAACATAAAAATGATTCTTTTAAAAATATGTTTTATATAAAAGAAGATGAAAGAGGATTTTATCCAGAGGAAAATCATTGTATACCTGGTAGATATGATATAGAAATTGATGAAAATGAGGAAAAAGAAATTACTTTCACATGTTCATTAGAAGAAAATATTGATGAATTAGATGCAAAAGTGGTTATAGATAATGAAATAAAAAGAATAAAAGATATGATTAATAAAACAGAGATATTTAAAGATTATCATATAGATAGAAGATCTAAAGATGCAAAATTTATAAAAGATTTAATTATGGCAACAGATAATTTTATTGTATATAGACCAAGTTTTAGATTACATACTATAATAGCTGGATATCCATGGTTTTTAGATTGGGGAAGAGATGCTTTAATTGCATTTGAAGGATTATTACTTGTAACAAAAAGATATGATATTGCAAAAGAGGTTTTATATACATTTATAAGAAATATAAAATATGGATTAGTTCCAAATGGTTATTCAGGATTTGATAGTAGACCTTTATATAATAGTGTAGATAGTTCATTATTATTATTTGAACAAATAAATAAATATTTAGAATATACAAATGATTATAAATTTGTAAAAAATGATATATTTTTAATATTAGAGAAAATAATAGATTCTTATACAAAAGGAATAGACTTTGATAATAATAATATATATCTAGATGAAGATAATTTAATTGTCAGCGGAACAGAAACTACACAAAATACATGGATGGATGCTAAAATTGATGGAAAGGCAATTACACCTAGAAATGGAAAAGCAGTTGAAATAAATGCTTTATGGTATAATGCATTAAAAACAATGGAGAATCTTTGTTTAGAATTCAAAGAAAACGAAAAAGCCGAAAAATATAAAAAGATGGCATTAGCTACAAAAAAATCTTTTAATAAGAAATTTTATAATCATCCAAAAAGAACTCTTTATGATGTTTTGGGTGATGATAAAATAAGACCTAATCAATTATTTAGTTTGTCTTTAACATATCCTGTGCTAGATCCTTCTTGTAAAAATGCAGAACATATAATGAAAACAGTAAGAATGAAATTATTAAATAAGTATGGATTAAAGACTTTAGCAAAAAATGAAAAAGGATATGTGGATATATATGAGGGAAGTCCATTTAAAAGAGATTCATCATATCATCAAGGTATAACATGGCCATGGCTTTTGGGATTATATAGTTCAGCACAAAAAAATATGATAAAATATGAGAAAAGAAAAACAATAAAAAGACAATTGGAAGAAGAGCATTATGCATTTTTATTAAAAATAAAAAATAATTACAAAAAAGCATTATATAATGATGGTGCAGTAGGATTTATATCTGAAATATATGATTCAGTTCCTCCATATAAGGCAAGAGGAACAATTGCACAAGCTTGGAGTGTATCTGAAGTTTTAAAAATTATTTTAGAAGAAAAGAAGGTAAATGGGAATGAGAATTCTAGGTATTGATCCTGGGTTTGCAATAACTGGTTATAGTGTAATTGATTATATTGGAAATAAATTTAAACTTATTACTAGTGGAGCGATTACAACAGAAGCTGGTTTAGCATTTCCAACTAGATTGACAATTATATATGATGAATTAGGTGAAATAATACATAAATATAATCCAGAAGTTATAGCAGTTGAAGAGCTGTTTTTCAATCAAAACATAAAAACAGCAATAAATGTAGCACAAGCAAGAGGAATAGTATTAGTAGTAGGATGTAAAAATTCAATTCCAACATATGAATATACTCCTTTGCAAATTAAACAAGCTGTTGTTGGATATGGAAGGGCAGAAAAAAAACAGGTTCAACAAATGGTTAAAGCAATATTAAATGTTAAAGAAGTTCCAAAGCTAGATGATATTACAGATAGTATGGCAGCTGCAATATGTCATGCACATTCATCAAAGTTTTCAGAAGAATTTAGAGTAAGATAGGTGAAATTATGACACTTAGTGAACTAGATAAATTTATAAAAAATCCTAATGGAATAGTTTTATTTTATGGTGATAATACATATTTACTAGAGCAATATGTAAGAAAAATAAAAAAGTCTTTTGGTGAATGTGTACAAGGTATAAATTATATAGTAGTAGATGAAGGTAATATAGATAATATTGTATCTGATATATCTACACCAGCTTTTGGATATGAGAAAAAATTAATTATAGTAAAAAAATGTAATTTATTAAAAAAAGAAGCTAAAACAAAAAGTAAAAATCTTTCTATTAAGAGTAAATTAAATGATTATATAAAAGAAAATATTGAGCAGATTAAAGAATCTACAATTGTTTTGATTATAGAAGATGATGTAGATAAAACTGAATTACTTTCTACAATAGAAAAATATGGTTTTGTCTATAATTTTAAGGAGTTAAAGATTAATGATATTATAAAAAATATAGTAAATATATTTAATATGTACAATATGAAAATATCTAACGAGAATGCAAAATATATTGTAGAATTAGTTGGAACTGATATGCAAGATATTATAAATGAAATATGGAAATTGGTTTCTTATAAAAATAATACAGGTGAAGTTGTAAAAGAAGAAATAGATTTGATAGTTACAAGAAAAGTGGAAGCAGTAATATTTGATTTAACAGATAATCTTGGAAATAAAAATATAGCAAAAGCAATAGATGTATTAAATGGATTATTATATAATAAAGAGCCAATTCAAAAAATTTTAATAACACTATATAATCATTTTAAAAGATTATATATATATAAATTATCAGAAGAATATAATATGAATGCCTTAGAGTGTTTAAACTTAAAACCTAATCAAACTTTTTTAGTATCAAAATATAAAAAGCAATCAGCATATTTTAATGAGAAAGAATTAGACAATATATTAAAAGAGTTTAGAGATTTGGATTATAAATATAAAATTGGATTAATTGATTTAAATATAGGTTTAGAATCAATTCTTTGTAAATATTGTAGTTAAACATGTATAAAAATCTCTCTTTTGTAAAATATTACAAAAGAGAGATTTTTTTCAATAGTAGATTAGTTATAAATTTAATAGAAAGCATTTTTGCTTGAATGGAGGTTTTTATGATAAATTTTAAAACAGATTTAGCTGATGAAAGAAGAGACATATATAGAAAAGCAAATAATATTGCAAATGAAATTCCTGGAATTGAGACTTCTGAAAAAGAAGAAAATGGAATTAAAACTACAAAAGTAAAAATATTAAATGATGAAGGGGCAAATGCAATTGGTAAACCAATAGGAAATTATATAACAATTGATATTAAAAATTTAAGAATTGCACAAAAAGATGAGATAGAAAATGCAGCACAAGTTTTAAATGGTGAATTAAAAGAATTGTATAATAGCCATATAAATAATGGGGAAGATATTTTAGTAGTAGGACTTGGAAATATTCAAGTAACACCAGATGCTTTAGGACCAAGAGTTATAAATGATATAGATGTAACAAGACATTTATTAAATTATGCTCCACAGTATTTAGAGCCGGGAACAAGATGTGTTAGTGCTATTTCTCCAGGAGTTTTAGGTACTACTGGTATTGAAACACAGGAAATACTACAAGGAATAGTTGAGAGAATTAAACCAAAATTAATAATAGTTATTGATAGTTTAGCATCAAAGAGTATGGAAAGAATAAGTAGTACAATTCAAATTGCAGATACTGGTATTGTTCCAGGTGCGGGTGTTGGAAATAAAAGAAGAGAATTAACAGTTAATACACTAGGTGTTCCAGTTATTGCATTAGGTGTGCCCACTTGTGTTGATGCAGCTACATTAACTTCTGATTGTTTAGATATTTTTATTGAGAAATTGCAAGAAGAGGCAAAATCTAATGATTATTTAAATAATTTGAAAAATGAAGATAAATATACAATGATAAAAGAGGCTCTTTTACCAAAGGATTTTAATTTTATTGTTACTCCAAAAGAAATAGATGATTTAATTGAAAATATGTCATCTGTTATTGCAAGAGGAATAAATTTATCATTATAATGCTTTATGTGAGTGTAACTTTTTTTGATTTAAATTGTATTAAAGTAAATGATATAATTTATAATAACTTGGAAAGGGAGTATAAAATGATAGATGATATAGTATTAGAAGATAAAACTGATATAGATTTATATAAAGAATTTATAAATGGAAATAAAGATGCTTTTAATGAAATTGTAAATAGATATAGAGATATATTAATATTATTTATACTAAGATATGTGAAAAATATGGAAATAGCAGAAGATTTAGCACAAGATACTTTTGTATATGTTCTTATAAATAAGAAGGAGTATGATTTTAAATACAGTTTAAAAACATATTTATTTACTATTGCTAAATGTAGATCGATAAATTATATAAAAAAACAAAAGAAAAATGTACAATTTTCAGATATTAATTTAGAAGATTTAAACAGTATAAGTATTGATGAAAGTTTAATAAGACAAGAAAATAGAGAAATTATATTAAATGCTATGACAAAAATAAAAGATGAATATCAAGTATTGATTTATTTAAGAGATATACAAGGATTTAATTATAAAGAAATTTGTAAAATATTAGACAAAACTATGGCACAAGTTAAAATTTCTATATATAGAGCAAGAAAATCTCTTGAAAAAATTATAAGAAAGGAGGGAGAAATATGTTAGATAATAAGGAGTTTTTAGATGGGGTTTGGAAAAAATATTCAGATTATAGTAAAAACAAAACAAATGATAAATTTTATACAAAACATTATTACAAAAATACAGAAGGAAATAGGATAATAAGAAGTTTAGCAATGGTAATGCTAGTTGTAACATTTGGATTTGGTGTGACATATGCAGGTACATATATATATGAAAAAATTTGGAAGCAGCCAGAAACATATAGTAGTGAAGAAGTTAGACAAATAACACCAAATGATGTAGATGAGAGTTTAACTAAAGATGAAGCAATAAATATAGCAAGAAAGATAACAGAAAATTTAGGAAAAAATTTTGGAAATGTTGTAAGAGCTGAAATGAATAAAATAGATATTTATGATTTAAATTGGTATATTGATACAGATACTAAAATTTCTGTTAGTATTGATGCAAAAACAGGAAAATTAAAACAGATTTCTGATTGGGGAATAGATGATACAAAAATAGAATCAAAGGTTTCAAAAGATGAAGCAGAAAGAATTGCAAAACAAATTTATAATGAACTAGGATATAAAGATGGAGAATATGAATTAGCTTCTCTTAAGAAAAATGCATTAACAGATGATACTAATCTTTGGGGAGCGGATTTCTGTAAAAAATATGATGGAATATATAATATATATCAATGTGTTAGAATAACTTTTATTCCAGAAATTAAACAATTAACAATATATACACTATTTGATGATGAATTTGAGAATAATCCAATTATTATAAGTAAAGAACAAGCTATTGAAACTGCAAAAAATAAAGCTATAAGTATGAGACCTGAAGGAATAATTGAGAGTATAGATGCAAAACTTGATATTAGAAAAATGAATGCATTTGTTTATTCACAAGAACAATCAATAATAGAAAGGGATAATAATATAATATCTAACACAATAACAATTCAAAATACAGATGATAATCAAGTATATGTAACAAATGAGACAGTAAGAAAAGTTTGGGTAGTAGAAATTGTATACAAAAGTGATTTATTTGCTGATAAAAATAGTTATTTTGTAGATTGCACAACAGGTGAAATAATAGGTGGAGATAGTGTTAAGTAATATATAAATCAAGAAGAAACTAAGAATTATTATTCTTAGTTTCTTCTTGATTTAATTATGTAATTTTATTTAATATTGTATTTATTGTTTCTTTATTTTCTTTTTGTAAATTATTTGAATAGTCAAGTTCTTCTAAGATATTATCTAAAGCAGAAAGAGCTAATTTAAAGTCCTCATATTTTTTGTTAATATCATTTCTTAAATTGTCTATTTCAGCAAGTATAATTTTTACATTTTCATCACTCATAAAAAAACCTCCATTTCTGTCCGCTAGGACTATATATTAAAAATTTTTGTAAAAGTATAACATTATTTTTACAAAAAGTCAAAAGGTTTAAATACATAAATTAGGATATAATAATGATAAATACTATAGTAAAAAGGAGAATGCTTTGAAAAAAGTAGGAAAAATAATAAAAAAATATAAAAAAGAATTAATAATAGGTCCAATATTAAAATTAGTAGAAGCTATAATAGAAGTAATTATTCCAATAATAATAGCTAAAGTTATAGATAATATATTTACATACAGTATCGATGACAAAATAAAAATTGGTTCTATAATATTATTAATAACTATATTTGGATATGTTTTTGCTTCGATAAGTCAATATATAGCTACTAAAGTATCACAGAGTATTGGAAAATCGCTAAGATTAGAATTATTCAAACATATTTTTAAAATTCCAAATAAATATGTAGATAAAATAGGTTCTTTAGCAATTGTAAATAGATTAACAAATGATATTTTTAATATTGAAATTGCAATTGCTATGTGGATAAGGCTTGTAATAAGAGTTCCTTTCATATGTATAGCTTCACTTGTAATGATAGGCTTTATAAATATGAAAATTGCATTAATGGTTTTTGTCTCAACAATAATATTTTCATTAGCAATATATATTATTATAAAAGTAACAATTCCATTATTTAAAAAAGCTAATAAAGCATTAGATAAATTATTAGCAAAAACTAAAGAAGAAATTATTAATATTAAAATTATAAGAAGTTTTGTAACAGAAAATAGCGAGTTAAATAAATTCGACAAAATAAATGAAGAAAATTTTAAATATTCTAAAAAAGCAAATATATTTTCTTCATTGCTTAGTCCAATAACAAGTATAATATTAAATATTACTATAATTTTAATATTGATTAATGGAAATATTCAAATAAAATCTAATTTATTAACACAAGGAGAATTAATTGCAATAATTAACTATGTTACTCAAATTTTAATATCTGTAATAATATTATCTAATCTAATAAGTATATATACTAAAGCTTTTTCTTCTATAAATAGAGTTAATGATATATTTGATGTAGAAGAAGAAAAAGAAACTGGAACAATAGAAAAAGTAATTGAAGGAGTAAAAGATATAATAAGATTTGAAAATGTAAATTTTTCATACAATAACAAAAATTTATTGCTTAAAAATATTAATGTAAATATAAAAAAAGGAGAAATAATAGGAATAATTGGAACAACAAGCTCAGGTAAATCTACTTTTTTAGAATTGATAAACAGAAGTTATATACCTAATTCAGGTAATATATTTTTTTATGATTTAAATTTATCTGAATATACAGATTCTTATATTAAGAAAAATATAAAAATAATAGAACAAAATCCAATATTTTTAAGAGATTCAATAAAAAATAATATAAAGTTATCTTATAAAGCAGATAATAATGAGATAAATAAAGCAGTAGTTTTATCAGAAGTAGATGAATTTATAAAAACAAAATCAGAAGGTTTAGATTATATAATAAAAAATGATGGTAATAATTTATCTGGAGGTCAAAAGCAACGAATTGCTTTAGCTAGAATGTTTATGGGAAAACCAAAGATTATAATACTAGATAATATAACTAGTGCATTAGATTTAAAAACAGAAAGTAGAGTAATAAATAATATAATAAATTATGTAAATAAAAATGATATAACATTATTAATAGCATCTCAAAAAGTAAATATAGTAAAAAAATGCGACAAAATATTAGTGTTTGATTCAGGTTATATTGTTGGATACGGAACTCATGAAGAGTTATTAAAAAATTGCGATTTATATAATTATATAAATATGTTACAAAATTAAGTAATTTAAATGGGGGAAGATGTGAAAAAAGATATAAATATTATATTTAAGGATAATAAAAAATTATTTTTAATTATATTGGTATTTTCGTTTATATATGGCATTGGAAATGTATTTGTCCCTATTTTTATAGGAAATGGATTGAATAATATAGTAAACAATAACATTTTGAGCATTATATTGATTTTATTTTTTTCTTATATAATATTATTTTTAAGTGAAATATTTGCAAGTATTAGTTTAAATAAGATTTCAAGTAGTTTATCTAAGAAATTAAGACATAATATATTTAAAAAGATAAATACTATTAAAATTTCATATATAGATGATATGCAAATTGGTGATATATTAAATTTAATAAATGTCGACATAGAAAATATTATAAGAGTGGTAAATCAGACTTCATTTAAAATTTTATCTGGTATTGTAACAATATTAGGAATAACAATTGTAATAATAAACATTAATCTAATACTAGCTATAATATTAATTACTTCTGCACCTATAATGTTTATCATATCTAAATTTATAGTAAATAAGACTAATATATATTTTATTAGAAGAGCAGATAAAATATCAGATTTAAATGAATATTCAGAAGAAATTATTTCTAAATATAAAAGTATTAAAAACTACATGTATGAGAAAGAAGCAATTCAGAAATTTGAACAAATAAATAACAATTTATATAATATATCGTTAAAAGCACAATTTTTTTCAGCATTAACTAATCCAAGTTCTAGATTCGTAATAAACATAATATATATATTAATAGGTATAACGGGAGCTATTTTAGCCCAAAAAAATATAATATCTGTTGGAGAAATTTCTACTTTTTTAATATATGTAAATATATATACAAGACCATTTAATGAGATAACATCATATATTACAGAAATACAAACAGGAATTGTATCAATAAACAGAATAAAAGCTATTTTAGATAAAGAAGATGAGTCTAATATTGAGAATAATAATATGATTAAATTAAAAAAATGTATAGAATTTAAAAATGTAGAGTTTTCTTATAAAAACAACAAGAAATTTATTGAAAATTTAAATTTTGTAGTTAATAAAAATGAAAAAATTGCAATTGTTGGAAAAACAGGATCTGGAAAAACAACATTAATCAATTTACTTATGAAGTTTTATAATATAAATAATGGAAGTATAATGATTGATGGTGTAGATATAGAAAATATACCAAATAAAATTTTAAGAAAAAATATAGGTGTTGTTTTACAAGATAGTAAATTATTTTTTGGTACTATAAAAGAAAATATTTCTTATGGAAATGAAATTATAGATGAAAGTGATATAAGAAATCTAGAAGAAAAAATGAATTTAGATTCTTTTATAAATAGATTATACAATGGTTATGATACCATTATAGAAAATGAAAATATGTTATCTATTGGAGAAATACAATTAATAAATATTGCAAGATTATTGTTATTAAAACCACAAATAGTTATTTTAGATGAGGCTACAAGTGATTTGGATATTGTTACAGAAAAGAAAATTCAAAATGCTATAAAAGAAATAACAGAAAATGCAACATCATTTATTATAGCTCATAGATTATCTACTATAAAAAATGCAGACAAGATATTATATATGGAGGATGGAAATATAATAGAACAAGGTTCACATGAGGAGCTAATGAGAAAAAAAGGAAAATATTTTGAATTATATAGTTACTATAATACTAAATAATGGTTTAAAAGTACTTTATTTTCTTTGCTTATTATGGTATGATAAAATATGTGTGAAAATGTATAAAAATTATATATATTAAATATAAAATAAAAATAAGATACTCAAAATAGGAGGGTTTAATGAAAATAATTTATGAAAATAGAGAGTTTGAAGTAGAAGAAGGTACTAAAGTAAAAGATATTTTAAAAGAAGAGATAGATAAATCTAACAAAAAAATAATCGCATGTATGGTAAATAATGAAGTTAAAGCATTAGATTATAAAATAAATAAAAATTCAAGAATTTCTTTAATAGATTTTACACATAAAGATGGGAAAAGAGTATATGTAAGGGGTCTATTATATATAATGGGAAAGGCCTTTAGTGAGACATATAAAGATGCTTTACTTACAGTTGATTATCAATTAAATAATGCAATGCTATGCGAAGTAGACAATATGAAAGTAACAGATAAAATGATTGAAAAAGTAAAGAATAAAATGATTGAAATTGTAAAAAAAGATATACCAATAATAAAAAAAGAAATGACAAAAGAAGAAGCAGAAGAATTTTATAATAAAGAAAAAACTTTAAAAGGAAAATTACAATTAGATTTAAGAGATAATAAAGATGTAACAGTTTATTATTGTGAAGATTATTTTAATTATTTTTATGGTGTAATGCCACAATCAACAGGATATATAAAAGTTTTCGATATAATAAAATATAGAAATGGTTTTTTAATAAGGTATCCAAGTAAAAATAATCCAGATGAATTAGGAGAATACAAAGAGTGTAATAAATTAATAGAAACATTAGATGATTATGAGAAACTTCATAGAATATTAAATGTAAATACAATTTACAAATTAAATACTATTGTAAATGAGAGAAAAGAAAAAGAATGTATTTTAGTTGATGAAGCATTACATGAAAAAAGAATAATAGAAATTGCAAATCAGATAAAACAAAGAAAAAATACAAAAGTTATATTAATTGCAGGACCATCATCTTCTGGTAAGACAACTTTTGCAAAAAGATTGGGTATACAATTAAGATTAAATGGTTTAAAACCTGTTACAATATCAGTAGATAATTATTTTTTAGAAAGAGAAGAAACTCCAAAAGATGAATTCGGAAAGTACGATTTTGAATCTATAAATGCAATAGATTTAAAACTATTTAATGATCATTTAAGAAAATTAATAGCAGGAGAAACTATACTTGCTCCTACTTTTGACTTTATAACTGGAAGAAAAGTGTATAAAGGAAATACGATGTCATTATCAAAAGATGAAGTGCTTGTAATAGAGGGAATTCATTGTTTAAATGATGAACTTACAAATGAGATAGATAAAGATTTAAAATTTAAAATATATATAAGTGCACTTACAGTACTTAATATAGATTACTACAATAGGATTTCTACAACAGATACTAGATTGGTTAGAAGAATTGTTAGAGATTATAATTTTAGAGGTTATTCAGCATATCATACTCTTTCAATGTGGGATTCTGTAAATAGGGGAGAAAAGAAAAATATATTTCCATATCAAGAACAAGCTGATGCCATGTTTAATTCATCTTTAGTATATGAATTAGGAATTTTAAGAAATTATGCAATGCCTTTACTTTTGAAAATAGATAATTATCAACCAGAATATTCAGAAGCTAAAAGACTATATAGATTATTAAGCTATTTTGAACCAATAAATCCTAAGTATATACCTAATCAATCATTACTTAGAGAGTTTATAGGTGGTAGTGTATTTGAGTATTAATGGAGAGAGTAGTTGTGAAGAAATTTTTAGAAATAGATGAAGAATTTATATGCGAAAATTGTGGGAAAAAAGTAGAAAAACTAGGATATTCATGTAGAAATCATTGTCCTTATTGTTTATATTCAAAACATTTAGATATTAATCCAGGAGATAGAAAAGAGGATTGTCATGGAATGTTAGAGCCAATTGGAATAGAGATTAATAGTAAAAAAGGTTATGTAATTGTTTATAAATGTAAAAAGTGTGGAGCTATAAGAAAAAATAAAGCAGCAAGAGATGATGATATGGATGTAATAATAAAATTAAGTTCAAATAGTAATATTTATTAAACAAAATTTATTAAAGGAGAGTATTAATGCGAAAAGGTTTAGTTGTTTTTAAAAAAATAATATCATGGTTACTTTTAATATTAGCTATTTTTGCATTATATAAAACTTTTACTATATATAAACAAAAAGACTATAATAATTTTGTTAGAGCAGAAAGAAATGTATATACTTCAGAATTTACTAGAGATAAAGAAGTAAAATATAATGATTATGCAAGTTATAAAATACAATCTAATACATTTAATGATGCAATGTTTTATAAAACAGTAAAAGTTGAACCAAATACTCCATATAAAATAACATGTAAAGTTAAAACATTAAATGTTGAAAAACAAGAAAATAATAATGGTGGTGGTGCACAGATTTCAATAGAAAATACAACAGAAAGATCAAAAATTATTAGTGGAACTAATGATTGGACAGAGCTAACACTATATTTTAATTCTAAAAATAGGAATGAGATAAATATAGGTTTTAGATTAGGTGGATATGATAATATGTGTACAGGAACAGCTTGGTTTTCGGATTTTATGTTGCAAAAAGGAGTAGAAGATAATAGTAATATATGGAATATAGCATGTTTTATTTTTAAAAATACAGATGTAAATATAAATGATAAAGAATATAAATTTCAAATAGATGAAGATGAAATTGAATTAATGGAAAATGATATGGAAAGATTTAAAAAGACATGTGAAGAATTTTCAGAAGGTAAAATGAAAGTTAATTATGAAATAATTGAAATAAATGAATCAATTAATTCTATATCTTATGATCAAGAAAATGAATATTATATAAATCCAACAGATGTAGAACATATAATACAAACTTATGTAGACAATAATGAATATGATCATATTTTTGCAGTAGTAAAATTAGGAGATTTATCTAAAAATTTGGAGATACCTGTTAATGATTGGATAGGTCTTGGAGGCATGGAATATCAAAACATAGGTTTTTCTAATATTAGACTACCAAACGATAAAAATAGTTATATGTACAGATATGAGTATTATGTAAATAGATTTCCAGAAGAAGTATTTTTACATGAGTTTTTACATTCTTTAGAAAAAAATGCTACAGATTTTGGATATATTGTTCCTGCGTTGCATGATAATTCGAAATATGGATATGAAAGTGAAATGTATATTAGCTTAAAAAATTGGTATAAAGATTATATGCAAAAGAAAATTAGTTATCAAGGAGAGTATATAGGTTTACCAGAAGAAATATATAGTAAAAAACCAGTACATGAAAGCGAATTTTTATATTCAGAAATTATAACAATAAATGATGAACCACAAAATATTATAGAAGAAATTAGTAATTTGACACATAATTTAGTAAATGTATTTATGAGAATTTTAAATTATAATACTTAAAATAAAAAGAGGTAATAATAAATGAAGTTAGAAGAATTTGATTATAATTTACCAGAAGAGTTAATTGCACAACATCCAAATGATAAAAGAGATGAAGCAAGATTAATGGTTTTAAATAGAAAAAATAGAACCATAGAAGATAAGATTTTTAAAGATATAATTGAATATTTAAATGAAGGTGATTGTTTAGTAATAAATAATACTAAAGTTATTCCAGCAAGATTATATGGTAAAAAAGTAGATAGTGATATAAATGTAGAAATACTACTTTTGAAAAGAGTAGAAGAAGATATATGGGAAGTAATTGTAAAGCCAGGAAGGAGACTTAAAACAGGAGCAAAAATAATATTTGGAGATGGACTATTAAAAGGAGAAATAATAGATGTTTTAGAAAATGGAAACAGAAAAATTAAATTCGAATATAAAGGAATATTTAACGAAATTTTAGATCAAATAGGCTTAATGCCTTTACCACCATATATAAAAGAAAAATTAAAAGATAAAAATAGTTATCAAACAGTTTATGCAAAATATGAAGGCTCATGTGCAGCACCTACAGCAGGACTTCATTTTACAAAAGAACTTTTAGAAAGAATTAAACAAAAAGGTATTGTAATTGCAAATGTAACATTACATGTAGGAATAGGAACATTTAGACCAGTTAAAGTAGAAAATATTGAAGAACATAAAATGCATACAGAACATTATTATATAAAAAAAGAAGATGCTGAGAAAATAAATGAAGCAAAGAAAACTGGAAAAAGAGTTATTGCTTGTGGTACAACTTCATGCAGAGTGCTTGAAACTGTTTCAGATGAGAATGGATTTGTTAAAGAAGTAGAAGGCGATACAGGAATATTTATATATCCAGGATATAAATATAAATGTGTAGATGCATTAATAACAAATTTTCATTTACCAAAATCTACTTTAATAATGCTAGTATCTGCACTAGCAGATAAAGAATTTATAATGGAAGCATATAATAGAGCTGTAAAAGAAAAGTATAAATTTTTTAGTTTTGGTGATGCTATGTTTATTGAGTAGAAAATGTAAAAAAATATAAATAGGAGAGTGAGTATGTCAGCAATAAAATATGAACTAATACATGAATGTAAACAATCAGGAGCAAGAAGAGGCAGAATCTATACTCCACATGGAATAATAGAAACACCAATTTTTATGCCTGTGGGAACACAAGCGACTGTAAAATCTTTAACACCAGAAGAACTTAAAGAAGAAGTAAAAGCTTCTATAATATTATCTAATACATATCATTTATATTTAAGACCAGGAAATAAGTTAATAAAAAAAGCTGGTGGATTACATAGTTTTATGAATTGGGATAGGGCAATATTAACAGACAGTGGAGGTTTTCAAGTTTTTAGTTTAGGAGATTTAAGAAAAATATCTGAAAAAGGTGTAGAATTTAAATCACATTTAGATGGTAGTAAACATTTTTTAAGTCCAGAAAAAGCAATTGAAATAGAAAATGATTTAGGCGCAGATATAATAATGGCTTTTGATGAATGTGTTGAATATCCAGCTACATATGAATATACTAAAAATTCAATGGAAAGAACAACCAGATGGGCGATAAGATGCAAAAATGCTCATAAAAATACAGAAAATCAAGCTTTATTTGGAATTGTACAAGGTGGTATGTATAAAGATTTAAGAGAAAAATCAGCTAATGATTTAGTTAAATTAGATTTACCAGGATATGCTGTTGGAGGGCTAAGTGTAGGTGAGCCTAAAGAATTGATGTGTGATATTTTGGATTTTACTACAAAACTATTACCAAAACAAAAGCCTAGGTATTTAATGGGAGTTGGCACACCAGATTATTTACTTGAAGCGGTTATAAGAGGAATAGATATGTGTGATTGTGTTTTACCAACTAGAATTGCAAGAAATGGCACAGCTATGACTTCAAAAGGAAAATTAGTAATAAGAAACAAAACTTTTGAAGAAGATTTTAGTGTGTTAGATGATGAATGTGACTGTTATACATGTAGAAATTATACAAGAGCATATATAAGACATCTATTAAAAGCAAAAGAAATATTAGGGGTAAGATTACTATCTATTCATAATTTAAGATTCTTGACGAAATTAATGGAAAGAGTTAAAATAGAAATTGAGAATGATAATTTATTAAGTTTTAAAAATGAATTTTATAAAAAGTATGGTTATACTAAAGATTAAGGGGGTAATATATGAATTTAGTAAGTGATGGAATAGATTTAAAAACAGAAAGAACTAAAAAAATAATAAAAATATCTATTATATTAGCTGTTATATTATTTTTTATAGTATTAGCAATAATGTTATATTATAATTATGTAGAATCGCAAACATTAAAATTATATATAGATAGAGAGAGAATGGAAATACCACAAAATTTATTTTCATATGATCAAAATTCAGGAACGCTTTATGTTTCTATAGAGGATTTGGCAAGTATTGCTGGATATGAATACTATAGGGGTGATTATAATAAGCTAACTGAGGAAAATACAAAATGCTATGTTAATAATAAAGAAGAAGTTGCTGGATTTGAATCTGGTTCAAATCAAATGTATAAAGCAGATCCAACTTCAAATTCTACAGATTATGACTGGTATACTATGACTGAGCCAGCTAGAACTATAAATGGAAAGATATATGTAGATGCAAAAGATGCTGGAATTGGTTTAAATGTAAAAATAAATTATAATCAAGAATACAATAGAATAGAAATTGTTACATTAGATTATTTAGTATCATATTATGAATCTATAGTTACATCAGATTATGGATATGCGGGAGTAGCTCAAGAATTTAAAAATCAAAAAGCTTTATTATATGACTTAATTGTTGTAAGAAAACAAGAGGATAAAAATACTTATAAATATGGAGTAATAACAGTTGACAATAAAGATGTTATTGGAACTAGATATGATGCGATAGAATTTATAGAAGTTTCTCAAGATTTTTATGTAACAACAAACAAGAAAGTTGGAATATTATCAAATGAAGGAGCTCAAAAAATAGAGCCAAATTATGATGATATAAAAGTACTAGATAATGATTTAAGATTATATTATGTAAAAAATGGTAATTACTATGGTGTATTAGATAGAAATGGAAAAAGAATTGTATATATAGAGTATGAAAAGATTGGTGTAGATACAACACAATTTCAAAATGATGATATAAAAAATAGTATGCTATTATTTGAAAATTGCATACCTGTAATGAAAGCAAAAAAATGGGGAGCATTTGATATAAATGGAAATCAAATAATACCAACTAATTTTGATAGTTTTGGATGTATTAATTCAACTCAAAAAGATACAACAAGAAATAATGTTCTTGTAATACCAGAAATTGAAGGAATAGTAGTATGTCAAAATGGAAAGTATGGTATTATAGATGCAAGAGGTAATTATATAGCACCTTGTGCTTTTGATAGTATATATTCTATAACTAATTTAGGAGAAAACACATATTATTTAGAATATAATGGTCAACAAGTACTTATATCAGATTATGTGAAATTAAATCAATCACAAACTGGTGATAATCAAGGACAAACAAATACAGTACAGCCAAGTAATACAAATACTGTTGGAAATGATGTAAATAATAACAGCAATGTAACAGTAGATAATAATATAAATGTAAATAATACTAACACAGCAGTGCCTGTTCAATAATGTGTTATTGTATTGATAAAAGACTAAATTCTAAAATAAAAGAATTTAGTCTTTTTTTGTCGTACGATTTAGTTAAAAATAAAAAGGATAAAATTACCAAAAATTGTATATATATTATATAGACATGTTAAGATGGAGGTTTTTATATGAATATTGAATATGATAATAAGGACAAGTTATTAACTATAAAAATCAATGAAGAGATAGATCATCATGCAGTAGAAAAAATAAGAAGGAGGGCAGATTATGAAATTCAAAGATATATGCCAAAAAGAGTTGTATTTGATTTTAATAATGTTTCTTTCATGGATAGTTCAGGAATAGGAATGGTAGTTGGAAGATATAAACTTATATCAATGCTAGGGGGAGAATTATCAATGATAAATGTAAAAGAAAATTTATATAAAATTTTAAAAATGTCGGGGGTATCAAATATTATTCCTATAAAAGAAGCAAAAATTTAACTAAGAAGATGGGAGAGATAAAAATGAAAGATTTATATGAAAATGAAATGAAATTAGAATTTTTAAGCAAGTCAAATAATGAAGCTTTTGCAAGAATAACAGTTGCAGCATTTGCTGCACAATTGGATCCAACAATTGAAGAATTATCAGATATAAAAACTGCAGTTTCAGAAGCTGTAACTAATTGTATTATTCATGGATATGAAGATAGTGAAGGAATTATAAAAATAATTACAAAAATTTATCATAATACAATAATTATTGAAATATCAGACACAGGTAAGGGAATTGAAAATATCGATAAAGCAAGAGAGCCATTATATACATCAAAACCAAATCTAGAAAGATCTGGCATGGGATTTACTATTATGGAAAGTTTTATGGACGAGGTTAATATTGAATCAATAGTAGGATTAGGTACAAAAGTAACAATGAAAAAGAAAATAAAGCTATTAAAAAAAGAAAGTGAGGAAGAATTAAAAAATAATTTATTATTTACTTAAAATTAGAAAATCTTATTAATAAATACATATTAAAAAATAGAGAGGAGTATATATGTATGAAACTAAAATAGAAGATATTATAAAAGCCCAAAATGGAGATGAAGAAGTTATGGAGGAAATATTAAGAAATAATGAAGGATTAACATGGAGTATTGTAAAACGTTTTACTGGAAGAGGTCATGAAGTTGAAGATTTATACCAAATAGGTTGTTTGGGTTTTATCAAAGCTATAAAAAGATTTGATGTTAATTTTGAAGTTAAAATATCTACATATGCAGTACCATATATACTAGGAGAAATAAAAAGATATATAAGAGATGATGGATTAATAAGAGTAAGTAGAAGTATAAAAGAACTTTTAATTAAAATAAAAGAAGTACAAAGAGAATATATTATGAAAGAAGGAAGAGAAGTAGGAATAATAGAATTAGCAGAAAAATTAAAAGTAAGTAAAGAGGAAATAGCAGTAGCTTTAGATTCAGATAGGCAGCTTGAATCTATAAATGATGATGCATATTCAGGTTCATCAAATGAAGGAAAAACAAGTAAATTAGAGAAAATAAATATAGGAAAAGATGAAACAAGTGCAGTAATTGATAAAATATGTATAAAGGAATTAATAAATGATTTAGATAAAAGGGAAAGAGAAATAATATTACTTAGATATTATAAAGAAAAGACTCAAACTGAAGTAGCCAAAATATTAGGAATTACTCAGGTACAAGTATCTAGAATAGAAAAAAAGATATTAAATTCTATGAGAACTAAATTAATAGTATAATACTATGTAGGTGATTTATGAGAAAATTGATTATATATATTTTATTAATTATAGTAATTTGTTTTACTATACCAGTTCTTTTTACTAAATCATTTCAAACTAATAATGTATCAGCTGAAGCTCAAGAAAATGTAGCTCAATCAAGCATTTCAAATTATAATTACAAAGAATATGATACAATATCTCTATTACATAAAAAAGACAATACTATAGAAGAAGTAAAATTAGATGAATATTTGTATGGTGTTGTTTCTGCAGAAATGCCAGTAGATTTCGAATTAGAGGCATTAAAAGCACAAGCAGTTGTTGCAAGAACTTATACTATTTATAAAATAATAAATAGTGGCAAAAAGCATGGAGAAGCTTATATATGTGATGATTCTACATGTTGCCAAGCATGGATTTCAAAAGAAGATAGATTGAATAGATGGGAAGAACAAAAAAGAGAAGAAAATTGGAATAAAATTGTTAATGCAGTTAATAGTACACAAGGAAAAATTATTACATATAATGGAGAACCAATAAATGCATTTTTTCATTCAAATAGCGGTGGAAAAACAGAAATGCCAATAAATGTTTGGGGAGGAAGTGGATATCCATATTTACAGTGTGTAGAAACATCTGGTGAAGAAAACTATTCTCAGTATGCTTCAGAAGCGGAATTTAGTAAAGAAGAATTATCAGATAAAATTAAATCTAAGTATTCAGATTTAGTAATAGATAATTTAAATGAAGAAAACATTAAAATATTAGAATATACAGATTCAGGAAGAGTAAAGACTTTAAAAGTGGGAAATAAAAATATATCTGGAGTTGAAATTAGAACATTACTAGGATTAAGATCTACGAACTTTAAAATTAGTTTTAATAATGATAAAGTAAAATTTGAAGTTATAGGTTATGGTCATGGAGTAGGCTTGAGTCAAACAGGAAGTGATAGTTTAGCTAAGCAAGGATTAAGTTATGAAGAAATTATAAAACATTTTTACAGTGGTGTAGAAATAATAAATTATTAAATTATGTATAATCTTCAAAAAAAAGGAAATACTTTTGATAAAGACTAATTTTGAGGAGGAAAATAATGAGAAGAGATAATAGAATTAAAAATAATGAAAATTCTAAATCTATATTGTATATAGGTTTATCAGTAGGTACAATTGTACTGCTTGTAATATTAGCTTTAGTATTTGTAAATACAAATAGTTCACAAAAGGAGGAAGATAGTAAACTGATTACTTCAAAAGTTACAGATTTAGTTCCAAATAATAATGTAATAGAAAATAATTCAAAAGAAACAAGTAGTGCTATTGGAAAAAATGTAACTGAATCTGAAAAAGCACTAAATGAACAAAATAGTTCAAATAATACAAATAGTAGTGTGTCAAATACAAATGCAATAAATACTACGAAAGAGCAAAACACAATTGCAAATAATAATTCTACTAATAATACAAATACAAGTAAGACAAAAGAAACTACTAATGCTACAGAAAACAATATAAAAGATGAAAAAGAAGAGGTTAAAGAAGAAAAGGTTGAAGCCCCAATTTTTGTTAAACCTGTTGAAGGTGAAACTTTAAGAGAATATGCAAAAGATAAATTAGTATATTCAGAAACTTTAAAAGAATGGGTAACACATCCAGGGATAGATATAAAAGCTGAAAAAACTAGTGTTGTAAAATCAGCAGCAGATGGAAAAGTGGTATCAATAAAAAATGATCCAAGATATGGATTAACAGTAGTAATAGAACATCAGAATAATTTTAAAACAGTATATTCAAATTTATTAACAGCTGAATTTGTAACAGAAGGAGAAGAAATAAAAAGTGGACAAACAATAGGAACAGTTGGAAATACTGCTATATTTGAAATATCAGATGAGCCGCATTTACATTTTGAAATATTAAAAGATAATGTGAATGTAGACCCTGGTATATATGTACAACAATAGATAAAGATGGAATAAATGCATGGGTGAACAATGTTCGCCCGCTTTTCATCTTATTTTATTAGCTGTAAATTGTAACTAATAATGTTACAATTCACGGCTATATGATTTTGATATAATAATATTTCATAAATTTTTCGGCTCAATACGATATTTAAGAATTTGTAAAATAATTTAATGAGCCTCTTTCATTCAGGCTCAAAATCAAAGATTTTGCCCATGAACATTCCTCATTAAATTATATAACAAATTCTATAAACATCTCCAATCGCATTCAAAATTTATTCAATATTATTATATCAAATTCTTCATCTTGTTTTATAACATTAATAAATAAAACTCTTGTTTTTTAAAACTTTTGTTTGACTTATTATTTTTTATATGTTATACTTTTGAAAAAATAAGTAAAAAAATAAGTGAAAGGATGAATTATTTTGAGAAAAAAGAAAAATAATGATAAAGTTGAACTAAATGATAGAGAAAAGGCTATTTTAAAATTTATTCAAAAACAAGTAAAATCAAATGGATATCCACCATCTGTAAGAGAAATAGGTAAAGCTGTTGGATTAAAATCTACAGCAACTGTACATAGTTATTTAAGAAAATTAGAAGAAAAAGGGTTCATTAAAAAAGAACAACAAAAGGGTAGAACATTAAAATTATTAAAAGGTGGATTAGAGGAGAAAAATTCAGAAAAAGAAGTATACACAAGTAAAGAAATGGTTAATGTTCCGGTAGTTGGAAAGATAACTGCAGGAGCTCCTATTTTGGCAGTAGAAAATATAACAGATACTTTTCCTATACCAATAGATTTTGTGGGTAATAGTGAAAGCTTTATGCTTACAGTTAGAGGAGAAAGTATGATTGAAGCTGGAATTTTAGATGGAGATTATATATTAGTAAGAAAACAAAATACAGCTGAAAATGGACAAATTGTAGTTGCTTTAATAGAAGATGAAGCAACAGTAAAAACATTTTATAAAGAAAAAGATCATATAAGATTACAACCAGAAAATAGTTCAATGAGTCCTATTATTGTAGATGATTGCAAAATTTTAGGCAGAGTAAGTGGTGTTTTCAGAAAAATATAGAAGAATATATTGAAAATAATTCAATAATTTCAAATAGTATTAGAAATGTATTTCTAATTAATAATAAATTATAAAAAATGAAAATTAATTTTTATAAGAACCATTAATAATTAAGGAAAACTTAAGAATTAATGGTATTTTTTTACCTAAAATACAAAAAACATTCACCAAAAATACATAAAACATGGATAAAATAATTACAACAATTAAGAAAGGAGTGGTTAAGAAAGATGTATTGTAAATTTGTAAAAAATTTATTATAGAAATGGTGGTGAATGGATGAATATAAAAATTATAGGTTCGAATTGTAGTAATGGCATGAAATTGTATAAAATGATTACAAGATTGTCAGATGAGATAAATCAAAATATAGAAGTAGAGAAATTAGATGATAAAAAGTCATTAGATAAATATGGTGTAAAAAATATTCCTGGACTAGTTATAAATGATAAATTAGTTAGCCAAGGAAAAGTTTTAACGACAAGAGAAATTTCAAAATATATTGCATAGGAAATATAGAAAAATATTTTAATTTATATTTGAAAGAAAGGAGAGATGCGATATAAGTTGGTGATTAAATTATTTTAATTAATATTAAAATTTATTAAATTATATATCCCCTTTTAAGTTATTTAAAACTTTTTAAAAACTTATATAAATGTTATATAAGTTCATATGAAAAAAAGAAATGTATAAAAATATTTGTACATTTCTTTTTTTTAAAATAAAGTATGTAAAAGTTACAATTCACGGGAAAAGAATTTGATATAATAATATTTCATAAATTTTTTGGCTCAATACGATATTTAAGAATTTGTAAAATAATTTAATGCGACTCTTTCATTCAGGCTCAAAATCAAAGATTTTGCCCATGAATATTCCTCATTAAATTATATAACAAATTCTAAAAACATCTCCAATCGCATTCAAAATTTATTCTATATTATTATATCAAAATCTATTAAACATAATATATAAAAAATCTAATAAAATAGCTGTAGGGGAAAGCAGTGTTCGCCCGACCTACAGAGATATTTCTCAAAAAATTTAAGATATTAATTCTACTTCTAAATAGTTACCAATAAAAAAATAAAGTATAAAATACTATTGATTTTATAAAATAATAGTGTTATTATAAATAAGCGATTGTTAAAAACTGTGAAAAAGAGGAGTATGTTTACAAATTTAACAGGGAGAAAAGATCATCGACTGAAAGTCTTTTTTAAATAATGTAAACAGAAGGTAGCTTTGGAGTTGGTATATTGAAATAATAGTAGATATACTCGTATTAGTTGCGTTAAAACTATTGAGATATAAAATTAATATAATTTTATAAATAAGGTGGTACCGCGTTAATATAATGCCCTTATGCTTTTTAGCATAAGGGCTTTTTGGTACAAGGGGAGGTTTAAATGGAAAATAATTTAAGTGAAAAGTATAATCCAAAGGAATTTGAAGACAAAATTTATAAACATTGGGAGGAAAATGGTTTATTTAAACCAAGTATGGATAAAACAAAGGAGTCATATTGTATAATGATGCCTCCACCTAATGTTACAGGAAAATTGCATATGGGTCATGCATTAGATGGAACAATTCAAGATATATTGATTCGTTTTAAAAGAATGCAAGGATATAATACTTTATGGCTTCCTGGAATGGATCATGCATCTATTTCTACAGAAATGAAAGTTGTTCAAAAACTACAAAAAGAAGGAAAAACAAAAAAAGATTTAGGAAGAGAAAAATTTATTGAAGAAGCTTGGGATTGGACTCGTCTATATGGTGGAACAATACAAAAACAACAAAGAAAATTAGGTTGTTCTTGTGATTGGGATAGATGTAGATTTACTTTAGATGAAAATTTATCTAAAGCTGTTGTAGAACAATTTGTTAATTTATATAATGAAGGTCTAATTTATAGAGGAAAAAGAATGGTTAATTGGTGTACTAATTGCAATACATCTATATCTGATGCTGAAGTTATATATAAAGAAGAAGAGACATGTTTGTGGTATATACGTTATAAAATTTCTGGAACAAAAGATAGATATATTACAGTTGCAACAACAAGACCAGAAACTATGTTAGGAGATACTGCTGTAGCAGTTAATCCTGAAGATGATAGATACAAAGATTTAATAGGAAAAACTTGTATCTTACCTATTATGAATAAACAGATACCTATAATTGCAGATAAGTTTGTAGAAAAAGAATTTGGAACAGGTTGTGTTAAAATAACTCCAGCACATGATATGAATGATTATCAAGCTGGATTGAGACATAATTTAGATATAATTGAGGTTTTTGATGAGAATTTTAAAATGGGCAATTTACATCCAGATTATAAAGGAATGGACTTATTAGATGCAAGAAAGAAGATTGTAGAAGAGTTAAAGAAAAATGGAAATTTAGTAAAAGAAGAAAAATATATACACAATGTAGGAAAATGTGAAAGATGTAAAAATACTATAGAGCCAAAAATTTCTACACAATGGTTTGTAAGTATGAAAGAATTAGCAAAACCTGCAACTGATATTGTAAGAAAAGATATAATTAAATTTATACCTAAGAAATATGAGAAAATATATTTTAATTGGATGGATAATATTCAAGATTGGTGTATATCTAGACAGTTGTGGTGGGGACATCAAATACCAGCATATTACTGCAAAGAATGTAAACATATAAATGTTGCAAAACAAAAGCCTGATAAGTGTGAAAAATGTGGAAGTACTAATTTATATCAAGATCCAGATACATTAGATACTTGGTTTAGTTCAGCATTATGGCCATTTTCTACACTTGGATGGCCTAATAAAGATGCAGAAGATTTAAAAACTTTTTATCCAACAAATGTATTAATAACAGGATATGATATTATATTTTTCTGGGTTGCTAGAATGATATTTTCTGGTTTAAAAGTAATGGGAGAAAAGCCTTTTAGTGATGTATTAATACATGGAATTGTGCGTGATAGCCAAGGAAGAAAAATGTCAAAAACTCTTGGAAATGGTATTGATCCAATAGAGGTCATAGATGAATATAGTGCAGATGCTTTAAGATTTTCATTACTTTCAGGAACAACAATGGGAAATGATATAAGATATATGCCAGAAAAATTAGAACAAGCATCAAATTTTGCAAATAAAATTTGGAATGCGGCTAAATTTATTTTAATGAATAGGACTTCTAAAGAAGATATTTTGAACTTTAGAAAAGAAAATTATAATGATAAAAATAACAAATATAATGATAAAGCTTTAAATATTGAAGATAAATGGATTTTGAGTAAATTAAATAATTTGATAAAAGAAGTAACTAATAATATTGAACACTATGATGTTGGTGTTGCAATTGATAAAATTTATAATTTTATGTGGAATGAGTTTTGCGATTGGTATATAGAAATGGCAAAAATAAGATTATATTCAGATGATGAAAAATCAAAAATACAAGTATCATATGTTTTAAATGAAGTATTTATAAATTGTCTAAAATTATTACATCCATTTATGCCTTTTGTTACAACAGAAATATATAATAAAATGATAACTTATGGAGAAGAGGAATTAATAATAAGCAAATGGCCAGAAGTGAAGGAGAATGATTATTCTTATGAAGAAAGATTAATAGAAAAAATTAAAAATATAATTGTAGAAATAAGAAATATAAGAAATACAAAAAATATACATCCAAGTAAAAAATCTGGTTTGATATTTGTTACAGAAAAATATGAAAACGAATTAAAACAATTAGAAAACATATTAATGAAATTTGGATTTGGTAATAATATAAAAATATATTCAAAAAAAGAGAATTTACCAGATAGAGTAGTTAGTATATTAAACGAAGGAATAGATTTATATTTGCCTTTAGATGAGTTGATTAATATAGAAGAAGAAAAGAAAAGATTAGAAACAGAAAAGAAAAAATTAGAAGCAGAAGTATCAAGATGCGAAAAAATGTTAGCAAATAAAGGATTTATATCTAAAGCACCAGCTAATAAAATAGAAGAAGAAAAGGAAAAATTAAAAAAATACAAAGAACTGCTTAATGCTACAGAAAAACAAATTAATACTTTATAATGATTGACATAATTCTATATAAGTGTTAGAATATTCACATAGTTTTTTTAAAAAATCCTCGTTTTGCAAATTAGAATATACTTTATGAAAAATTTTGGAGGAAAATAATTATGTTTACAGAAATTTTTTTAATTACAGTTGTATGTTTAATATGTTTTATTGTTCATCAAATAAGAATATTAATACCAATTAATAGGTTCTTAAATCGGTCTTCTGCAGCAATTGATTTATCAATAATTGCCTGCTTTATTGGGAAAGAACAATTAATAAAAGAAGGGGTATTGCATAAAAATGGAAATACTACAATAAAAGCAGATGTTTATACTATAGAAATAGGAAAAGATATTTCTGAAAAAGAAATGTTGATTAGAGTAGTAGAAATAATAAAAGATGCAATGAAATATGCAGAAAAGGTCAAAGAGATGAAACATAGTGAAAACTATGAATTATTAATTTACTTAAAAAGAGAAATAATAATGCAGCTCTGGGAAAAACATGGAGTTAGGCCAATTGAATTAACATAAAGAGGTGGTTTAAAATGGCTGTACTAGGGGTTATAGATATTGAAGAAATTAAACAGGTAAGAAAATTAATAGAAGAAGCATATAAAAATAAAATAGGAGAAAGAAACATTCGGTGTATAACTCTTAAAAAATTAGAGAATATATGCAAAGATTATCCTATTAGAATATATATTTTTATAGATGATTATGGAAATGTATATACTGTTAAGAAATTTGCAACTGGGGAACTTAAATTAAAAATTATTTAACAAAAATTACTGTCAATAAATATTGACAGTATTTTTAAATTTTCATATTTCTTGCTAAAAAGTAATTGAAAGAACAATTTATATATGATATAGTATACAAATGAAATTTATACTATAGAAAAAAGGAGTAAATTGTGGGAAAAGGTAGAAGAATAGAAGAGAAAAATGTAAGTAAAATTAAATTTATAAGGAATATAATAATTGTATTAATAGTTTTAGGGATAATAGCTTTTATATTGTGGATATCTCCAGATTATGCTGTGCCAAAACAAGAAGGAATAAGCTTAATTATAAATAATAGAAATGTAACAAGTAGTGAGAGGCTAAAACAAGATGTTATAATAGAAAATGGTATTATTTATTTATCTAAAGGCGATTTATCAAATTTCTTTGATAAATATTTATATTATGACCAAAAATATAATCAATATATAACTACTTCAGGAACAAAAGAAGCAAGTATAGTCATAGGTGAAAATAAGATGACTGTAAATGGAATAACTTCAAATATAAAGGGTACTATTATACAAAGAGGAGATGTTACATATTTTCCTATATCTGATATGAATGAAGTTTATGATATAGAAATAAAAAATATAAGTAACACAAATACAGTAACTATAGATTCATTAGATAGACAACAAATACAAGCACAGGTAAGTAAAAAAGTCTCTGTGAAATATAAAGCAAAATTTCTTTCTGCAACATTAGAAAAGTTGGAAGAAGGTGCAAATGTAATTGTTATTTCTGAAGATGAGAATTGGGCAAAAATAAGAACTGAAAACGGAACAATAGGATATGTAAAAGTAAAAGATTTAACAAATAAGAAAACTGTAAGAGAAGATAAAAAAGAGATAGATCCATTAAATGGTCAAAAAGTTAGTTTAGTATGGGATTATTATTCAGAATATGCTAAAGCTCCAAATAGAAATGGAACAACTATTAATGGAGTAAATGTTGTTTCACCTACATTTTTTGCTTTAGAACAGTTAGGACAAGGCAATATAATAGATAAAGTTGGACAAGAGGGAATAGAATATATAAATTGGGCAAAACAAAATAATTATCAAATTTGGCCTATTGTATCAAATGAATCAAGAATAGAAACTACAAGTGAAGTGTTAAATGATTACAAATTAAGACAAAAATTAATAAATAATATTATGGAATTAGTTGAAAAATATAATCTTGACGGAATAAACATGGATTTTGAAAATATGTATAAAGATGATAAGGATATGTATTCTAGATTAATAATAGAATTATATCCAAGATTAAAAGAAAAAGGATTAAAATTATCTGTTGATGTAACTGCACCAGATGGTTCAGAAACATGGTCTTTATGTTTTGATAGAAATGTAATTGCAGATAATTCAGATTATATAATTTTTATGGCTTATGATCAACATACAGCAAGTAGTACAGAAGCTGGAACAGTTGCAGGTTATAATTGGGTTAAGACTAATGTAGATAAATTTTTAGGACAAGAAGGAGTAGAAAAGGAAAAATTAATATTAGCTATACCTTTCTATACAAGAGTTTGGACTGAAAATGCAAATGGTGAATTAATTGGGAAAAATGCAGAACCTATGAATGAAATATATTCAATTATACCAGCAAATGTAGAAAAAAAATGGGATGAAGATTTAAGACAATATTATGTTGAATTTGCAGATGGAGCAAATTTAAAGAAAATATGGATAGAAGATGAGGCTTCAATAAAGGAAAAATTGTTATTAGCTAGAGATTATGATTTAGCAGGTGTAGCTTTCTGGGAGAAAGATAGAGAAACAGAAGAGGTATGGAATTTAGTAAATGAAATTATTTTCAATAAGTAGGAAGGGGTAATTTATATGGAAACATATAGAACACATAATTGTTCAGAAATAAGAGAAGAACATGTAGGACAAAAAATAAAATTAGCAGGATGGGTACAAGTAGTACGTGATTTAGGTGGAGTTGTTTTTATTGATTTAAGAGATCAATATGGTATAACACAAATTGTTTTTTCAGGTAATGATAAATTAGTAGAAACTGCTAAGAGAATACCTAATGAATCAACTATAAGTGTATCTGGAACAGTTAGAAAAAGAGATGAAGAAACAATAAATAAAAATATTGTAACTGGATATGTTGAATTAGCTGCAGAAAGTGTAGAAATATTAGGAAAAAGATTAAAAAATTTGCCTTTTGAAATTAATTCAGGAAAAGAAGTAAGAGAAGATTTGAGATTACAATATAGATTTTTAGATATTAGAAATGATAGAATTAAAGAAAATATAATTTTTAGAGCAAAAGTAATTCAATATTTAAGAAATCAAATGATACAAAGAGGTTTTTTAGAGGTTCAAACACCAATATTAACTAGTTCATCACCAGAAGGCGCAAGAGATTATTTAGTACCTAGTAGAATTTACCCAGGAAAATTTTATGCATTACCACAGGCACCGCAACAATTTAAACAATTATTAATGGTATCTGGAATAGATAAATATTTTCAAATCGCACCTTGTTTTAGAGATGAAGATGCTAGAGCAGATAGAGCTCCAGGAGAGTTTTATCAATTAGATATGGAAATGGCTTTTGCAACACAGGAAGATGTGTTTAATGTAATGGAAGAAGTAATGTATAATGTTTTTAAAGATATGTCAGATATAGAAGTTGCTCAATATCCATTTCCAAGAATACCATATTTAGAAGCAATGGAAAAGTATGGTTCAGATAAGCCAGATTTAAGAAATCCATTAATTATACAAGATGTTACAAATATATTTGAAAATTTAGATTTTAATGCTTTTAAAAATAAAACAGTAAAAATAATCTGTGTACCAAACGGAGGAGAAAATCCAAGAAGTTTCTTTGAGGGAATGACTGAGTATGCAATAGAAGAATGTAAAGCAAAAGGGCTAGCTTGGCTTAAAGTAAATGAAGATTTAACACTTCAAGGACCTATTGCAAAATTTATAACACCTGAATATACAGAAAAATTATTAAATCAAATTGGTGCAAAGGCAAATGATGCATTATTCTTTATAGCCGAGCAAAAAGCAATTGCTCAAAAATTAGCAGGTCAAATTAGACAAGAATTAGGAAAAAGATTAGATTTAATAGAGAAAAATATTTATAAATTCTGTTGGATTGTAGATTTTCCAATGTATGAATTAAATGATGAAGGAAAAATTGATTTTTGTCATAATCCTTTCTCAATGCCACAAGGAGGGTTAAAAGCTTTAGAGGAAAAAGAGCCACTTGATATAGTTGCATATCAATATGATATTGTTTGCAATGGTATTGAATTATCTTCAGGAGCTGTTAGAAATCATGATCCAGAAATTATGATAAAAGCTTTTGAAATTGCAGGATATGATAAAAATGTAATTGAAGAAAAATTTCCAGCATTATTTAATGCATTTCATTATGGAGCACCACCACATGCTGGAATAGCACCTGGAATTGATAGAATTATTATGATGCTTAGAAATGAGGAAAATATAAGAGAAATTATTGCATTCCCAATGAATAGTAAAGCACAAGATTTATTAATGGGAGCACCAGGAAAAGTAACACAAAAGCAATTAGATGAAGTCCATATAAAAATAGATGTGAAAGATAAAAAATAATATTTAGAATATTTATACTATTGCCAAAATAGAATTGATTGTAAAAGGATGGTGGTAGTATAAATATTTGTTATATAAAAGAATTAGAAATAGATGATTTAAGTAATATTAGAAATAAATATAAAAAAATTATTTATTTTTTTAGAAATTTATTTTTCATAATTGGTATAGGCAAAATAGATAATAATATAATTTGTTATATACCAAAAAATTATATAAGTTTCATGAATAATTATTATTACAAAATTATAATGAGTAAAGTATGTAAAATACTATATAACAATAATATAGGAAGTGTAGTTTTATCAAAAAATTTAAAATTAAATAAGAGTATTGTAAATATAATTGAGAGTGAAGGAATAGACATTCTAGATGGAAGAGAGATATTTAAAGATTTAATTTTTAAAATTACAAAATATATTTGTGAAATAAAAAATGAAAATATTAGTAAATGTGAATTAACATTACTAACAAATAATTTGAATAATGATATTGTAAATAATATTATGTATTTGACAGGTAATGTTAAAGTAGTAAATATAGTTACTAATAATATAAAAGAATATAAAAATTTAGAAGAAAAAATATATGAAAAGTTTGGAATATTAATAAGAATAACTAATAATAAAAGAAAAAGTTTAGCAAGTTCTAAACTAATATTTAATTTAGATTTCCCAGAAGAAATTTTAAATGAATATTATATATATGATAGAGCAATTATAATAAATATACATAAAAAAATCAAAATTTTATCAAAAAAGTTTAATGGTATAAATATAAATTATTATAATATAGAGTTATCAAATAAATATAAAGAATATTTTAAAAAATATAATATTTACAATAATTTTAGTAACAATGAATTATTAGAAAGTATATTGTATAATGGAAAAGATTTTTATAATAGAATTGATTTTTTAGAAGATAATAATGTTATTATATTAAATTTAATTGGTGAAAATGGAATTATAAATGAAAATAATATAAAAGATATTGACAAATTTTAAAGATTGTCTTAATATTATTAAATTAATAAGATAAGAAAAAAGGAAGGTAATATAAATGGATGATAAAGAAGTTTTATTAACACAAGAAGGTTATGATAATTTAGAAAAGGAATTGGAATATTTAAAAACTGAAAAAAGAGCAGAAATTTCAGAAAGAATAAGAGTTGCTTTAGGATTTGGAGATTTGTCTGAGAATTCAGAATATGATGAAGCAAAAAATGCACAAGCATCTAATGAAATAAAAATAACAGAATTAGAAAATAAATTAAGATATGCTAGAATTATAGATGAATCTGAAATAGATAATAAAGTTGTTCAAGTTGGTAATAAAGTAAAAATATTAGATATTGAGTATAATGAAGAGATAGAATATACAATAGTTGGTTCAACAGAGGTTGATTTAGCACAAAATAGAATTTCAAATGAATCACCTATAGGAAAAGCTTTAATAGGTGCAAAAAAGAATCAAACAGTAGAAGTTAATGCACCTGCAGGAATTATAAAGTATAAAGTTTTGGAAATTTCTAAATAAATTAACATAAAATGCTTTATTTGGTAACAAGAATATGTTATAATATATATGTTAAATATAAGGAGAAAAGAGTTGATATTATGGAAAATATAAATAAAACTTTTATTTTTGGACATAAAAATCCTGATACTGATTCTATATGTTCATCAGTTGTTATGGCAAATTTAAGGGCAAAATTAGGAGAAAATGTTGAGGCTGTTAGATTAGGTGAATTGAATAAAGAAACACAATTTGCATTTAAACATTTTGATATAGAACCACCTCGTTTAATTGATAAAGTACAACCAGGATGTAATGTTATTATGGTTGACCATAATGAGTTTTCACAAAGTGCAGATGGAATCGAAAATGCTAATATTAAAATGTTAGTAGATCATCATCGTATTTCTGATTTTAAAACAAAAGAACCTGTTTTTTGTTTTGCAGAGCCAGTTGGTTCTACAGGTACAATATTATATAAATTATATAATATGAACAATGTAGAAATAGATAAAAAAACAGCTTCATTAATGTTAAGTTCTATTGCTTCTGATACATTATTATTTAAATCTCCAACATGTACAGAAGAAGATAAAAGAATTGCTAAACAATTAGAGAAAATAGCAGGCGTTGATATTAATGAATATGGTTTAGAAATGTTAAAAGCAGGAACTGATTTATCAGATATAAATGAAGATGATTTAATTAGTTTAGATGCAAAAGAATTTAATGTAGATGGAGTTAAATTTGTAATTGCTCAAATTAATACAGTTAGTATTGATGATGTATTAAAAAGACAAGAAAAAATAGAAAAAGCTATGAGCAATAAAATAAAAGAAGACAAATTAGATTTATTCTTATTTACAATAACAGACATTTTAAATGGTGACTCAGAATTCATAGCATTAGGAGATAGAACAGACTTAGTAGATAAAAGCTATAAATTAGAAGATAATAAAGCATTTGCAGAAGGTGTTGTTTCAAGAAAGAAACAAATATTACCTATGGTTACAAAAAATATTGGTTAAAATAAATAAAACGAAAAATATAGTCAAAGATAAAAAATTATCTATGGCTATATTTTTTGCATTATAGGAAATGAAATTTATTATAATGTAAAAAATATTAATAAAAACTGCTACCTTTTATAAAAATGTGTCAATATATATATATAAGGTATCTTAAATAAAAAGGAGTTTAGATCTAAATTGGAAGGTAAAGAAATAAAATACTATAAAAATGATGGAATACTAGATATAGAAAAAATAATTCAAGAATATAGTGCATATGTATACAAGATAGTAACAAATATTTCATTGAATAAATTATCTAATGAAGATATTGAAGAAATAATTTCAGATACATTTTTTATATTATGGAAAAATAAAGATAAATTGTATGAGGATAGATTAATTAGTTCATATATAGCAGGTATTACAAAAAATTTGATTAAGGAAAAGTTTAGAAAAGTAAAGATAAATTCTAATATAGAAGATTATGAAAATAATATATTAGATTTTAGGCAGATAGATATGATATATGAACAAAGAGAAAAAATAAGAGTAATTGAAAAAATTTTAAAAAGTATGAAGAAAGAAGATATTGATATATTTAATATGTATTATTATTTAGGAATGAAAATAAAAGATATTTCAAATAAATTAAATGTTTCTGAATTTAAAATAAAATCTAAATTATATAGAATAAGAAAAAATATAAGAAAAGAATTTAAGGAAGGTGGGTATAGTAATGAATAAGAATTTAGAAAACTCAATAAAAGATAAGGTGAAATTAAAAATATCTATATCCAATTTCCAAAAGGAGGATATAGGGTATATGAAAAAAGGTAGTAGAAATATTATGAAGTCAGCAGCTGTAGCTTGCTTATTAGTAGTTTCTGTAACAGGAGTTGCTTTTGCAGGAAGTATTTCTGATTTTGTAAAAAATTTATTTGGATTTAATGTAAGTAATGGAGTAGATTCAGCTGTTGAAAATGGTTATGTAGCAAATGTTAATACAGAATATCAAAATGCAGATGGAATTGAAATAAGTGTAGATTCAATGATAATGGATGATTTTAATTTCGCAATGAATTTTAATGTGAAATTAGACTCTAATAAATATAAAATAGATGATTTTGAAAATATGACTTTTGAGGATTTAAAAATAGTAGATGAGACAGGAAAGATTGTATTTAATACAAGAAGTGTTTTTGATACAGATGAAGAGGTAGAAAATTCATATAAAGGTTCTTACAGTATAGTTCCAACAAAGAAAAGTGATAGTGAAATAATAGTTTATTTAACTGCGACAACAGGCAATACAGAAGAATTTCCTAAAAGTAAACATTTAACTGTTAATTTACCTAAAATAGTTATAAAGGAAAATGGATTAGAAGAAAGTAAAGCTATAGAATATGAAGGAAATTGGAAATTTGATATTGATGTTCCAAAAGATATATATAATAGAGAAACTATAATATATAAAGCAAAAAATTGTAGTGATAGTGGCATAAATATAGAAAATATAAATGCAGTTTTATCTGTTACTTCATTAAAAATATCAATTCCTGAAATAGTGACAGATAAGGTAGATTATGAATTATATCGTGGTACGCCAACTAACATTAGTGATAAAATGGCAATTCAAAGAGAATATGTAGAAACATCAGATGGAAAAATATTCGAAACATCACAAAGAAGTGACGGTGATGGAGGATATGGAGTACCAAAAGGGGAAAACAAAATAGTAGATTATCATCAAACATTCAATTTAACAAAATATGATGCGACAGACACAATAAAAGTTCACATGTTTACAAATAAAGGAGAGGAAATAATAATTGAATTAGAAAAAACAATATTAGAATAATGTATAATAATAGCAAATCGGAAAGTCTTATAATTAATATTAAATTTAAAATTTCACTTTGGCTTTCAGTAAATTTGTATAAAAGATAAACCGTGTAAGAAGGATATATATAATGATTCATTGTCAAAATGATAGCTGGGGTCTTCCTAAATGCCTTTGACTTCTAAATCATTATATATATCCTTCTTACACTACTCTATTTATTAAAACAATATGTAAAAAGTTTGTAAATAATATAAGAAATTCAAAATTTGTTCAATATTAAATCCTCCGGACACATGAGTATATTTAAAATAATCAAAAATTATTCACCATTCACTATTCATTATTCACCGCAACCGAAGGTTGCACTCATAACCCTACCATAGCAAAATACAATATTTAACACATATAAATAGTAGAAAAACAGCTGTAGGGGCGAACAGTGTTCGCCCGCGCTCCAAAGATATTTCTCGAAAAAATGAAAAACAAAAACCTCCAAACACATGCGCATACTTAAATTATTCATCATTCACCATTCACTATTCATCATTCATCGCAACCGAAGGTTGCAGTCATAACCCTAATCCTGCTACTAATACTAGCAGGGCTAACAATAAGCTACATAACAGGAGGGGGCTTAATAGACAAAACACAGGTTGCAATGAACGAATATGAAAATGCAGATAAAAAACAGCAAGATATAATAGATGAAATAAACGAAAAAAATAAAGAAGAAATAGATCTAGAACCAGTATATAGTGAAGAAGGAGCAGAAGACAATATAGCACCAGCAGATTTATTTGAATATGAAATAATAAATGATGGGTCAGTTGCAACAACATATATGGATAAATTGCCAACAAAAACAGTAAGAATAAAAGGAATAAAACCAGAATATTGTAATGTAAATGGATATGATCCAATAAAAGATGAAACAAATCCAGAATTAACAAATACATTTTATGAAATAATTTATAATGGAAACAAAATAGAAGATGTATTAATTATACCATATGAGGTAGAATTAGATGAAAATGCAAATGTAACAGAAAATGGAGAAATGTATAAAGTAACAGAAGTAGATTTGTCTGTTATATCACATTATTCATATATGGATCGAAAATATGGTTCAGTGTTTCCAGATGTAAAAAAAATAGTATATCCTAATACAGTAGAAAAAATAAATATAAGAAATGATTATTCTATTACATTATATGCAGGAAATAATCAATTATCAACTAAACCACAAGAGTTTATATTGTCTAGAAGTTTAACTAACATACCGAATTATACATTTGCAGCCTGCAAAGATTTAAAAAGTATAGATATACCAGATAGTGTAACAAGCATAGGAAATTATGCATTCAATAGAGCTGGTATAACAAATATAAAGATATCAGATAGTGTAACGAATATAGGTAGTTATGCATTTTCAGAGTGTGATGCATTAAATAATATTATTATACCATATGGAGTAACAAGTATAGAAAATGGTACATTTTCAGATTGTTCTTCATTAAGTAATATTATAATACCAAATAGTGTAACCAATATAGGTGATTATGCATTCAGGTGGTGTGATAAATTAAATAATATTATTATACCTGATGATGTAACAAGCATAGGAGAAAGTGCATTTGATAGCTGCAATTCATTAAATAGTATAGTAATACCAGATAGTATAGAATATATAGGAGACGGTGTTTTTTGGGATTGGGAATCTAATCAAACAATATATTTTAAATGTCCAGAAAGTAGCTCAGAAAATTGGGATCCTAATTGGGATAATGGTTGCGATGCAAAAATAGTTTGGGATTATAAGGAATAATGAAAAATACTCATCATATGTTATTTTATATAATATATGGTGAGTATTTTTTATTTTAATATTTACAATAATTTAAAAAATAAGTATAATGTTAATGAAAAGATTACAAAAGAAGGGAAAAAGAGAATATAAATATGGACAAAAAAAATATTATAGATAAAATAGGCTTTTTTGTAATTATAGTTACAATTATAATGTTAAATATGTTTATAGGTTCTAATATAAAAGAACCTATATGGATAATACAAGCAATAGTAAGTGCATTTACAGCAATTTATTTAATCATCAAAAAAATTCAAAAAACAAAAAATATTATTATAAAACGAAAAATAGATATAGCAGTACTAGTTTTTATGATTTCTACTACGATACCTTTAATTTTTAATACATATGTATCACTTGAGGGAACAATAAATTTTATATTAAAATATTGGTCTATTTATGGATTATATATTTTAGTAAACAATATAGTAATTGGCGATAATAAGAAAATAAATATAGTAGTAAATACTCTTATTTTTTCTTCAGTAATAGTAATAATTTTTGGATTTGATAAATTTACATTTAATATTTTTACAAAAATATATGAGATATTAAATTCTGTTAATATAGAAGATACTAGAATGATTTCAACATTTGGTTATGCAAATACTTTGGCTGCATATTTAAGCTTTGTAATAGTATTAGCAATTGGGCAATTTGTCAAAAATAAAGATAATATAAAAAATAGAATAATATATGGTATATATATTTTATTAGCTATAATAACTATAATATTAACACAATCAAAAATGGTTTTAGCAATAGATGCCTTAATAATTTTACTTTTTATTATATTTCAAATAAAAAATAAGAAAATATCTAAAAAATGGATTTTCGTAGGAATAATAGGAATAGAATTATTTTTTATTTATTTTCTTATAGCTATAAATATAGATAAACCTTTAGTTGTTACTGATGAAGAGAAAACATGTGTAATAAGAGGAATAGAATCTAATATAGATTATAATTTATATTTTAATATAGATGCAAACACAGATAAAACATATGATGTTTTTAAGATAAAAATAGTTGAGGTAAATAGATATTTTACAGAAAAAGTTCTTGCAAGATTTAATTTAGGGGATTTTACAGGCACAAAAAGTTTAAATATTCATACAGGGGATTTAGTTGATCATATAGAAATAAGAATTGAAAATGAATTAAATCAAGAAATAACAATAAATGATTTTAGAATAAATGGAAAAAAATATATACTTGAGTATAAAATAATACCAGAGCCATTAGTAAGAGTATTTACAACATTTAATTTTAAAAACTCAAGTGTATGGCAAAGAGCAGATTTCTGGCAAGATAGTTTAGATATAATAAAGGATAATTGGGTATTTGGAGCAGGCGGAAATGCTTGGAGAATGTTATATGGACAAGTACAAGATTATTTATATTATGCGAAAGAGGCACATTCATATATATTAGAAGTATGGATGTCATTTGGTATAGTGGGAATAGCTAGTTATATAATTATAATTATATTAACTATAAAAAGTGTTATAAATATTTTTAAGAAACAGGATAAAAAGAATAATAATATTTTAATTATTGCTATAGGATTAAGTATAATTTTGATTCATTCTTGCATGGATTTTGATATGTCATATTTAATTATAGAAATGATTGTATTTATGTTTATAGCAATATTAAACAAAGATGAAACTGAAATTAAATCTGATTTGAAAATTATAGATATAATAATTTCAATTGCTTTTCTAGCAGTAGGAATAGGAAATATTTTAGGTTTGGTAGCAGATAATATAAAAGATGAAAATATGTATTATGGAAATAAGTTAGCTAGTTGGGTAAGTAAATATAATTATAATGAAATAATTTACTATGAAAATAACAATATTCAAGATGAAGATAAAATAAATAAAATTAAGAAATTCATTAAGGAAGAACCATATTTATATCAAAATATTATGTATGAAATCATGTCAAATCAAATTATAAAAGATTTTAACAATGGAAATATAGATAGAGCAAAAACTAATATAGATTATTTAATTAATGTGTTAAATAATGTAAAAGTGGAAAGAATTTATGAAATAGAATCAATACAAAAAAGATCAGAAATATTATTAAATTTGTCTCAAAGTTTAGATACATTATATAAAGAAACACAAGATGATTATTATAAAAGTACTATGGAAAAGGTTATAGATATTATAAAAAAAGATTATGAAAAATATAGATATAAAGCATATGATTTTGAAAAATCACAATTTGATGAATTGATAACACAATATAAAATAGAGTTTTATGATAGAACATATAATGATGCATTAAATTTATTAGGTAGTTAGGAGAAAATATGGAATATGTAGATATTATAATGCCTGCATATAATTGTGAAAAATATATTAAATTTGCAATACAGTCTGTAAGAAAACAAACTATAAGTAATTGGAGATTAATTATAATAGATGATAAATCTACAGATAATACTGTTAAAGAAATCGAAAAGGCTATAAATAAAATAGAAGAAAAAGTAGTATTTATAAAATTAGATAAAAATAGAGGTGTTGCAAATGCAAGAAATGTAGGTATAAATAATTCGAGAAATAGATATATTGCTTTTTTAGATGCTGATGATATATGGAGAGAAGATAAATTAGAAAAACAATTAAACTATATGAAGAAAAATAAATATATTTTTACATATACATCATATAGATATTTAAAAAATTCAAAGTATAAAAATATAAAAAAAATGCCAAAATATTTAAGTTATAAGTCAGCATTAAAAAATACTTTTATATTAACTTCTACAGTAATAATAGATACAAGAAATATACGAAAAAATGAGTTAATTATGCCTAATATAGGAAGTGAAGATACAGCTACTTGGTGGAATATATTAAAAAATGGATATACAGCATATGGATATAATGAGATTTTAACAACATATAGAATTACTAAACATGGGTTATCATATAATAAATTTATTAATATAAGAAAAACATGGAATTTGTATAGAAGAAATGAAAAGTTAAATATATTTAAATCTACATATTATTTTTTAAATTATATATATAATGCCGTAAAAAAAAGAGTTGTATAGGTGAGAAATGGAAAAAAATATAGAAGTTTTATTATCAGTTATGAATATAAAAAATAAGGAAGAATTTAAAGAGAAAATAAAAGAAAATAATATTAAATCAAATGTATTAGCAATAAATCAAGTTAATAATATTAAATATAAATTTGATTATGTAGAAAAAAATAAATGTATATATTCATATATGGAGAGGGGAGCAAGCAATAGTAGAAATAGATTGCTTGAAAATGCAAATGGTGATATTTGCATTTTTGCAGATGATGATGTTGTATTTGATAACAATTACGAAGAAATAATTATTAATGAATATGATAAAAATCCTGATGCTGATATTATAGTATTTTATGTTAAAAGTATGGGAAAAGAAAGAGAGAAAAATAAAAAAATAGGAAATAAAAAAATAAATAGCTTAGATATTATGAGAGTTAGAGCATATGAGGTTGCTTTAAAAAAAGATACTATAGAAAAAATAAAAAAGAATAATATAAAATTTGATAAAAATTTTGGCCCAACAGGTATATTTAAAAAAGGTGAAGAGACAATATTTTTCTCAGATTTATATAGAAAAAAATTTAAAATGTATAGTAGTAATAAATTAATAGGAATAGTAAGACATGGTGAGAGTTCATGGTTTAAAGGATTTAATAAAAAGTATATGTTCGATCAAGGAGCTATATTTTATAGAATGAATCCTAAGTTATATAAATTATTAATATTACAATATATAATAAGAAAATTTAGCTTATATAATAAAAATATGAGTATGATTCAAGCATATAAGTATATGCTTATAGGTTCTATTAAATGTAAAAAAATATATGGAGAGAAAAGTGATTAATAAATTAATTAGTATAATTATTATTGTATATAATACAAAGGAAGAATATTTAAGAAGAGCTTTAGAAAGTGTGTTAAATCAGACAATCAGGGATATAGAGATTATTTTAGTAAATGATGGTTCTGATAAAAATACGACTGATATATGTAAAGAATATAGTACAAAAGATAAACGAATTAAATTGATAAATCAATCAAATATGGGAGAATCTGTTGCGAGAAATGTTGGAATAGAAAATTCAACAACAGAATATATAACTTTTTTAGATAGTGATGATTGGTTAGAACCAAATATGTGTGAAGATTTAATAAAATACATAAATGAAATAAATGCCGATTTTGATATAATAGTTTTTAATTGTTTTGTTAATATTAATAAAAAACAATATAAAAATGAATTTTATTGTAAAAATGGATTATTAAATAAAAATGATATAGAAGATTTGCAGCTTCAAAACATAGAAAAAGGCATTTCTAAATATTATCCATCAAAAGTAAATGTTTCAGTTGTTTGGTCAAAAGTATATAATAAAAATTTTATAATAGAAAATAATTTAAAGTTTATACCAAATGTAGTAAGAATGCCTGATGCAATATTTAATATGTATGCTTTAGAAAAGGCAGAAAAAATATATGTATTAAATAAATATTTGTATCACTATAGGATAAATAGATATTCTATAACACAGAAATTTTCTATTAATACAATAAATTATTTTGAAACATATATAGAGTATGTAAAAAAGTATATAATTGAATATAAAAAAAATAAAAAATTTGAAGATATACTTAATATAAAGATATTTACAAGTATAGATAATTATATGACAAATTATTTTTTTCATAATGATAATAATAAAAATAGAAAAACTCTAAAAAAAGAATTTATAAACTTATTAGATAAACCATTATATAAGGATGCCATAAATAAAATAAAAAAAGAAAGATTATCTTTATATCAAAGATTAGTTTTAAAATATGTAATTAAAAAAAATTTTTTTGTATTAAAAATACTTAAAAAAATAAAAAGTATAATAAAATCATTAATATAGCTATTGGAAATAATTAAAAAAATAGATATTGTGAATTAAATTTATAAAAAAGGTTAACCTAAAATTAAAACAGATTTTAGGAGTTATTATGAAAAGATTAAAAATATCTATTTTACTTATTATTTTAACAATAGCTTTAATTTATGCATCAAATATAAATTCTATTCCTGGTAATATAATACTTTTTGAAGGCGAAAAATTAAATATAAATATGCTTATAGGAATGAGTATAAAAAGTGAAGATGAGTATGCAGCAATACAAACATCTTCTGAAAATAATGATAAGACAGTAAAAAAAGAAACATATAATGTAGAATTATTAAATACAATACCTATAAAAACAGTTACAGCAAATATAATACCTAAAACTGAGGTTATACCTATAGGAACTACTATAGGATTAAAATTATATACAGATGGAGTATTAGTAGTAGGAATGTCAGAAATAGAGGATATAAATAATGATTATGTTAAACCATATGAGAAAAGTAATATAAAAGAAGGAGATAGAATAGTAGAAGTAAATGATAATATTATAACATGTACTGCAGATTTAATAGAAAATGTAAATAATTCAAATGGAAATGCTGTTAAAATCAAATATATTAATTCAGATAATATATATAATACAGAAGAAGTAAAACCAGCTAAAGTGTCAAGTAGTCAATATAAATTAGGATTATGGGTAAGAGATGCTGCTGCAGGAGTTGGAACAATGACTTTTTATGAACCTAGTACAAAGAGTTTTGGAGCTTTAGGACATGGAATAGTAGATATAGATACAGGTGAATTAATTGATATTGCAAATGGCGAGTTAACAACTGCTAATGTTATGTCTGTTGTAAAGGGCGAAAAAGGAAATCCTGGAGAAATAAAAGGTAGTCTTAATGATCAAAATAATATAGGTGATATTGCTAAAAATACTAAATTAGGTATATATGGAAAATTAACTAATGTAGCAGCATTAGGAGTAGGAAACGAAGCAAAAATTCCAGTAGCATTAAGAGATGAAATTCAAGAAGGAAAGGCTAAAATAATATGTTCATTAGATAATGGTAATAGAAAAGAGTATGAAATAGAAATACAAAGAATATTCAAAAATAATAATGAAGATAATAAGAGTATGATAATAAAGGTAACAGATGAAGAATTATTAGAAAAAACAGGAGGAATTATACAACGGAATGAGTGGTAGTCCTATAATTCAAAATGGAAAATTTATAGGTGCAGTTACACATGTTTTAGTAAATAATCCAACTATGGGATATGCAATTTTTGGTGATTTGATGATTAAACAAATGAAAGAAGTAGAATAAAGCTATTTCTCAAAAAAATTATGCAATATTAATATATAAAAAAATATAAATCATAACATAGAAAAATCCAATAAAATAGTTGTAGGGGCGAACAGTGTTCGCCCGCTCAACGAAGGTATTCTTCCAAAAATTTATTCAATATTATTATATCAAAATCTTTATCTTGTGAACAGTAAATAAAATATAACATGTTCTCCTGAAATTTTATAATATAATTATTGACAAAAAAATATAATATGATATATTTTTAAATTGTACAATTTACAAATAATATTAAAAATATTATTAATATGAAAAAATTTAACAGGAAATAATATCTGTTAAAAAGGAGAATTAAAAATGCTTAAGAACATTTTTTTACATACAAAAGTAATATTAAAACATAAGTGGATAGTATTTAAACTTTGTTGTATGGCAGGTATACCTTGGAGAGGATTAGTTCATGACTTATCTAAATTTTCGCCTACAGAATTCTGTGAAGGTGTTAAGTATTATCAGGGAAATAGAAGTCCTATAACAGCATGTGTAGAAGATAAAGGATATTCAGAAGCTCGTTTACATCATAGAGGTAGAAATAAACACCATGCAGCATATTGGTACGACAGATTTGCTACAAATCCTGCACCTATTATTCCATTTAAATATGTGTGTGAAATGATATGTGATAAAATATCTGCTTCTATTACATATAAGGGAAAAGAGTGGAAACAATCATATCCAATGGAATATTGGAGCAAAAAAGAAGGCAAAGAAATTTTAAATCCAAAAATAAATAATGTATTAACAGAAACATTTTTTCAGGTATCTAAAAATGGTATAAAAAAGACAATAAATAAGAAGAATTTAAAAAATATTTACGATAGATATGTATATAATGATTTAGAAGATGAATAGTAAGTGTAATTTATATGTAAATTTATTATTTTACAAAAATATCTAGCATAAAATTTAATAAATGTCTAATAATAAGAATATCTGATAAATGAATTTAAATTGATATTAACAAAGATATAATAATAAAAATAATAAAAAATGAAAAAATAATAGCAATTAAGGAGTTTGAATAATATTATATGTTATGATAATATATATACAACAAGAGAAATAAATATCCCTGCATGGTGCGTGACATGATGGAAATTTTAGAACCAACAAGATATAAACGGGAGTCTAACTTTATGTATGGCGTGTATGCTTAAATTTATTTAAGAAACCCAGAAGTATGTAAGAGGACACCCACCTGTGAAGAACAGGTCCTTAAAATTTCTTTACTTGACGGCTATAGCGGGGTTTAAATTATAAAATAATAAAAATATATATTAAGATATAGATACTTGTGATGTATCTATTTTTTTTGCATTATATAATGTGAATGTATATATTCTTTCTATTTATATTAAATTTTTAAAATTAGTTATTATTTGAATTAATTAGAAAAAATTATAAAAAAATGTTATATTCGACAAATTTTGACAAAAAAATAAAAGATAAAGTTATATAATGTATAAAAGTTTATTTTGGAGGAATATATATGAGTTCAAAAAAAATATTAATTGTAACAATTGTAATAATAATATTTATATTATTTTTATTATTATATAGAAATTATAAAGATAATGAAGCAAATGTTGTAGGAGCTGGATTTAAATCGATTTTAAATAAAGATAATATATTACAAAAATTAGAAAATGTTCAAAATGTATTAAATATAGATACTTCAAATATAAAAAATATTGAATTATCAGATATATTTGAAAATGAAGTGTATTGGAATATAGAGTTTGACAATAATGTTTTTATTAGATTTGATGCAGTAAATAATAAAATTGAAAGATATATAGATGATAATGATTACACTAAACAAATTTCAGATTATATGAGTTATGAGGAAGTAAAAAAATTTATAATAGATAAATATATAAAATTAGGTTATAATAATGAATATAGTTTGGATAGTATAGAAAAAAGTAATGATAAATATTTATGGAAAGCTATATTTATTACAAAAAATGAAAATATTATAATTGAATTTATACCAGAAATAAATAGGATAATTAGTATAAATACAGTTAAATAATTTATTATGTGGAGATGATAAATAATATGAGAGTTTTAATAACAGGTGCTTCTTCAGGTATAGGTAGGGATTTAGCAAGAGCTTTCGCTAAAAGAGGATATGATTTAGTACTAATTGCTAGAAATGAAGAAAGATTAAATAATATTAAAAACGAATTAGAGAATATGGTAAATATAGAAACTGAATTAGTAGATGTGTCATCACTAGAAAATTGTGTAAATATATATAATAAATATACTAATATTGATATCTTAGTTAATAATGCTGGCTTTGGAGATTGTGGCTATTTTGATAAAACTAATTTAGATAAAGAAATGAATATGATAGATACAAATATTAAAGCATATCATATATTAATGAAATTATATTTAGAAAATATGATAAAAAAAGATAGTGGGAGAATTTTAAATGTTGCTTCTATAGCTGGTTTTATGCCAGGACCATTAATGGCTACTTATTATGCAACAAAATCTTATGTTGTTAGATTGTCTGAAGCTATTAGAGAGGAGTTAAAAAAAGAAAAATCAAATGTACAAATAAGCATTTTGTGTCCAGGACCTGTTGCAACTAATTTTAACAAAACAGCTAATGTTAAATTTAAAATAAGAGAAGCAAATAGTGAAAAAGTAGCAGAATATACAGTAAAAAAACTATTAAAAGGAAAGTTTTATATTGTGCCAGGGATTGATATTAAATTTGCAAAATTTGGTGCAAAGATTGTACCATCTAATATGATTGCAAAAATAAATTATAAAGTACAAAAAAGAAAAGTATATAATAAATAAAAATATATTATTTTTAACATAGATATTTATTTGAAACTTTGTGGCGAAATATGTAGAAAAAAATCTTAATATCTTATATATTGATTTAATATGTTGTTATGATATAATCTATAAAAATGATATGAGATTACAATTTTGAAATAATAATATTTCATAAATTGTATAAGTTGTGAATATTAATGATAGGAGAAAACATGAGAATATTAAAGAGAATATTATTGATACTATTTATATTTTTATTCTTATTGATTATTTTTTGTATAAATATAGATAATAAATCATCGATATGTAAAGATATACAGACAAGTTGCAATATAGAAACAATTGAATATGATGGAAGGAGTATTTTTGTATTAACACCAAAAGGTGAAAAAAAGAGTGATATGGTAATATTATATCTACATGGTGGATCATATATGGGAGCAATGACAAATGAACATTGGAATTTATATAAAGATTTAATCAATGATTTAGGGTGTACAATTGTGGCACCAGATTATCCACTTACTCCGAAATATAATTATAAAGATGTAGAAAATATGATGTATCCATTTTATGAAATGTTTGTAGAAAAAATAAATACAGAAAATTTTGTTTTTATGGGTGATTCAGCAGGTGGAGGATTAGCACTATCTATAACCCAAAAAGCAGGTGAAAACAACTTAAAGCTGCCTAAAAGGTTAATATTGATATCTCCATGGTTAGATGTGAGATTAGAAAATCCTGAAATTGATGAGGTGCAAAAAAGAGATCCTGTATTATTCAAACCTACATTAAAATTAGCTGGAGAAATTTATGCTGGAGATGATGGTATTGATAATACATTTGTCAATCCAATAGATGGATATATAGGTAACTTACCAGAGATTACAATTTACACAGGAACTAATGATATATTAAATCCAGATGTTTATAAATTTAAAGAAAGATTAAATAATAATGGTATAAATATAGATATAAGAGAAACACAAGGAGCTGTACATATATGGATATTAGAAAGACAAGAGGGGAAAGAAGAATATAAGGCAGAAGAAGGGTATGAAGATTTAGTAAATTTATTAAATAATATATAGGAGTGAAAAAATTGCGTGTAAAGAATAAAAGTTGGAGAAAATTAGATAATTCTGCACAGATTTTTCCAATAATATCAAATAAAAAATTTAGTACTGTTTTTAGAATATCAACTGTTTTAAATGAAAAAATTTCAGAAGATATATTAAGAAAAGCTTTGAAAATAGTTTTAGATAATTTTGAATGCTTTAAGGTAAAATTAAAAAAAGGATTTTTTTGGTATTATTTAGAAAATAACAATGAAGAACCAATAGTAGAAAAAGAAAATAATTATCCATGTAAATATATAAACAAATATACAAATAATGGATATTTATTTAAGGTTACATATTTTGAAAATAAAATAAACTTAGATGTATTTCATTCTTTAACAGATGGGAATTATGCAGTAAGATTTTTAAAAGAGATTGTATATACATATTTAGAAATTTCACATCCAAATGATTTGAAAGATAATATAAGAATTCAAAGAAAAGTAGAGTATACAGTAGAAGATAGTTATATAGAAAACTATAACAAAAAATTAAATGGTAAACCAAATACTAAAAGAGCGTTTATACTTAAAGGAAGAAATTTACCATTTGATGCAATTAGTGTTATACATGGAATAATAGATTTGAAAAAATTAAAGGAAGTAGTAAAAGAAAAAAATGTAACAATAACACAATATTTTACCGCTCTACTCATATATTCAATATATGAGGCAAATTATAAAAAATATAATGGCAAAAAACCTATAAAAATATGTATACCAGTGGATTTGAGAAAATATTTTAACTCTAAAACAATATCAAATTTTTTTTCATATATAACAGTAGAAAAGAAAATGGATAAAAATGATAATTTTGATAATATATTAAAATTTGTAAAAGAAGATTTTAAAAGAAAACTTACTGAAGAAGAGATAAAAAAAACAATGTCATCAAATGTAAAATTAGGTACCAATATATTAATAAAAATGATGCCATTATTTATAAAAAAATTTACAGTAAAAATTAGTTATGTTGAAATAAGAAAATATACAACAGCTACATTATCTAATATAGGGAAAATAGGAATAATATCTGAATATAAAAAATATATAGATAATTTTTTGTTTTTAATTGCACCTGAAGTAGTTGAAAAAATAAAATGCTCTGTGTGCTCATATGAAAATAATGTTGTTTTTACTTTTACATCAATATTAGAAGATAAGAATATACAAAATACATTTTTTGAATATTTAAAAAAACAAGATATATCAGTTAAGATAGAAAGTAATGGTGTATAAATATGTTATATCCTAAAATAATTAATATAAAAAAAAGTAACGAGATTATTGGAATATTAATATTCATATGTTTATTAATTTCAGGAGTTCTTATAGCAATAGATTTTTTGACAGATGCAAAAATAATGTGGTCATTAATAAGTTCTATAAGTATTGTATATTTATGGGTAACTGTGATATATTCAGTAAGAAGAGGGACTAATATTGCAAGTAGCATAATGATACAAACTTTGATTATTTCAATTTTTATGATATTATTAGATAAAATTATAGGGTATAAAGGTTGGTCAGTAGAAATGGCAATACCAATAATATTATCTATTGCAAATATTATGATGTTTGCAATCTTGTTAATTAGTAGAAGAAATTATACTAATTACATAATATACCATGTTATAATTTTTGGATTTAATTTATTTATGGTTATATTATTTTTATTTAATATGATAAACAATATAAAAGTATCTGTAATATCTTTAGTAATATCAATAATTATAGCAATAATTACAGTAATAATATGTGGCAAAGATATAAAAGAAGAATTATTAAAAAGATTTCATATGTAGGGGTGTAAGGTTGAAAAATTTAATTCTTTTCCAACCGGATTTGTGCCTTAAGGAAGGAATGAGATTAAAAATGGAAGAATATATAGAAGATAGATTAATAGAATTAGCAGATGAAAAATTTAAAAAATTTCATAGTGGCTTATGTCCAAATGTAGATAATATTATAGGTGTAAAAGTACCTTTATTAAGAAATTTAGCAAAAGAACTATATGAAGAATATGGATTAGAATATTTTAATCATACGAAATCAGATTATTATGAAGAAGTCATGTTAGAAGGTATAATGATAGGTTTGTTAGATATAAGAGTTGATAAAGTATTAGAATATATTAAGAATTTCTTACCTAAAATCAATAATTGGGCTATTTGTGATACATTTTGTTCAGGACTAAAAATTGCAAAAAAGAATAAAAAGATTTTTTGGGAATTTATAGATTCATATTTAGATTCTGAAAATGAATATGAAGTTAGATTTGCAGTAGTTATGATGTTATATCATTTCTTAGATGATGAACACACAATAGAAGTAACTAAAAGAATAGAAAGAATCAAGCATCAAGGTTATTATGTAAAAGTTGCTGTAGCATGGCTTATATCAATTATGTATATAAAATATCCTGCATATACATATGGATATTTAGAAGAAGATTGTAATTTAGATGATATAACATTTAACAAGGCAATACAAAAAATAAATGATTCAAAAAGAGTTAGTGATGATGATAAGTTTTATATAAAAGATTTAAAAAGAATATAGTAACTATTGTGTTTTGACATATTTTATAATATAATGCTTTTCAAGTATAAAAGGGAGTGTGTATTAATATGAAAGCAATTGATATTAGAAACAAATATTTGAAATTTTTTGAAAGCAAAGGTCATAAAATAATTCCTAGTAGTCCATTAATACCTGAAAATGATCCTTCAGTATTATTTACAACAGCTGGAATGCAACCATTAGTACCATATCTTTTAGGTGAAAAGCATCCAGAAGGTACAAGGCTTACAGATTATCAAAAATGTGTAAGAACAGTGGATATAGAAGATGTTGGAGATAATAGACATTTAACATATTTTGAAATGTTAGGAAATTGGTCTTTGGGAGATTATTTTAAAAAAGAAGCTATAGAGTGGAGTTTTGAATTTTTAACAAAACATTTAAATATACCAGTAGACAAGCTATCTGTTACATGTTTTGCAGGTGATGAAGATGCACCAAAAGATGAAGAAGCAATAGAGGCTTGGAAAAAAGCAGGAATACCAGAAGAAAGAATATATTTATTTGGTAAAAATGATAATTGGTGGATTGCCGGAGATGAAGGTCCTTGTGGTCCTGATACAGAAATGTTTTATGATACAGGAAAACCAAAATGTTCAGAAAATTGTAATCCTTCATGTGATTGTGGTAAATATGTTGAAATCTGGAATGATGTATTTATGGAATATTATAGACATGCAGATGGAAAATATACAAAATTAAGTAAGCAAAATGTTGATACTGGAATGGGATTAGAAAGAATGGCAATGCTATTACAAGGTAAAGAAACTCCATATGAAACAGAGTTATTTTCTGCAACAATGGAAAAGTTGAAAGAGTTAGCAAAAAATGATGATATTCACAGTAGAAGAATAATTTCAGATCATTTAAGAAGTAGTATGATGATAATTGCAGATGGAGGAACACCAAGTAATACAGATAGAGGATATATATTAAGAAGATTAATTAGAAGAATGATAAGACATTTAAATAAATTAGAGATTGAGCAATCTAAATTATCAGAATTAATAGATATTACAATAGATAGTTTAAAACATATGTATGAAGAATTAGATTTAAATAGAGATAGAATAAAAAATATAATAATAGAAGAGCAACAAAAATTTTCTAAAACTCTAGAACATGGAGAAAAAGAGTTTGAAAAAGCTTTAAATAAGGCAAAATCTGAAGGTAAGGATACAATAGATTCAAGTAGTGCTTTTAGATTATATGAAACATATGGTTTCCCAATTGAAATGACTATTGAATTGGCAAAAGAAAATGGGATGAATGTTGATGTAAAAGAATTTGATAAACTATTTAAAGAGCATCAAGAAAAATCAAAAATAGGAAGTGAGCACAAATTTAAAGGAGGACTTGCAGAACAAAATGAAATAACAATTGCATATCATACAGCAACACATTTATTACATAAAGCATTACAAATAGTATTAGGTGAACATGCAACTCAAAAAGGTTCTAATATAACAACAGAAAGATTGAGATTTGATTTTGCACATCCTAAAAAAGTTACAAAGGAAGAATTAGAAAAAGTAGAGGAAATAGTAAATGAGCAAATAAAAAAAGATTTGCCTGTGACATGTGAAGAAATGACATTAGAAGAAGCTAAAAAAGCAGGTGCGACAGGATTATTTGAAAACAAATATGGAGATAAAGTAAAAGTATATAGTATAGGAGATTTTAGTAAAGAAATTTGCGGAGGACCACATGTAGAACATACAGGAGTTTTAGGCAAATTTGTTATAAAAAAAGAAGAGTCTAGTTCTTCAGGAATAAGAAGAATAAAAGCTGTTTTAATAAAAGAATAGTTAAAGGAGAGATGAAAATGGATTGTCTTTTTTGTAAAATAATAAATAAGGAAGTACCATCAGATATAGTATATGAAGATGATGAAGTGCTTGCATTTAAAGATATACATCCAGCTGCACCAGTACATGTATTAGTTATACCAAAAAAACATATTTCAGCATTAACAGAATTACAAAAAGAAGATGAAGCATTAATTGGAAAAATATATACATGTATTAATGAAGTAGCAAAAAAAGTAGGAGTATTTGAAAGTGGATATAGAGTAATAGTTAATTGTGGTAAAGATGGATGTCAAGAAGTTAAACATTTACATTTTCATTTACTAGGAGGAAAAAAATTAGGAGAAAAAATTGTAGAATAATTTTATATGATATGGAAAAAGAATTCCTAATATGATATAATATATTATATCGTGTGCAATTTTATTTTGCATATGAATAATATATTATATTTGTATGTGAATTTTTAAGATTTATATACATAAACAGGAGAAAAGATATGAATATGAGATATAGTAAGTTTTTAACAATATTACTTGTTATTGTTATAATTGCAATAATAGGTCTATTAGGATTTTGGATATATAATACATACCAAAAGTATAGTATAATGGATGATGCAAGTGAGGCTGTTGATGAATTTCAACATGCAGTAGGAGCTGTAACTGATGATACTGATAATAATGAAACTCCAGCTGAAAATGTAACAAATCCATATGATAATCTACAATCTGCCACAGATAATAATGATACTGAAAATAATGGAAGTACAGTTAAAACATATAAAGGTTTTGTTCAAGTAGGTTCAATAGAAATACCAAAAACAGGTGTTAAGTATCCAGTTTTAGCTGAAGCAAATAAAAAAACGATAGAGGTGGCTGTTGCAGTTTTGTATGGACCAGGATTAAATAAGCCAGGCAATACTACAATAGTAGGGCATAATTATAGAAATGGGATGTTTTTTTCAGATAATAAGAAAATAGCAGTTGGAGATAAGATATATATTACAGATGTATCAGGACAAAGACTTACATATATAGTATATAATACATATGAAACAACAGCAGAAGATTCTGATTACATGGTTAGAGATACAGGTGGAGCAATAGAAATATCACTATCAACATGTACAGATTACGATTCTTCAAGAAGAATAATTATATGGGCAAGAGCAGAATAATTTATAACAAGATACCAATATATTTTGGTATCTTTTGTGGTATTAAAAAGGAGAATATTTATGAAAAATAAATATAATAAATTTTTAACAATATTATTTGTACTTATCATTATTGGATTAGTAGTGTTAATAGGATTCTGGATATATGATAGATATCAAGAAAAAACTGTTACAGAAGATGCTACAGCAGCAGTTGATGAGTTTTTGCAGCTTGTAGGTGCAACTAATGTAGATAGTGTAAGTGGAGTAGAAAGTGAACAAGGTCAAATTAATCCTGAAGAAGAACAAAATCAGGATAATCAAGAAAATGAACAAGATCGAGTAACAAGTAATAAGAAAAAAACTACGTCTTCTAAAAAAAATAATTCATCAACAGTGTCTTCGTTTAGTCCTACATATAAAGGATTTCCTATGGTGGGAGCAATTGAAATACCAAAAACAAAAATAAAATATCCAATATTAGCAGAGGTTACAAAAAAATCAATAGAAAAGTCTGTTGCAGTGTTTTATAGTCCAGGTATAAATCAATTAGGAAATACAATTATAATGGGACATAATTATAGAAATGGATTATTCTTTTCTAAAAATAAAAACTTAGAGATTGGAGATAAAATATATATTACAGATTTAAGTGGAAATAGATTAGAATATACAATATATGATAAATATGAAACAAGTGAGTCAGATTCAAGTTATTTAACTTTAGAGACAAATGGAACAATAGAGGTTACTCTTGCAACATGTACAGATTATGATACATCAAGGAGAATAATTATACGTGCAAGGGCATAAAATTTTAGGAAAAGTAGAAAAAAATGTATAAATATGTTATAATATATATGTTAGGAGTTGATGTTTATGAGTAGTAGATTTAGTATGATGAACAGTAAACATAGTAAAATTATGACAATAATACTTATTGTTGTTATAGTAGCTATATTAATATTATTAGGATTTTGGGCATATGATGTTTATAAAGAATATAATACTTTTGAAGATACAGAACAACCTGTAGAAGAATTTCAACATCAATCTGGTATGACAAATAATAATACACAAACAGAAAATAATACAATAATGGGAAATGTAACAAATCCATATGATAATATAGGCTCAGTTTCAGAAAATGTAATACAACCTTCATCAGGAGTGCAAACATATAAAGGATTTGTTAAAGTAGGAAGAATAGAAATACCAAAAACAAATGTAGATCTACCTGTATTAGCAGAAGTAACTAAAGAGTCAATAGAGACATCAGTTGCTATTTTATATGGACCAGGATTAAACAAACCTGGAAATACAGTTATAGTTGGACATAATTATAGAAATGGAATGTTTTTCTCAGATAATAAGAAGATTGCTATAGGAGATAAAATATATATTACAGATTTAGAAGGTAAAAGAGTTACATATATAGTATACAATACATATGAAACAACAGCAGAGGATTCAGATTACATGACAAGAGATACAAATGGTGCAATGGAAATATCATTATCAACATGTACAGATTATGATTCTTCAAGAAGAATTATAATTTGGGCAAAAGCTGAATAATTATAATGTAAATAAGTAGTAAAAATGAATTAAGAAAAATAATTTCTTAGTTCATTTTTATTGATTTTATGTAAATTATAATGTATAATAATTATTGGAAAATTTTTTATATTTATATTATATTCTCACAAGGAGGAATAACTATGTATATTAATAATGCTAAAATCGTGATGCATCCTGTATTCGGTGAAATACGGATAGGGGAAAAATTTGAAAAAGTTTTGAGTTTACCAGTATTTGTGAGACTGTCTCATAAGAGTCAGTTAGGAACTAAGGCATTGTCTGGAATAATAAATGCAAAACATACAAGGCTTATGCATTCAATTGGTGTAATGTATTTAGTAGATTTTGCTTTAAAGTGTATCAAAGAAAATGTAAAGGAGTTTTTTCCATTAAATGAAAGAGAAATAGAAGTATTAAAATTGGCAGCATTAGGTCATGATTTAGGTCATTTGGCATTCTCACATTCTATGGAGAATATAGAAACTAAATCACATGAAGAGCGGACTATTGAATGTTTTCTGATTAATGCAAACGAAATAAATCAAATTTTTGGATATGACATTACATCATCAGTATTAAGATTTTATGAAAATAAAGTTCAGGAAAATACTATTGATGAAGTTGATATTCAAAAAATTTTAAGTTTTAGAAATTTGCTAATAGGTGATTTAGATTGTGACAGAATGGAGTACATGTCAACAGATAACTTTTTGGTAAATGGCAAAAAAACAGATTTTGTAAAGATATTAAAGCATTTAAGTATATCTTCAAAAAATGAAAAAATAACATTGGTGTATGACCAAAAGGTCTTACCTATAATAGTTAACATGTTGTATGATCGATATGTTTTATATGATAATATGTATTATAGTGCTGGCTTAAAATTATCAGAGATGATAGTTAGAAAATATATTGAACTAGAAAAAATTCCAGAAAATCAAATTGAGCTAATGCAAGAATATGATTTATTGTGCAAATTAGACTCATATCTAGATTCTTATTGTTTACCTAGATATAAAAGAGTTGCTGAAGCATTATTACAGGGAAAAATTGAAGATTGCTTAATTATTAGAATAAAAGATAATGAACAATTTCGATTTTTCTTAAGAAGATTAGAAGATATACTGGGAAATTCAAAAGAAATTTTTATGAATATTGATAGAAAAAAATTATGTATATGTAGTAAGGAAAATGAAATATATATAAGAGATGAAAATGGGGTTATAAAAAATATAAAACATTTTAAAGAAGCAATGTTCATTACAAATCAACCAGTAATTAATTATAACTATGTTATGATTGATTTAAAAAATAGTCCAGATTTAAATGAAAAACAAAAAATAAAAATACGAGAACTTTTTAATGAAGCACATGTAAAAATAAAGAAAAGATTTAAATGTGTTTCTAATAATAGAACATTAAATGATTTTTCACATATTTTAGAAATGTATAATTCTAAGAATAAACAGTATAATAAAGAAGAAATTGAATACTATTATAAAATAGAAAATTCAATAGATAAAGTTATTTTAAAATATGTAAAATCAAAAAATGGAGAAGATTGTGCAATTATTCAGATATTTCAAAATGATGGTTTTGATTTTATAAAATATTATGAAAGTAAATTTTACAATTGCAAAACCAAAAAAGAAATATTAGAGTATGCAAACACAATTTTAAAGTATAAAGGATTAGAATTGATAGAAGAAAACAAGTTATTAGATGAAGATGTTATTGTTTATAAAATAACATCAAGTGTTATATTGGAGGATAAAGAAAACAATTATGTAATTAAGCTAAGTTGTATTAATTCTAATTCTATAAATGAAAAAATGAGAATAAAAAATGTTGTATTAGAAGCAGAATTGATAAAAGGAAATGAAATAGCATTAGCTTATTTGCAAAAAGACTTAGAAAAATTTGGCTATTATGAAGTTAAGAAAAGTTTATACGAGTGGTTGGGAATATAATATAAAAAATTATGATTAATTAAGAATAATGAGAAAATTAGTTCTTTTTAATTAATATATTTTCTTTGAATATATTATAAAAAAGCTGATTTTCAATAAAAAATAACATGAGATTAAAAAATTTCATGTTATTTTTTTATTAATCTATTGACAAATATAAATAAAATGGGTAAAATATATAACAGACTACGGAGTCTTAATTGTGGTGGATGTAGCTCAGTTGGTTAGAGCGCTAGTTTGTGGCACTAGAGGCCGTGGGTTCGAGTCCCATCTTCCACCCCATAAATAGATAAATTTAATATTGGGGTGTAGCCAAGTGGTAAGGCACCAGACTTTGACTCTGGCATTTCGGCGGTTCGAATCCTCCCACCCCAGCCAATTAAAAAATAAGAATTAGGTATTTTTATACTTAATTCTTATTTTCTGTTATTATTCACAGCTAAGCTTTATATGTTCAACTTTTTGAGAAATAGCTCTGTATGTCGAGCAAACAATGTTCGCCACTACATCTATTAGATTTTTTACAATTTATAAACATGTTAAAATATTACAAATTCTTAAATATCGTATTGAGCCAAAAAATTTATGAATTATTATTATATCAAAATCATTAGCGAGAATTGTAGAATTTGTTTTGGAAGAAAATAAAAAATTTATTAAATACATAGTTAAATAATGAAAATTGTGATATATTAATAAATGAAAGGAATGATTTAATATGGAAAAAGCAAAAGTATATTTTATTAAGGATATTACTCCAGAAAATGTAGTAAAAATATTTGAAAGATTAGGAAAAGCATTACCAGGAAAAATAGCGGTTAAAGTTCATTCTGGAGAAAAAGGAAATCAAAATTATTTACATCCAGAATTTATGAAACCAATTGTAGAACACGTTAAGGGAACTATTGTAGAATGTAATACTGCATATGAAGGTGCAAGAAACTATACAGATAAACACAAAAAATTATTAGAAGAACATGAATGGAGTAAGTATTTTAATGTAGATATTATGGATGAGGAAGAACCAGATTTGGTACTTAATATTCCAAATGGTAAGATTTTAAAGGAAAATTTTGTAGGAAAACATATGCAAAATTATGACTCAATGCTTGTTATATCACATTTTAAAGGACATCCAATGGGAGGATATGGTGGAGCATTAAAGCAATTGTCAATTGGATGTGCTTCATCTGAAGGAAAATCTTGGATACATTCAGCTGGAAAGTTAAAAGACCAAACAATATTATGGGATAATCTACCAGAGCAGAATAAATTTTTAGAATCAATGGCAGATAGTGCATCATCAGTAGTAGAATATTTTAAAGGAAATATGGCATTTATTAATATTATGTGTAATATGTCTGTTGATTGTGATTGCTGTGCAGTAGCAGAAGATCCTTGTATGAAGGACATAGGAATACTTGCATCACTTGATCCAATAGCAATAGATCAAGCTTGTATAGATTTGGTAAATAAATCAGATGATCCTGGAAAGGAGCATTTCTTAGAAAGAGTAAATTCAAGAAATGGTATTCATACAATAGAAGCTGCAGCTGAACTAGGATTTGGCAGTAGAGAATATGAACTAATAAATATAGATTAATATTATGTATTATTATAAAGTGGATGTAGAAATAATTATATCCACTTTTATAATTGCAAAAATTATATTTTTCAATTATAATATTATAGAATATAATTGAAAGGATTTTGATAATATATGAAAAAAGTTGGTAATATACTATGGGGAATAGTTCTTATAGTAATAGGTGTAATTTTTGCTTTAAATGCACTTGATATTACATCTATTGATATATTTTTTGATGGGTGGTGGACATTGTTTATTATTATACCAAGTTTTATAGGATTAATAAAAAATGATAATAAGACTTGGAGTATAATATGGTTAATAATTGGTATCTTAATTTTATTAAGTGTACAAAATATAATATCGTTTGATATTATAGGTAAGCTTTTAATTCCAATTGTTTTAGTAATAATAGGATTGAGTTTAATATTTAGAGATACAATTAATAAAAGAGTAAGTGACAAGATAAAAACTTTAAATGCTAGTGGTGAAAAAGAAGAGTATTGTTCAACTTTTGGTTCACAGAATGTAAATTTTTCAGGAAAAGATTTTAATGGAGCAAATGTTGATGCAATATTTGGAAGTGTAGATTTAAATTTGGAAAATTCAACTGTATTAGAAGATAAAGTAATTAATGCTACAGCAGTTTTTGGAAAAATAGAAATAACAGCACCAAGTAATGTTAATATAAAAGTAAAATCAACTCCAATATTTGGTTCAACTCAAAATAAAATAAAAAAACAATATGATGAACATATACCAACAATTTATATAAATAGTGTTGCTATATTTGGAGGAGTTGATATAAAATGACAGCATTTCAAAAAGTAATAAAATATTTAGCAATAGCTTTTGCAATATATTTAATAATAATGATAGTTGGTGTAATTTTTTCGTTATTTGCAGTGATAATAGGACTAGAAAAATGGAGTAATTCTAGTAATCAAGAAATAGTAGAACATAATATTACAGAATATTCTAATGTAGAAAAATTAGATATAAAATTAGGTGTTTGTAGATTAGAAATAAAAGAGGCATCTCAAATTAAGGTGGAAACATCTGATGTAACAGATAAATTTAAATGTGAACTAAAGAATGGTACTTTAAAGATAGAAGATAATAAAATGAATACAAATATATTTAACAATAAGGTACCAGAAGTAACTATATATATACCTAGAAATTATAAATTTAATGAAATAGATTTGGAATTAGGAGTAAATAATAGTAATATATATGAATTAAGTGGAAAAGATATAAGTATTGAATTTGGAGTAGGAAAAGCAAGAATTGATAGCTTAAATGGAGAAAAGGTAGAAATTAATGGCGGTGCAGGAGAAACAAAAATAGATAATGTTAATATAGAACATTTAGATTTAGAAGCAGGAATAGGTAGTATTGTAATTAATGGAAAAATTTTAAATAACTCAGAAATTGTTTCAGGAATTGGAAGATTGGAAGTAAATTTAGTTGGAGAAAAGGATAATTATGAATTAAGATTAGAAAGAGGAATAGGTAATCTTGAAGTAGATGGAGAAAAAGTTAGAGAAGATGAAAATATAGGAAATGGAACTATAAAAATTAGAATAGAAGCAGGAATAGGTGAGACAGAAATAAATTTTATAGAGGATAATAAACTTGAAGAATTACCATCTGGAATAGCTGCATAAATTTATTACAATTTATGGCATACGATTTTGATATAGTAACATCTTATATATTTTTCGGCTCAATATAATATTTAAGAATTTGCAGGGGCGAACAATGTTCGCCCGAACTACAAAGTTATTTCTCAAAAGAATTGAATATACAATTATATAATATTTGAATTGTAACAAATTGCAACCAAATAAAACTAAAATTTAAAAATAATATAGACAAATTAATTTTTTTAATATAAAATTATAAAATGATTGTAAATTATATAGAAAATGAAGAACAAAAGAAGACTTCATTTAAAGATGGGAGATTGAGAGAATGAAATTATGGAGTAAAATTTTATTAGTAATAGTATTAATAATACTTTTAGTGTTAATAGGTTTTTTAGCATATGGATATTATAATAAATTTATAGTAAAAAGAGAAAATCCTATAGTAACAATGGAAATTCAAGATTATGGAACAGTTAAAATGGAATTGTATCCAGATATGGCACCTAATACAGTAGCTAATTTTGTTAAATTAATTCAAAATGGATATTATGATGGACTAACATTTCATAGAGTAGTTCCTGGATTTATGATTCAAGGTGGAGATAAAAAAGGTGATGGAACAGGCTCTGTTACTAAAAAAGATTTATATCCAGATTCTGATGATGAAAGTGAATACACAATACCAGGTGAATTTATAGCAAATAATTATAATAAAAATACTTTAAGATTTGAAAGAGGAGTTCTTGCAATGGCAAGAGCAGATTTTACAAGTATGAGTCCAACATTAACAACAGAAAGTTATAATTCAGGAGGAGCACAATTCTTTATAATGGTAGAAGAAAATACTAGTTTAAACGGAACTTATGCACCTTTCGGAAGAGTTATAGAGGGAATGGATATAGTAGATAAGATAGTAAATTTGGAAACAGAAAAAGAAACTTCTGATGATGGAACAGAAACCAATACAGAAAAACCAGTAAATCCACCAGTTATAACTAAAATGACAGTAGATACTTTTGGAGTAGATTATGGTTATCCAGAAACATTAGAGCCATTTGATTATACTTCTTGGATAATGCAGATGTATCAACAACAATAAATTATAGATAATATTAAAGGGATATATAATTATGACATGTTAAAAAATTTTAATCATGAAATAATTATATATTCCTTTAAAGTTATATAGTTGCATTTTAGAAGTATTATATATAGAAAAATTAAATATACTTTTTATATGTAACTTTCAGCATAGCACAGTCTATAAAATATAATTATTATATATTTCTAATGTATGAATATGATATAATATCTAAAAATAATAAGATTGGAGTTTTTAAAGTGGAACAATCAAAGCGTTTTGAAAATACTAAAAAAGCTAGTTTGATTGGCATTTTTGCAAATATTTTTTTGTTAATAATAAAAGGAATAATAGGAGTTTTAACAAAAAGTCAATCAATGATTGCAGATAGTATAAATAGTGCATCAGATATATTTGCATCTTTTATGACTTTTTTAGGAAATAAAATTGCAAGTGAACCGAGTGATGAATCTCATAATTTTGGTCATGGAAAAGCAGAATATCTTTTTTCTATGTTTATTAGTATTGCAATGATATTTCTTGCAATAAAACTACTCACGGATTCTATAATAGCACTTTATAATGGATCACATTTAATATTTTCTTGGGGATTAATTATAGTTTGTATTATAACAATATTAGTAAAATTTTCTCTTTATATATATGTAAGATCACTAAATAAAAAAAATAATAACATATTATTAGAAGCAAACTATAAAGATCATAGAAATGATTGTATAGTAACAACAGGTACTTTAATATCTTCTATATTTGCCTTATATGGTGTGTTTTGGGTAGATTCAGTTATTGGTATATTTATTTCTTTATGGATATTATATACAGGCGTAAAAATTTTTATAGAAAGTTATAATATACTTATGGATAAATCTGTTGATGAAGATATAAAGGATAATATATTAGATATTGCACATACATATAAAGAAATTAAAAGTATTTCTGATTTTTATTCTAGCCCTTCAGGATATAAATATAATATATTTTTAACAATATATATTGATGGAAATATGTCTACATTTGAAAGTCATGATATTGCAGACTCACTTGAAAATGATATAAAAAAATTAGAAAGGATTAATAATGTTATTATTCATGTAAATCCTGTATAACTAAGATGATGAGAAATAATATATTTAATTTTCTATATATAATTGTGAGGTTTGATGGATTATATTATTTTTCTATGGCAAAAAGTAAAAAATAGTTGAATACCATACATATAAATGTTAAAATAGAAAATATTAAAAATAAAGGAGATAATAATATGAATTTACCAAATAAGCTTACTATTTTTAGAATAATTTTAGTTCCACTAATGGTTGTAATACCACTATTTAATATAAAAGGAAATTGGCTAGGCATTCCTGTAGAATATTGGATAATAAATGTAATTTTTATAATCGCATCAATTACAGATAAATTAGATGGAAGTATTGCAAGAGCTAGAAATCAAGTAACAACATTTGGTAAATTTTTAGATCCATTAGCAGATAAAATATTAGTAATAGCTGCAATGGTTATTTTAGTTGAATATGCAAAATTACCTGCATGGATTCCAATAATAGTCTTAGCTAGAGAATTTATTGTATCTGGTTATAGATTAATCGCAGTAGAAAAAGGCGGGAAGGTAATTGCTGCTAGTATTTGGGGAAAATTAAAAACTGTCACTCAAATGATAGCAATAATATTAGCTTATATAGACATAAATGCATTTGGAGAATTTATAAATGGAAATTTAACAGGCTTTGCTTTAATTTTAAATATAATAGCAACAATTATTATGATAATATCAGTTATTGCAACTGTATTTTCTGGTTGGGATTATTTAAAAAATGGCAAGGAATTATTAAAAGATAAATAAAGAGGAGATTATAAAGTGGATATAACAGAAGCTAAAAAAAGAATTATACAATTAAGAGAAAAATTAGAATATTACGCAAAAAAGTATTATGATGAGGATAATCCAGAAATATCAGATTTTGAATATGATATGTTAATGAATGAGCTTAAAAACTTAGAAAAACAATTTCCTGAATTAATAACAAGTGAGTCTTTAACTCAAAAAGTAGGAGGAACTGTAAAAGAAGGATTTGAAAAAGTTACTCATGAAGTTCCACTTCAAAGCCTACAAGATATTTTCGATTTTGAAGAATTAAAAGCTTTTGATATTAGAATGAAAAAGGCATCAGAAGAATACAAATTACCTCTTAAATATGTTGTAGAAACAAAAATTGATGGATTGTCTGTTAGCTTAGAATATAGAAATGGAGAATTTTATAGGGGTGCAACAAGAGGAAATGGAACAGTTGGCGAAGATGTAACAGACAATTTAAAAACAGTAAAATCTATTCCAAAAAAATTAAAAGAAAATATAAATATAATAGTAAGAGGAGAAGTATTTATTTCAAAGCAGGATTTTGAAAAATTAAATGAAGAAAGAGAAATTTTAGAAGAGCCACTATTTGCAAATGCAAGAAATGCTGCAGCAGGTTCACTAAGACAGTTAGATAGTAATATAACAAAAAAAAGACCACTAGATATATATTGCTTTAATGTACAAAAATCAGATAAAAAGTTTGAGTCACATTATGAATCTTTAGAATATTTAAAAAAAATAGGTTTTAATGTTAATCCAGTTATATATAAATGTTGCAATTTACAGGAAGTGATAGATGGAATAAATAAAATTGGTGAAGATAGGGAAAGTTTAACATTTGGGATAGATGGAGCAGTAATAAAAGTAGATAATTTAGAATTAAGAGAAAAAATAGGAACTACCTTTAAAGCACCAAAATGGGCAATTGCATATAAATATCCTCCAGAGAAAAAAGAGACAATTTTAAAAGATATTGTATGTAATGTAGGAAGAACAGGAGCAATTACACCAATGGCAATACTAGAGCCTGTAAAGGTTGCTGGTTCGACAATATCTAAAACAACACTTCATAATGAGGATTTTATAAAGGAAAAAGATTTGAGAATAGGAGATACAGTTATAATTCAAAAAGCAGGAGATGTTATACCAGAAGTAGTAGAAGTTGTAAAATCAAAAAGAACAGGTAAAGAAAAAGAATTTGTTATGCCAACTGTATGTCCTGTTTGTGGTTCTACTGCAGTAAGAGAAGATGGAGAAGCTGTTTTGAGATGCATAGGGATAGAATGTAGTGCTAAATTATTAAGAAGTATAGTTCATTTTGTTTCAAAAGATTGTATGAATATAAAAGGATTAGGTTATGCAATTGTAGAAGAATTGATAAATAGAAAATTAATTAGTAATATTGCAGATATTTATTATTTAAAATTAGAAGATATTGCTTCTTTAAAGAAAAATGGGACTAAATTTGCACAAAATTTGATTGATGCAATACAAGAAAGCAAAAATAATGATTTAAGTAGATTAATAAATTCTTTTGGAATACGACATGTTGGTACAAAATCAGCAAAGATACTAGCTAGAAAATTTAAATCTATGGATAATTTAATGAATGCTTCAATTGAAAAATTATATATGATAGATGATGTAGGAGAAATTACAGCAAATAGTGTTTATGAATTTATTAATCAAGACCAAACAAGAGATTTAGTTAATAAGTTAAAAAATGCAGGTGTAAATATGCAGCTTTTAGAAACGGATGTAGAAGATAACAGATTTAGTGGTATGACATTTGTTTTAACTGGAACTTTAGAAAAATATACTAGACAAGAGGCAAGTGATTTAATTGAAAGATTAGGCGGAAAAACTTCTGGAACAGTTTCAAAAAAGACAAATTATGTATTAGCAGGTGAAGAAGCGGGAAGTAAGCTAACAAAAGCAGAAAAATTAGGAGTTAAAATAATATCAGAAAAAGAATTTGAAGAAATGGTGAAATAAAAAATTATGGAAAATTATACATTTAGTAATTTTTGGAAAGATTTAGATGATGGATTAGAAATATATTATAAATATATGGGCAGAAAATATTTAATTTATAAATTAACAAAAAATTGTTATAGACAAGAATTAATTAAAGATGATAATGAAAAATCTCCACATCCAAAAACATCAATACTTACACTTAAAAGAGTAAAAGAAATATTTGAATTTATGGAAGAATTTGAATACAAAACTGGTTTATAACAAAAAAATAGCAGGGAATTATATATTCTCCTGTATTTTTTTTTCATAAAATAATAAAAATCTAATTTGCTCATGATGGTGATAATTGGCAAATTTTACATATTATTTTTTGATAAAAAATATTGACATAGAATATTAAAAACTAGTATAATATCAATGAAGTAGTCGAAAGAAATAAAAAGATGTAAAAAAATGTAAAAACAAGACTATGGAAGGAAGATAGAAGTGAAAAACAGAAGAGAACTGAAAAAAACAGAAATTATGGGATTAATATTAAAAATAGTTTTTTTAATAATAGTAATTCCAATTATTTTGATGAGCATAATAGTAATGATAAAAGCAAATAAATACCCAGATAAAATTCCAGATATTTTCGGTTATAAGCCAATGATTGTACTATCTGGCTCTATGGAAACAGCTATATATACAGGTGATTTAGTTTTTGTAAAAATAGTAGATACAGATAAATTAAATGTCGGGGATGTAATAGCATTTAGAAATGAAGTAGATACAGTAACAACACATAGAATTATCAATATTGTTGATAAAAATGGAAAAAGATATTTTGAAACTAAGGGAGATAATAATAATACAAAAGACCAAAATTTAGTAGATCCATCAGATGTTGAAGGAGTTTATGTATTTAAGATTCCTAAATTAGGTGAAATATTATTACTTTTAAAAGAACCACGTTCATTATTGTTAGTATTACTTATTATATTAGTAATAGGTTTAATATGGTTACAAATAGCAGATAGAAGAGAAAAAGAAGTATTAAAAAAAGAAGATGAGCAATATAAAAAAGAATTCGAGGAGTTTAAGAAAAGACAAATTGAAAAAAGTAAGAAGTAGTATATAGCCAAACTTAAAAAGTTTGTTATATAAAAAGTAAAAATAATAAAATACAGAAGAAATAAAAGGGGGTGAAAAACAAATGAAAAAAAGCACAGTTACAATAGTAATAGCATTACTTATAATTTTAACAGTATGCCTATATTTTATATCTGGAACATATGCTAGATATGCAGATTCACGTTCTGGAAATGCAACTGTAAGTGTGGCAAAATGGTCAGTATCTATTACAGATGGAACAGATCCATTAAATAGTGATTTTACATTACCATTTACAGTAGAAGAAAATGAAAATGTAGTTGCAAATAAAATAGCACCAGAAACAACAGCAAAAGCAAATATAGAGCTTGATTTAACAGGAACAGAAGTTGCTGTAGATTTTGAAGCAACAATAAGTGAAGAAAATTTAGCAACAGTATTTGGAGATAGTGCAGATGATGTTGAAGTTACAACATCTATTACAGGAGCTGCTACAAGCGGAACAACAACAACAATTCCATTAAAAGATGGACAAGCTTTTACAGCTGAAAATGGAAAAATAAATATAGAAATTACTTTAACATGGACAAATAATGATGCACACAATACATCAGATACTCAAGTTGGAGTTACAGGGGGAACTTTAGAATTACCAGTTGAGTTAACTTTAAAACAACATATTGGTGCTTAGTATAATTATTTTAATGTTATAAATTTGTTTTGGCATTAAATAATAAATGTAAAATTTTAATGGAAGTTTTTTTAAACTTCCATTAAAGTCTATATCATTTGATATAGATTTTAATGAAGGTTTAAAGAAAAACAAAAGAGGAGGAAAATTTAATACATGAAGGACAAAAAGATAATACTTATTATAATTTGTCTTATTATTTTTGTTGTAATAGTGTACTTTTTAATAAGACATTTTGCATTAATAAACATGAAGACACCAACAGGAAATGTAAATATTTTTGATATAAATTTTATTGAACAAAATGATGATAATAGTGCAAATAATACTAATTCTTTAGAAAATGATGATGAAAAAAATGATAATATTTATTTTACTCATAATAAAGAAGAACAAATAAATACATTAGGTGAAAGTTTAACTGTTTATGATAATAATACAGTGTATGAAAGTAGTACACCACTAAAAATATTTGAGAATAAATCATATTATGTAAAAGATGATTTAATAGCACCAGAAAGTGAAAATTCATATCAATTTATAATAAGAAACAACAATGAATTTGCAATCAGATATGGTTTAGAATTTAATCAAAATAATCCATATAATATAAATATGAAATATAGATTAAAGCAGGATGGAAAATACATAATAGGTGATGATGAGAGCTGGGTAACTGCAGGGGAGTTACTTCAAAATGGAGTAGTTTTAGCAGATTATTCTTATAATGTATATACATTAGATTGGAAATGGTTTGAGACTGATGATGATATAGATACAAAAATAGGGACAAATATAGAAGCTAATTATAGCTTAAATATAAACATTTTTGCCAGTAGATATTAAATAAAGACAGGTGGGTGGTAAAAGTGAAATTAAAAGAAAGATATAAAACTAAAGGAACAAGAAAAGTTATTAGATTTATTATTTTTTACTTGTTTTTTACTATTTTGTTAATAATAACTTCTACATTTTCAAGATATACAACAATACAAGAAGGACAACCCAAAGCGTATATAGCCAATTGGAATGTAAAAATAAACAATGAGGATATAACAAATAAAACAACTTTATCAAATGTAATAACATTAGTACCAGATTCAATGAAAGAAACAACTACAGACAATAAAATAGCACCAGGAAAATATGGACACTTTGATTTGATTATAAATCCAACGGGGACAGAAGTAGCGGTGGAATATACTATAAGTTTAGATGTTACAAATTTACCGCAAGGAATAGTATTAACAAATTATGAAATTATTGAGGATAGTATATTTCAGAGTTTTACAGATACAAATATAGTTGGTGAAATAAATTTAAGTAATAAAGAGCAAGCACTAAGTGAAAATGATAAGAAAACAATAAGAGTATATTGGGAGTGGAAAGAAGATAGTACTTATATACCAACAGAAGATGATAGTTATGATATTTCTGTAATGATTAATATAAGGCAAAAGTTATAAATCATATTTTAATAAATGAAGGAGGTATAGTAAAAATGAAGACAAAAGTAAAGTTTCTTATACTTGCGTTTATAATTATATCAAGTATATTTTTTATAAATTCAACGACATCAAGATATTTATCAGAGGTAAATTCTAAAACTGATGTAGATGTTGCTATGCCTCAAATAGAAATAGAAGTGAGTAATGTTTCAAAAGAATTAATGTTTCCTGGAGATACAAAAGAGGTGGAATTTTATATAAAAAACTATGATAATATAAATATTAATGAAGTTTTAATGACATATTATATAACTTTAGATATTACTGATTCAACAATACCTCTTAATTATAAAATATATGACATAACGCAGAATAATCAAATCGAATTACCACAGACTGCACAAGGATTTGGACCTATAACTTTAAATTATGGAATGCAAGAAGATAGACATTATAAAATTGTTTTTTCTTGGGATGAAAGTGATAATAGTGCAACATATGCAGGAAAGCAATTTAAATTTAATATAGAAGTTAATGCAATACAACAAATATAATTAAACTAAATATAATTACAAAGGAGGAGTAAAGCTATAATGAAAAAATATATTAGTATATCTATTTTAATAATATTATTGTTAAGCATATATGTAATTAATATATCATTGGCTAGATATGAGAAAAATCTGAAAAGTGATACAATTACATTAGGGTCTATTGCTAACACTCCAATAACTGCAACTATAACTTCAGTATCTGATACAGATAACACATTTGATATTACTGTTACAAATAATAATCCATATGAAGTAAAGTATAAAATTAAAGAGGAAAATGATTTATATAATGTAGATTATTCAGGAATACTTAATTCATATATAACTATTCCCGCAAATACTACCAAAACAATAAGAGTAGTTTTTAGTGGAAAGCAAGATGTTATTTATGAGGACATGGGAAAAGATCAATATGGTAATTTATATAAAGATATAAATATAGTAATAGATGAAGATGAGCCATATAATGTAAATCAAATACAAATAGGAACAGGAATTAGAGTATATCTTCAAAAAAGTATTAAGAATGAGATAATCAAAAATGCAGGAGAAATTACAAATTATGAAGAAGGACATATTTTTACAGGAATATCTGCTAGTGATGAAGGAGGATTATGTTCTATAGTAGATCCTGTATCTGGAGAAACAACATATTTCTTTAGGGGAAATGTTACTAATAATTATGTTTCTTTTGCAGGTTATACATGGAGAATTTTAAGAATTAATCCAGATGGTTCTTTAAGGCTTGTATTGAATTCTATTGCTACAAATTCTCAGTATAAGAGTACTAATACATCATCTGCAAATAATATAGATACAGCAATACAACATATTGAATGGGAAGATTCGATGGTGTATTCTGCATTACATACATGGTACAATAATAATATAGCATCACAGTATAGTAATTATGTAGTTGAATCAAATTTTGTGTTTGATACATCAAATCAAGATTCTACATCATCATCAGCAGGTGCATGCTACTATTTTGGAACATATTTAAGAGTTGGATTAGATGGAAAAGCATATAAACCTACATTTTCATATACAGATGAAAGTTTAGTAAGAGATTATATTGGACTACTTACAGGTGATGAGATATTATATGCTGGAGGATATTGGAAAGAAGATAATACATCGTACTTTTTATATAATCAATCAATAAATACAGAATATTGGACAATGTCACCATCTTTCTGGGATCATGGTTCTCATTATAAAATAGGTATTATGGCATTAAATGCTTCAGGAGCATTAAATGATTGGCCTGGTAGTGGAAACACAATAACTGAAGATATTGGAATAAGACCAGTAATATCAATAAGAGGAGACTTAGAGATGGATGGAATTGGAACAGCATCAAATCCATATAAATTTAAAAATTAATTAGAGGGTAAAATGAAAATATATACAACGGAAGAAATAACAAAAAAATTGAATAGAAAGAAAATAATAAAAAATATTTTTAAAGCGATAATATACCCAATTATTATTTTAGTTTTAATTTGTAATATAATATTGTTAGTACAAAAAATAATAACACCCGATAAGATAGCGACTATATTTGGCTACAAAGCTTTTGTCATATCTTCAGGTAGTATGGAGCCAACACTAAATATAGGAGATATTGTAATAATAAAAGAAACAAAACAAGAACAAATAAGTAAAGGTAATATTATAACTTTCAGAAAAGATGGTTACAATATTACACATAGAATTAATGATATAATAGAAAAAGATGGAGAAAAATATTATCAAACAAAAGGAGATAAAAATACTACAACTGATATGGATTTAGTTAAATATGAGGAGATTGAAGGGGCATATGTTTTTAAAATAGATAAAATAGGAAGCATAATTACTTATGCTCAAAATACTACTACAATAATTATAATTATATGTGCTATATACCTTATATATAGAATTTCTGCAGAGAAAGATGATAGAAAAATTGCAAGACATGAAAAAAGAAAAGAATATGAAAAGAAAAATCAAAATGAAAAATAGCTAAAAATATATCATTTATAAAAAGGATGATACAAATGATACTTTATTATAAACCAGATGATAATATAAAATTGCAAAAGCAAAATATACAAAAAAGTATAGAGATACAAATTAAGATGCAAGAAAATTATTCGAAAATTTTATTAGAATGTTTAAAAAACATAAATGATCTTATACAAAATACAGAAAATTTTGAAACTATAAATGGATTAGTAGAATTATTAAGAGAAATTAAAGTAAATTTAGAACAATTAAGATCAAATATATTAAAAATAAAAAATTTACAAATTTTATTAGAGTCTATACCTTGTGATATTTCAGATAATATATCAATTTTAGAAAAATATAATAAGTTTGCTATTGAATGTCAAGATGATATATATAATATCATTCCTAGAGTAAATGATTTTATTTTAAAATATGTAGAAAAGGCATCATTTAAAGTAAGCTTAGAAAATACTATAGAAAATAATTTTATAGAAAAAGAAAAACAAATAGAAGATAAGTATGAAAAAAAAGAAATTACAGATAATGATACATTAATTATATCTGAAATAAAAAATAAAGTTTTTCTACCTTATTCTGTGACAGAATTAAATGAGAAGTTAAATAATAATAAAAATTATAGAAATTTAGAAGATGTTATAAATAAGGAATATATAATACCTTTTGATAGATATAAAAATTCTATAATTGCACGATTTAGAGAGACATATAATTTAATGAGAAAAAAAGAAAATGCTTCTATAACAGATAGTTTAGATTTGGCTTTAGAACTTTCTTTTAATAATTTATTAAATCCTGCAATTATAACTGCTTGTAAGAGCTTAGATGAACTTGATATATATTTAGATTGCTTAAATTCAAATGAGCTTGATAAGTTTACTATATTTAAAATAAAGTATGAAATTTTACCAAGATAATTAGATTATATTTAAAATATATTTTATATTTCATTATATAAAATATATGCAAATGAATTATTAAAATGGAGTAATATATAAACACTTTACAATATGTATCGTGATATATTCTAATATGAAATAAAAAAATGGAGGAATTAGTTATGAAAAATATATTTATAGAATATCCAAAATGTTCTACTTGTAAAAAAGCTAAGAAATGGCTAGAAGAAAAAAATATAGAATTTGAGGATAGACATATAATAGAACAGACACCTACAGTAAAAGAATTAACAGAGTGGATAAAGAAAAGCGAGTTAGATATAAAAAAATGGTTTAATACAAGTGGAATGAAATATAAAGAGCTTAATCTAAAAGAAAAATTATCAAATATGAGTGATAAGGAGAAGATAGAATTATTAGCAAGTGATGGAATGCTAATAAAAAGACCTATATTAATATCAGATAAGGGAATATTTGTAGGTTTTAAAGAAGATAAATGGAGCATACTAATTAGATAAATAGTATGTATTTTTAACTTAATAAAAATTAGCAGAAGAAGAAAATTTAGAAAAAATCTTATTGAAAGAGATTCGAGAAGATATTGAAGAAATAAATGAGAATGCCGGAAAATTAGTATAAATAAGAAGAAATTTAGAATGAAGATAATAAAATCCTAATTATTTTTGATGATGGTACAGAAATATTAGCAAGTGACGATGAGAAATACAAAAATAAATACGATGAATGTGAAAGTAATAGGATAAAGGAGATAGATAAAAATGAAAGCTTTAACAATAAAACAGCCATGGGCAACTTTAATAATGCAAAGAGATAAAAGATTTGAATTTAGAAGTTGGCAAACAAAATATAGAGGAGATTTATTAATACATGCAGGAAAAGGTATAGATAAAGAAGCAATGAAAAGATTAGCAAAATATCTTCCAGAAAAATTACCATATGGGAAAATTTTAGGGAAAGTAAAATTAGTAGATTGTATAAAGATGTCTCCAGAATTCAAAGAACTATTGTTAAAAGAAAATAGTGATATTTATACTAAAAGTTCTTTTCAAGAAAAGTATGGATGGCAAGTTTCAGATGTTGAAGTATTTGAAGATCCAATAGATGCAAAAGGTCATTTAAGCTTATGGGAATATAGAATTAAAATACATAAAAATAATTCAAAAATATTTAAATATGTGTTAAAATGATAGAAATATAATAAAATAGTAAAGAAAAAATGTCGCTTTATATGCAAAAATATCGCTTATAAGCGACATTTTTATAAAAATTGGTTGTAATAAAAGTATAAAAGTGATAATATAATATTAAAATTACAATATGGAGGTATATAATTTGAAGATAAAAGATTATGAAAAAGCAGAAACAAGTAATATCGATTATAAAGTTGCATTAGAAGAAAGAAAACCTAAAAGTTGGTTGAAATCGGTATCAGCATTCGCTAATTCAAAAGGTGGAATCATTTTATTCGGAGTGGATGACAGTACACATGAACTAAAAGGATTAGATAATATTAAACAGGTAGCTGAAAAAATTACTGAAATTATAAATGCTAGAATTTTACCATTACCTAGATATGAAATAAATTCTTTTACTGAAAATGGGAAAGATTTTTTAGAATTAAAAATAGGAGATGGACCGTCAACTCCTTATTATTTAGTAATAGATGGAAGAAAAGAAGCTTTTATTCGTTCTGGAAATCAAAGTATACCTGCTCCAGAGCATATATTAAATAATCTCATATTAAAAGGGAAAAATTTAACATTTGATGCATTACCAACAGATTATAAAATTAATGATTTAAGTTTTACTTTGTTAGCAGCGACGATAAAAGAAAAAACGAATAAAAAATTTGATGAAAATAAAGATTTCTTTTCTTTAGGATTAGCTAACACTGAAAAAGAACTAACAAATGCGGGACTATTATTAAGTGACCAAAATCCATTAAAGCAGTCTAAAATTGTATGTACTAGGTGGAAAGGCTTAAATAAGGGAATAATAGCAGAAGATGCAATCGATGACAAGGAATATAATGGAAGTATTATAGCATTATTAGAGAATGCAGATTCTTTTATAAAAAATAATTCTAAAATGTCTTGGAAAGTTGTAGGAATGGAAAGACAAGAACTAGAGGAATATCCTATTACTGCCCGTAGGGAAGCAATAGTAAATGCATTAATTCACAGAGATTATCAGATTTTAGGAGCAGAAATTCATATAGATATGTTTGATGATAGATTAGAAATTACTTCACCAGGAGGAATGTTTGATGGAAGTCTTATTCAAAATTTAGAGATAAAAAATATTCCATCTATGAGAAGAAATATTGTAATTGCAGATATTTTCAGTAGATTACATTACATGGATCGCAGAGGAAGTGGATTAAGTAGAATATTGGAGAGCTATAATGATTCTATTCAAAAACCAAAATTTATTTCTGATTCTCTATCATTTACAGTAATGTTTCCTAATAAGGGCTATTATAAAACAAATGAAATGGATGAAAATAAAAATATTGTTTCAGATAGTGATTTATTTTTTATACAGTTATATAAAAGTATACAAAATACAAATATTAGAAATAGTACAATAAATCAAATAAGAAATATTTTTGAAAAAATGGGTTACAATAATATGTTTTCTAGGGAAGATATAAAGAACATTTTAAATATAAAAGATACAAGGGCAACTAATTTAATTTCTTTACTTTTAGATTTGGAGCTTATTGTTAAGGCTGAAGGAACAAAATATAAATTTCAAAAGCAATAAAAATGACGGTTAAAAGCGATATTTTTTAAAAAAATGTCGCTTAACGAATCGATAATTAAAAAAGTCTATATATAAAAAGACAAAGATAGAAATTTTCTGCAGAGAATACTGCAGAGTTTATAAATAAAGTGAGCAAAATGAATAATTATAAAATTCAAATTGCCCACTTTATTTTATAACTTATGAAACTAAATTATTAAAATAAATTTAACAAAAATAATTGAATTATAAATTAGTATCGACTGACTCGAAATATATAATTTATAAGTTAAAAATATAGGATACCTAACTAATAGTAGATATGTTAAAAAATATTAATAAAATAACATGTTTTTATCACACAAAAGTTAAATTTACATAATTTGATAAAATCTTAAAAATAGTATATAATATATAGACATAAAAGGAGGGAATAGCTTTGTTAGAAAAACTAGGAAAAGAAGAATTAATAGAAAGATTAAAAGAATTAGAAAAAGAAAATAAAGAACTAAAAGAAAAATTGTATGGAAATTTAGACAGAAAAGTAGAAGAAAAAGAAATAAGTAAAGAAACAAAAGCTATTTCAACTGAAGAAAAAATAAAAATATTTATGGAAATATTTAAAGGGAGGACAGATATTTATTCGAAAAGGTGGACAAGTAGTACAACAGGAAAATCAGGGTATTCACCAGTATGTATAAATGAATTTAATACATATAAATGTGATAAACCAAGAGTTAAATGCAATAATTGTAGTTTTAGAGAGTTACAACCTTTAACAGAAAATGTTATATTAAAACATTTACAAGGAAAAATAACAATCGGAATTTACCCATTATTACCGGGAGATTTATGTAATTTTTTAGCAATAGATTTTGATAAAAAGACTTATGAGAAAGATGTATTAGCATTTTGGAATATATGTGATGAACTAAATATACCAATATATGTTGAAAAATCGCGATCTGGAAATGGAGCGCATGTATGGATATTTTTTGAAGAAAGCATGCCAGCAAATATTGCTAGAAAAATGGGAAATATTCTTTTAACAAAAACGATGGAGAAAGAATCATTGGATTTGGACTCATATGATAGGTTATTTCCAAACCAGGATACAATGCCTAAGGGTGGATTTGGCAATCTAATAGCCTTACCTTTTCAGGGGGAAAGTAGTAAGAGTGGAAATACAGTTTTTGTAAATAAATATTTTGAGCCAGAAAAAAATCAATTTGAAATTTTGGAAAATATAAAAAGAATTAAAAGTGATGATGTTTATAATTTTGTTAATAAATATAGGGAAGATGATTATAAAGAGCCTGATGTGGATCAGATAGAAGATAATGAATTGCCTAAAAAAGAAAATTTAAGAGAAGTTAAATTGGTAAATAATGTAGAATGTATATTTGATAATATGATTTATGTTAAAAAATTAAAATTGTTACCAAATGAAGTATCTTATTTAAAAAGATTAGCTAGTTTTACTAATCCAGAATTTTATGAAAAACAAAAATTAAGACTACCTATATATAAAACACCAAGGATCATAAGTTGTTTTGAGGAAGATGATAGATTTCTAAAATTACCTAGAGGATGTATAGATAAAATTAAAGAAGTATGTGAAAAAAGTAAGGTTAAATTAATTATAAAAGATACAAGAGAGAAAGGAATTAATACAGATTATACATTTATAGGAAAACTAAATAAAAAGCAAGAAAATGTAAAGAATGAGTTATTAAAATATGAAACAGGAATATTATGTGCTACTACAGGTTTTGGAAAAACTGTTATAGGAGCTAAAATTATTTCGGAGTTAAAAACAAATACTTTGATTATAGTAAATAGAAATAATTTATTAGAACAATGGAAAGAAAGGTTATCCTATTTCTTAAATATAAATAAAAAAGAAATAGGACAAATTGGAGCGAGTAAAGAAAATTTAAATGGTGAATTAGATGTAGCTAGTTTTCAATCGTTAGCTAAGAAAAACAATTTAGATGAGATAGTTAAGGATTATGGGCTTGTTATAATAGATGAATGTCATCATGTTGCAGCATTTAGTTTTGAAAAAGTATTGAAAGCTATAAGAAGTAAATATGTATATGGATTAACAGCAACACCTACAAGAAAAGACGGATGGCATAAAATTATTTATATGCAATGTGGGGATATAAGAGTTAGAGTAGCAAATCGAGAATTAAAACAAAATAAAGAAATGGAACATGTAGTAATTGTAAAGAGTACAGGTTATAAATATATTTCTGCTGAAGAAAAAGACAAAATACAAATTTCAGAAATCCTAAATGACATGTGTCATAATATATTTAGGAACAATATGATAGTTCAAGACATAAAGAGATGTGTTTTAGATGGTAGAATTCCTATTGTTTTAACAGAAAGGGTAGAACATTTAAAAATATTAAAAGAAGAATTAGATAGTATAAATGTTCCAGTTGTTATATATAAAGGAGCAATGGGAAAGAAAAAAACAAAAGAAATTCGAGACACTATTGATGAAGCTGATAGAAATAATGAATCAAGAATAATTTTGGCGACAAGTAGTTCTATAGGAGAAGGTTTTGATGATAGTAGATTAGATACACTATTTTTGACTATGCCAGTTTCATGGAAAGGAAGAATCTTGCAATATGTAGGAAGACTTCACCGAGAACATGAAGATAAAGGTAAAGTAATTGTTTATGATTATTTAGATAATATGAAAGTCTTAGAAAAAATGTATTTTAGAAGAATAAAAGGATATAAGATTGCTGGATATGAAATTATAGAAGAATTATAAAATATTTTAAAGTGGACAATTCCATCCAATCTTGTAATAATTCATCATCATTATCATCTTTATTCATATTATTAAAACAACAAAAACATTTTCTATTCATAATAAAAACCTCCATAAATTTATTAAAATAATTGGGCTCAAAATGGGCACACAACCCACCAAAAATAATCCCAAATCACATAAATTTACAAAGTTAAAAAATTAGGCACACCAAATATACCAATAAATACACCTCAAAACTATATTTACCAATATTTTACGAGCTTTACTCATAACCCGAAGGTCGTAAGTTCGAGTCTTACCCCCGCAACCAATTCATATATCACTAGAACTGTAATGGTTTTAGTGATTTTTTATATTCTCCAATCAGTTTACAATAATGCTTAAAAATGGCATTATTATGTAGAATTGGGGAAAAGTTGGGGAAGAAATCCTCAAAAAACATTGATATTTCTAATAAATTTTCAGTAAAAGACTATGGGAAACCTAATTTTATATTTAGTAGTCTTTTACTTTTTTTATCGTGAAAAATTTAATGACTTTTTAAATCACTTTAGTGAAATTTGAAAAAAGATTTTAGACTAGTTTTTTTGTAGTAACAAGTTTTGTAATACATTTCCTGCATTTCTATTATGAGAAATAATAGGGTGTACATAGAAATTAAATGTTGTTGTAATTTGTGCATGACCTAATCTTGCTGCTACTACTGCTACATCAATATTTTGTGATATTAAAAGTGTAGCATTTGTGTGTCTTAATCCGTGAAAGTTAATTACAGGTAGTCCTATTTGTGCTACATATTTTACAAACCATTTGCTAATTGTAGAAGGGTGCATAGGTTTGCCATCAGCTTGTACAAATAACCTATTAGAATTCATCCATAATTCGCCATATAACGATTTTTGTTCATCATACCATAACTTATATTCTTCAAGCAAAGAAACGACGAAATCAGGAATTGCTACTTCTCTGATAGAACTTTCTGTTTTAGGTGTCTTAGTAAATACTCCTTTGTCTGCCAAATATTGACTAGAACGATTTATACTTACTATGCCAGTTTTAAAATCTACATCTTGCCATTCTAATCCCATAAGTTCACCAAGTCTTACACCAGTAAATATTGTTAAGATGATTGCAACTTTGTATTTAATTTGATCTTCACCAAGTTCTGTTAGATTTTCTAGTAATACTTTACATTGTTCATCATCGTAATATCTTCTTTTAGGTTTCATTGCTTTTGGTGGTTGAACTCTTTCTGCTGGATTAGATACAAGTAATTGCCAATATATAGCTTTGTGTAGCATTGCACGAAGTAGTCTGTGATGTTCTAATATTGTCTTACCAGATAAAGGTTTTAAAGTTTTCTTACCATTGTTACTTTTCTTTCTAACTAATTGTGTATCTCTACTTAATAAATCATAAAATTGCATAATATCTGTAGGTTTTATTTTATTAATATAGAAATGTCCAAAGTAGGGAAGAATTCTTGTTTCTAACATTCTGCAATATCTTTTATATGTTGAAGGTGCAAGTTCTTTTGAACCATAATCTCTTTTCCATATTTCTGTAAATTCAGAAAATTTAAGAGATTTTCCTTCAATTACAAGACCATTTTGAACATCAGCTACAAATTTAGCAAGTTCTATTTGAGCATCTTTTTTAGTTCCGTGTATTGTTTTTGTATGCTTAATTAGCTTCCCATTTAGGTCATAACCATTTGTACATACTAACCTGTAACTATCTTTTCCTCTTTTTTCAATACTCCCAGCCATTACCTTTTTCACCTCCTTTCAGGCATACCTATGGGTGGGAGAGGATGTATATATATGTTAACAATATAAATCATATAATAAATGATAACGAATGTCAATATATATTACAAGATTTCTAATAAAATGACAAAATCAAATATAAAAATATAACAAAATACATAAAGTTATTAGAAAAAAACTAATAAAACTTGACAAAAATATTTTTTTATGATATAACTATTAACATAGAAAGAAGGTAAATATGTTTACAAGTATATATTTAGATAATTTTTTGGGAATATCAGCACCCATAGAGTTAGATTTTATTTCTAGAAGTAGAAATAAAGAAGAAAATTCATCAGTAGCAAAAATTGAAGATGGAATATATATAAACAAAATTATAGGAATAATCGGCGGAAATGCAAGTGGAAAGACAAGTATTTTAACAGCAATTAATTTAATTGGAAATATTTTAACTACTCCAATTTGCCAGTTTGATACTGAGGATAAGTTTAAATACATTCAAGAATTAATAGATAAAGATCCTAGTCCTGAAAATCGAAAGTTAATGTATGATTTTTTTAATGATGTTAATTCTTCTATAGATATTTCTTTCCAAAATCAAAGAAGAAAAAATGAAAATACGGTTTTTAAAGTTGAAATGTATATAATAGATAAAAAAGAAGAACTAAGCGGATATTATACATATAATTTAGAATTAAATGGAATAAAGAAAAGAATAGAAAAAGAATATTTAGGATATAGAAAAAAATATAAAGATAAAGTAGAAACAATAATTGATATTAATGATGCTAAAGAAGGACAAGTGTATTATATAAATAGATATTTTAAAAATATAGCAGATATAGATAATACAAAAAAAGAGGAACTTGAAAGAAAATACAAATTTACTAAAACATTTGTAACACATTATATTGAAAATTCTGCTAATATATCTACATCTGAAGAACATAATCCTGAAAAATTAAAGTTTATAGATTGGTATAAAAAATCACCAGACACAGTAAGAACATTAGTTAGAGTTGTTGATCCTAAGATTAAAGATGTAATGATTGATACAGATAATAAATATGAAGAATTGTTATTTATACTTAAAGATGGAAGTAAAATTACAAGAAACATGTTATCAACTGGTACAGAAAGGTTTTTAAATACAATAAGAAATGTTAATAAAATCATAGATAAAAATGGAATTTTGATAGTTGATGAAATAGAACAAAATTTACATAAGGATTTAGTAGGGTTAATAATTAGATTATTTGGTGAAATGTCAAAAAACAATTCGCAAATTATTTTTACAACTTTAAGTCCAGAGATTTTTGATATTTCAAATAAATACAACAAAAAAATATTTAAACAGGATTCAATATTTATTTTAAATAGTGATTATGATGACATTAAAATTGATAAATTGATAGATTTAAAAATAGATGGAGAAAGAGTTAAGGGAGATGCTTCTGTAGCTAATTTATATAAAAGCAGAAAGATATCTGTACATCCAAATACTGAACAAATAAAAATTTTCTTAGAAAACTTTAATAATTGACTTTTATAAACAAGTCGTTAAAGAAGTTTAAATAAAATAAAAAATAAAAAAAGAACCAAGCGAATGTTGGTCCAATATAAATGTATATATTAATCTCCCCAGATCATACATACATTTATATTATAATACAATTTGTTGTATTTGTAAATACGAAACATTTGTCTGGTTCTGGAAAGGAGGACCAAAATGTTTTGTTATATTATAATGAAACAACTAGAATAAGATGGTCTTAAGAAATTAAGACTATTTTTTATTTTAGGAGGAAAAAAGATGAAAGTAAAAGTATTAAGTTCACAACAATGTGAAGATAAAAATGCAAATAATGGAGATTGCTTTATTCTCGATGACGGAAGAGAATTAGTGTTATATGATTGCGGATGTGAAGATTATGCAAATTATGTAATGAATTATATGAAAGAAAAAGGATATGAAAAGGTAAAAATAGTGTTGTCGCACAATGATGATGATCATTTTAAGGGAATACCTGTATTAATAGAAAAAGAAAAAGTATCAGAAATTACAACAGTATTGTTATTAAAATATGTAGATGAACTTCTTGAAAAAATAGATGATAAAAGAAAAAACAGAGAATCTATAAAAAGACAGATAACTGATATGTATGACAATATAAAACAACTAAGTGGAAATAATCTACATGATGCATTTGTTCATAAAAATATTACGGACGAAATAGAAATATCTGGACCAGGAAAAGATTACATACTAGATGCAGCAGCAAAAGGACTAGATACTACAGAAGGAGATACAATAGACGGAGAAACTATAACAAATGCTACAAGTATACATGCAAAAGTTAAATTGGGTAATAAATATATATTATTAACAGGAGACTCTAGTTTTGAATCCATTATGAAAGAAAATTTAGATGACTTTGAAATTATTCAATTATCTCATCACGGAAAAAAAGAAATTGCCGAAAAGATATTTGAAGAGCTAGAGGATAAACCTGATGAAACATATATTATTTCAGATAATACAGGAAATTCAAATGGGGGTTCAGATAAATTAGATACAAAAGGCTATAAAGTTATGAATACTAAAGATGATGGTATGCTTTCTTTAGATAATAATAGCAGAAGTCTTAATAGCAGTAGTAAAGGAACATTAAATGACATATTTGATTTGTAAAAATAATATTACAGAACAAGAAATTGATAGTAGACGAAAGTATATATATGATGTTTTCCATATATACACTTTCGTAGATACTAAAAATTCAGATGAGAATGTAATAGTATTAAAAAGCATGCCATATACAGACATAGATTTATTTTTAATAATAGGACATAATAATACTACAAATAAGTTTTTAGAGATGCACTATAAAGAAATAAAAGAAAAGAACGTTTTAATTATTTCATGCTATACAAAACATTTTTCAAGTATTAAACTATTAAAAGATAAAAGGATCTATACACCGATCGATGGAGAAGAAACAAAAACATATTACGGAGAAGAGTATGGATTTGATTTTGAAATTACATTTGAAGAAATACGCTTATATAGAAATAGAAAATTAGATTTAGAAGAACTACTAAACAAAATATTTAGGAGAAATCAAGTATGGAAAAATTAATTGAAAAAATTGATGAATATAATATATTTAATTTTATTTTACCTGGATTAATCTTTACGTATTTACTTAAATACTATGTCGGAATAGATATATTTCAAGAAAATTTAATTGAAATGATATTTATATACTATTTTACAGGTTCAATAATTAGTAGAATAGGATCAATTATTATAGAAAAAATTCTAATCAAATGTAAATTTATTAAATATGCTCCTTATGAAGATTATATTAAAGCAAATGAAAAAGATAAAAAGATAAGTCAATTGCTAACTGTTAATAATATGTATAGAACTATTTGTTCAGGTTTTATATTATTAATTATACTAAGAATAATAAAAGAGCTATTTAACAAATGGAATTTATCAATGGGTATATTAAATACAATTTTGATGATTACAATAATGCTGTTATATTTGTTTTCTTATAGAAAACAAACGAAATATATAGAAAAAAGAATTGAAATTAACAAGTAATAAAAATAGCACGTAAGTGCTATTTTTATTTATCTTGTTCATTTACCCATTTTGCAAATTCTTTATTAGAAATTTTTCCAGAGCATACATCTTTATACATTTGTTTTCCAGTTTTTCTATATTCTTCCAAATCTTTTTGATACATATCTATTTCGGGATTTCGTTTAGCTCTAAGTTGTTTTCTACTTCCAATTTTTCTATATTTATCATATGTTGTATCATTTTCTTTTTTTCGTTTTTGATATTCTTTGTTCCCAATATCTTTACATGTCATATTGTCTTTAGTAATTCTATCACAATAAGTAACGGTCTCTTTATGAGTTATAAAGTATCTTCCACAATTACCACAAATTTTAATATGCATTTTGTTTACAGCAACTACATTGAATAAGGTAATATAAAAACTTGTAAATAAGTTAGTAGTTTCAAATTGTTGAAGGCTATTAAGTTTTCTACCAGTAGGATCGATTTTTTCAATAGTAGAAATCAAAACATTTATATCTACAAGTTCAATTAATTCTTTTCTTATAGGAAAGTCATTATATTGATAATCCAATAAGTCTGTTGAATGAAAGTCTCGTTTAATTTTTGCAAAAGTATCTTGATATAATTGATTATATAAGAAAAATATTTGCTTATGGGTCAAATATTTCATATCAAAAGGATTATCAATACTGTAGACAAAATTAATACATTTTTTAAAAAGATTTTGATAATATATTAAATTTCCCTTTTCCTTATCATAGTATTTTTTAGCTATTTCAATTATTTCTTTTACAGGATATAAAGTATCTAATTCAATATACTTAATATCTTTATCATCTAATTTATCTATAAAATAGTCGAAGAAGTTTATAAAAAACAATAAATAATCATTAAAAACATCAAAATTATAGCTTATAAAATCTAATAGAGAAAGATCATAGTGTTCAACAGCAGATGTTGGTTCAAAAACTATATAGCCTTTTAAATCTTCTACATTATCTTTAAAAGTAAGAGGAATAGGCTCAACTGTTTTATCTATTTCTGCTATTAATTTTAATTCACTTATTATTTTTTTTCTTTCTGATTCAGAATTTGCATTTTCCAGTTCTAAAACTAATTGTCCAAATCTTTCATCAGGAGGAACTGTACCTAAATTTGCTAAATATTTATTGTTAGTTTTGTTTATAGGTTTACTCAAATAAGCCCCAGCAGTATGGATGAATATTTGAGCAAAATATGAAGCGTCAAAAGAAATACCTATTTTATTTTTTCTTTCCATATCAAATCTCCTTTGTTAACAAATCACAAAAAAACCAAAAGTTTTGTTTTGATAACTGAATTCTCTAAATTTAATAGGATTTTATCATAAAGCATGGTAAAATTCAATTAGTTAACATGAAAAAACATATAAAACTTGTTAACGAGAATTTACACACTAATATACCTGATTAAAGGAGGTGATACTATGGAATTACAAAAAGTGCAAAGAACAACACTAACAATGAAAGAAGCAGCAGAGTATTTAGGGATATCTTACTGGTTAATTAATCAATTAGTAAGAAGAAAACAAATACCATGCTCCAAAGTTGGTGGAAAATTTCTATTTAGAGTTCAAGCATTAGATGAATATTTAAATAGAAAAGAAAAAGAATCAGTTAGCTACTAGCTAACAGGGAAAGAGAGGAAAGGAGGATATGTATGAATTACCTTGGTTTAAAACAGAAACTAATATTTTTTCAAACAGAAAGATTCAATTGATTTTAAAATTAACTGACGGAGATACTTATTTTAGAGTATGGATACAGCTAATTTCATTAGCAGTTGAATGTAATAACAAAGGAAGATTAGAAATAGGAGACAATAATCCTATGACAATAGAAAATTTTTCAAAGATTATGGGAAAATCTAAGAAAAAAATAGAAAAGATTTTAAATAAGTTTCTAGAATTAGAAATGTTAATAAAAGAAGGGGAAACATTTCTAATAAAAAATTGGGACAAGTATCAAAGTATTGAAAAGTATGAAAAATATCAAATGCAAAATAGAGAAAGACAAAAAAGATATCGTGAAAAATTAAAAAGTGAAGATGAAAAAAGTAACGTTATTCAAACGTTAAGTAACGGACAAGAAAAGAATACAAAAGATTTAAGAATAAGAAAAGTAGAAAATATAAGAGAGGAGAGCGAAAATGGTTTTAGAGAATATAAAATATAACGAAGTTATTCACAAAAAATTGAAGAAATGTGAATTTTGTGGTAGAGAATTAACTCCAATTGGACTTGATTATTTATATGCTAATTTTTCTCCAGATAATATTGAATATGAAAGATGTAATTGCAAAAAGGCACAAGAATATTGGAATGAGAAAGATAAACAAGTCTATGAAATTGCAAAAAGAAAACATTTTAGAGAGATTATAAACAAGATATATAAACAAAACTATATTGGTAGAAAATTTCAAAATTTGAACTTTGAAAACTTTAATAGTAATTCTGAAAATGAATTAGCTATAGTAATTGCTAAAGACTATATAAATAAAAATATTACAAATGCAGATGCCAACGGACTGATAATAATGGGCGAGTCAGGAGTTGGAAAAACACACTTAGCAGCATCAATTGCCAATAAATTAATTGAAAATGACAAGATAGTATTAATGGGAAGATTAACAACTTTATTAGAGATGATAAAGGAAACTTTTAAAGATAATACAAAGTCTGAAAATGAATTAATTGAGCTATATTCAAATGTAGATATGATAATAATTGATGATCTGGGAACAGAAAAAATAAGTAACTGGGCATTAGAAAAACTATATACAATAATTGAAAATAGAAATGAAAATAGATTACCAATAATTATTACAACAAGATTTGATAAGCAGGGATTAATTGAAAGATTTAGTCAATGTCAAGATGATCAATTGGTAGATGCAACTATCTCAAAATTGTATCAAATGTGTTATGGAGTGACACTAAAAAGTATGAAAAAAGAGTTAGTATAAGTCCGCAAAACTAAAAATACTAACTCAAACGATTGTAAATATATTGTAATACAAAAACCAAGAAAAGTAAATATAAAAAGAAAGGATTTGATAATATGAAGGTTTATAAAGAGTATAAAGAAATAGAAATAAAAGATATAAAAGGAATTAAGGCTAACAAGATTTGTGGCAGAAATTTAGAAAAGGTTTGTAGATATATAGAGGCAATAAAAAAGGAAGGAATTAAGAAACCATTTGAAGTTATTCAAGAAGAAAATGGGTATTATGTTCTAGATAGTAGAATAAGATTACTAGCAGCAAAAGCAGTAGGATATGACAAAGTTCCATGCTTAATAAGAGATACAAAACAAGAAATTTTATTAAGAAAATTAAATAAAATATTTAAATTAGAAGACGAAAATCATGAAATAAAAGATGATATAAATGGTGAAGAAAGGTTGAATTTTTACAAAAATAATTATTATAAACTAAATATTTTATAATAAAAAATAAGAAGAAAAGTACTTGGATTTTAATAGAAAAGTCCAAGTATTTTTCAAAATATAGTGTGCATTTGATAGAAAAAAGTAATAATTTTAGTACTAAAAAGAAGCATATTTTTGTCCTAACAAGCAATGAATTTCGTCAGCTCGAAATTCTAAATGGGGAAATTCCCCAATCCCCTTTTTAGAAGAGAGGAGAAAGCAAATGGCAACAACCAAAATATGGAAAGTAGAAAAAAGATTAGATCATGTAATTAACTATGCAACAAATGAAGAAAAGACAAAAAATAATTATAGCAAATATGGAATGGATGAGTTTGATAGTATCAGACAAGTAATGACTTATGCAACTAATCCAGATAAAACAGAAAAACTTTTTTATACTACAGGAATAAATTGTGAAGTGAAAGATGCAGTTAAGCAAATGCAATTTGTAAAAATATTTTATAGAAAGGAAAATGGCATATTAGCATTTCATGCTTATCAGTCTTTTAATGAAGGAGAAGTTACTCCAGAAATTGCTCATGAAATCGGAGTAAAACTTGCAAATGAAATGTGGGGAGATAGATTTCAAGTTGTAGTATCTACTCATTTAAATACACAACATATCCATAATCATTTTGTCATTAATTCAGTTTCATTTAAAGATGGCAAAAAGTATTATAGTAATTTGACTAATACGGCGTTGTTAAGAAAAATATCAGATGAAATATGCGAAGAATATGGCTTGAGTGTTTTAAAAGAAAAGATTTGTAAATCAGGAATCAACTTTGAAAATTTTTATAAAAAATCTATGAGAGATTCAGATTATTATAAATTTGCAAAAGAAGATATAGATTATGCGATAGAACATTCGTGGACTTATAAAGAATTCTTAAAAAGATTAAAAGAAATGGGATATGAGGTATATTTTAGAGCTAATAAAATTAGTGTGAGAATGTATCCACATAAAAGAAATATTAGAATAGAAAGAGCTTTTGGAGAAGAATATTCTATTGAAAATATTCAAAATAAAATTTGTAGTAGATATCCAAGTAGAGAAGAAGTAATAAAACCTAAAACTTATGATAGAAGATTATTTTATAAAGGTAGTACAAAGAAATTAAGAAAACCTAAAGGAATAATCGCTTTGTATTACTACTATAGATATTTGATAAAGCTATACACTAGAAATAATACACAATATAAATTGACTCCAAAAATGAGAGAAGAAGTAAAAAAGATGGACGAGTATTCGGAAAAAATTAGATTTTTATGTAAGTATAAGATTGAGACTATGAGTGATGTTGATAATGTGAAAGAAAAGAAACAAGAAGAAATGCAAAATATATTAAATACACGAAATAGATTATATTATAAAAGGCAGAAATTAGATAATGAAAATGAAAAGGATAGTGTTACTAAAGAAATAATTAATGTTACTTCTGTTTTACAAAAAGTTAGAAAGGAGATTAGGTTGTGTGATGATATTTATGATAGTGTGCCAAGGATGAAGAAACAAATAAAAGAGGTAGATGAGAAAGAAAATGAGAATGCTAAGGAAAAGAAATTGAAAGAAAAAAAGAAAAAAGTTAGAAGATATGAAAGATAGTCAAATTAGTGTTACAAAATGTGAATTTTATGATATAATTCATTTTAGAAAAGTTAAATTGGAGAAGATGTAAATGTTAATGAGTTTAAGAGAACAAAAAGGAAATAGTTTAATAGAATTTCCTAATAAATATATTGCTTTTGATATTGAAACAACAGGTTTAGACCCTATGTATGATGAAATAATAGAAATAGGAGCAATAAAGATTGAAAATGGGAAAGAAGTTGAAGTATTCAGTACTTTAGTAAAACCAAAGTATGAAATAGATGAGTTCATTTCTGAATTAACAGGTATTACTAACGAAATGGTAAAGGAATCACCATCTATAGATAAAGTATTACCTGAATTTATAGATTTTATAAAGGATTCAATCATTTTGGGACATAATGTAAATTTTGATATCAACTTTATATATGATAACTTGATAAAATGTGATATGAATCCTATAACTAATGATTTTATTGACACACTAAGATTAAGCAGGAGGCTATTGCCAGAACTTGAACATCATAGATTAAGTGATTTAGCAGATTACTATAATATCAATACAGTAGGAAGTCATAGATCTTTGAAAGATGTTAGAATGACAATTGAAGTGTATAATAATTTAGAAAAACTTGCCTTAGAAAAATATTCTAACATAGATAATTTTAAAAATGCTTGTAAACCTAAAAGTCATTCTGGATTTAAAGCAAGTGATATTACTACTGATAATACAGAATTTGATGAAAAGAATTTACTTTATGATAAGTATGTTGCTATTACTGGAATATTAGAAAAAATGACGAGAAAAGAGGCAATGCAGATTATTGCCGATTTAGGTGGACATTGTCAAGATGGTGTAAATAAAGAAACAAATTATTTGATATTAGGAAATAATGATTATAATCCTATTTTAAGAGGAAAGAAAAGTTCAAAACTATTAAAAGCAGAAAATTTAAAACTAAAAGGACAAGATATTGAAATAATATCTGAAAATGTTTTCTATGAAATGATTCCAGACATTATAAATAAAAAGGATAAAGAAATAAAAAAACAAAATTCATTAGATGGAATACCAATTAACAAAGGAAATTTCAACGATAAAGAAAAACAAGCTTATTATATAACTAAAGAAATATTGGAACGTAATGGCAAAATAATAACAGACGTCAGATGCAATATTAATTCTTCTAATTATTTTAATGTTTCAATTATGTACCCAATAATTAGATTAAAATTAAGAGGAAAAAAAGATTATATAGTTATTGATAAATATTCAGATGATTCTTATGATTTTACTGGTTTTGTACAAGAAGAATGTACTAGTAATGACAACGGAAAAGTTAGGTTAATTTTAGATGATATTCAAGATATTGAAAAGTTAGAAGAATATATTTTAGATCAATATGAATCTGCTTTAGAAGGAAACAAAACATATATAGAAAATGTCAAAATAGGTCAGACTAATTATAACAAATTCTTGAGAGAAAATTATCAATAATATCATAAAAAGCAAAAAAATACAGGGAGAAGACTTCCTGTATTTTTATATATACATGGATACAAAATTGCTGAAAATTGTTGTTTAAATAGTAAATTTGTGATATAAAATATAATAGAATTTTTACAATCAAATGGAGGAACAAATGGATAATATAAAACCATTCGTAAAATGGGCAGGAGGTAAGGGAAGCTTAATTCCACAACTTAAAAATTTCTACCCATTCGAATTAAATAATGCAAGTATAAATAAATATGTTGAACCATTTGTTGGTGGAGGAGCAGTTTTAATAAATATATTACAAAAATATGATATTAAAGAAGCTTATGCTTTTGATATAAATATAGATTTAATAAATTGTTATAATGTTATAAAAAAAGATGTAAAGAGTCTTATTAAAGAATTAGATAAAAAAGAAAAAGATTTTATAAAGCTGAAAGATAAAAAAAGAGAAGAACTTTTTTATAATATTAGAAATGAATATAATTCTTATAAAATAAATGAAAATGAAATAAATGTAAAAAGAGCGTCAGAATTTATATTTTTAAATAGAACTTGCTTTAATGGACTATATAGAGTAAATAAAAGTGGAAAATTTAATGTACCTTGTGGTAAATATAAAAATCCAACAATTTGCGATGCAAGCAATTTAATAAATTTGTCTTATTTAATTAGAAATGTAAATTTTCAATGTGGAGATTATAAGGAAAGTGAGAAGTATATAGATAATAATACTTTTGTATACTTTGATCCACCATATAGACCATTATCAAGCACGTCAGGATTTACATCATATACTAAAGAAGATTTTAATGATGACAATCAAAAAGAGTTGGCTAATTATTTTAAATTATTAGACGAAAAAGGTGCAAAATTAATGCTATCTAATTCAAATCCGAAAAATACAAACGAAGATGATAATTTCTTTGAAGAAATATATAAAGGATTTAATATAAATAAGATTTCGGCAAAAAGGATGATAAATGCAAATGCGAAAGGAAGAGGAAAAATCTCAGAATTACTTATTACAAATTACAAGGAGATGAATAAATGTATCCAGGAAAGTTCTATTTTGAAGAAAGTACCTTTAAGCTAATTAATAATGATACATTTGATACTTTGAAGCAATTCGATGAAAAAAGTTTTGATATGATATTTGCAGATCCACCATACTTTTTATCAAATAATGGAATAACTTGTAGTAGTGGAAGGATGGTAAGTGTTAACAAAGGAAATTGGGATAAAGCATTAAGTGTAAATGATAAATATGAATTTAATAGAAAATGGATTCATGAATGCTATAGAATTTTAAAAGATGAAGGAACTATATGGATAAGTGGTACATTGCATAATATATATTCTATAGGGATGGCATTAGAGGAAGAAGGATTTAAAATATTAAATAATATTACATGGCAAAAGACTAATCCACCACCGAATTTGGCATGTAAAACTTTTACACATTCAACAGAGACTATATTATGGGCAAAGAAAGATTTAAAAAAGGTTAAATATACATTTAACTATTCTTTGATGAAAGAACTTAACAATAACAAACAAATGAAAGATGTATGGACAACATCACTTACAAAACCATCTGAAAAAAAGAACGGAAGACATCCAACACAAAAACCATTAGAAATACTAGAAAGAATAATTTTAGCATCTACAAATGAAAATGATTTAATCTTAGATCCTTTTTGTGGAAGTAGTACAACTGGAATAGCTGCAGCAAAGTTAAAAAGAAATTATATAGGAATAGATAATGAGAAAGAATATTTAGATTTATCCATTAGAAGATACAAAGAAATAAAGGAGGACAAGCTATGAAAAGAAATTTTGCAGAATGGCTATTAACTTTTACAGATAGTATAGCAAACTATAGATATTACATAGACTTTGAAACGATATATAAAAACGCAGAAATATATAAAGTAGAACTAAATATGATGAACTCACTAATAGGTAGTAAAAATATAGAAAGGGATTTTGAATATTTAACAAATAAATATCCAGAGGTAATAAAATGTATTCCGACTTTATTAGCAGTTAGACAATCTGAAATTATTATTCTAGATGATGAAGGAAATAAGTTTGAATACAATTTTAGAAAAATGAATTATAGTGTTGAACAATATAAAGTGTTTATGAGAGAAACAGGACTATTTGACTTATTAGAGAATCACTTAGTAAATAATTTGTATGACTATGTTTTGGGAGTGGAATGTGGATTAAATTCAAATGCTAGAAAAAATCGTGGTGGGCATTTGATGGAAGATTTAGTAGAAAAATTTATTCAAAAAGCAGGTTTCAAAAAAGGTGAAACATATTTTAAAGAAATGTACTTACAGGAAATAGAAAATAAATGGAAGTTAGACATGTCATTCATAAGTAATCAAAATCAAGCTACAAAAAGATTTGATTTTGTAGTAAAAACAGATAATTGCATTTATGGCATAGAAACCAATTTCTATGCTTCAGGTGGTTCTAAATTAAATGAAACAGCAAGAAGTTATAAAATGATAGCAGAAGAAGCAAAGAAAGTAGTAGGATTTGACTTCGTTTGGTTTACTGATGGAATGGGATGGATATCAGCAAGAAATAACCTTAAAGAGACTTTTGATAGCATGGGTCATATCTATAATATATCAGATATGAAAAATGGAATTATGCAAGAAATCTTTAAATAATAAAATATACTTAAGACGACAAGCAAGATAATAATGTAAATTTTTACAGAATTATTTTGCTTTTTTGATAATAAAACACAAAATTCGACAATATTTTCAAAAACAAATGATATAATAAAATAATATGAAGATATAAGAAAAGTAAAAAAGAAAGTGAGAATAATAATGTACATTAAAGAGCTAAAAATATGCAATTATAAGAATTTTTATAGGGAAAAAATTGAAATTACACCTAATATTAATACTATTATAGGAGAAAATGGAACAGGTAAAACAAATTTATTTTATGCTTTAAGAATTTTATTAGATGGTAATTATAGAGCTTATTTCAACGAAGATAGTTTTTCTTATGAATTGAATGCAATAAAAGGAAATTGGATTATTATATCATGCGTGTTTAAAGAAATTGAAGAAGACTTCAATACCTTGGTATTAAACCCAGATGAAAACAGAAATGCAGTATATTCATTTATTTTTAGACCAAAAAAAGAAATAAGAATGAAATTATTTGAGTATTCAGAAAAAATAAAAGAAACAACAGGAGAAGAAAAAGAAGAAATAGTTTGTGAATTGAAAAGCTATATTGAAAAAATAGATATAAAGAATGATTATGAAATGATAAGAACTGTTGATACTATTTTTAATTTTCTAGATGAAAATGAATATAAAGCTATTGTTGGAGATTTTAAAAATTTAGTATTTCCTGATTCGGATATACAAGATGATAAAAAAAATATAGGAAATAGAGTAAATGATGTAAATGATATTATTAATGTTACCTATATTCCAGCAATAAGAGATGTAAATAATGAATTAACTCATGACAATAACTTCTTTATTAAGATGGTTAAGGAAATATCGAAAGATATAAAAGAAGAAAAATGGAGTGAAATATTTGAAAAGTTCAATGATATCAATGATGAATTAAATAATATAGATGAGTTTAATAATTTTATAAAAGAAATCGAAAATGTTATAAATGATACAGTTGGTGATGTGTACAATTCTAATGTATCGTTTGACATTAATATGCCAATTAATACTGATAATATAATAAAATATTTTAGTTTAAAAGGTAAGAATGAAGAAAAAAGTTTTAACCTTAGTAATAATAGTTTGGGTGAGAATAATGTTGTTTATTTAGCTTTGAAATTAAAAGAAAGCCAAATGGAGAGAGGACATACAAAAAAATTTTTAAATATAATATTAATAGAAGAACCAGAAGCGCATTTACATAAGCATCTACAACAAAGTCTTTTTGAAGGAATAAAAAATAATAAAAATTATCAAATCTTCTTATCAACACATTCTGTTCATATATCTGAAAGTGCAGATATAAAAAGTACGATTGTTTTGGGAAAGAAAGATAAATATACAGAAATATATATTCCAAGTAGAGGATTACAAGAAGAAGAAATAAAGAAAATAACGAGATTTCTAGATGTAACAAGATTACCTATATTATTTGCAAAAAATGTAATATTGGTTGAGGGAGATGCAGAATTAATCTTAATTCCAGTGATGTTAAAAATTAAATATGGAATAGATATAAATAAATATGGTATTAGTATAATTTCTATGGATAGTTGTTTTTTTGATTTGATAGCAGTATTATTTGATGATCTTAGAATAAAGAAAAAATGTGCTATTTTAACTGATTTGGATAAAGATTATACAAAAGAAGGAAAATATAAGAGAAGAGAAAGATTATCATTTGTTCGAGTAAAAAGAATGGAAAAAAAATTCAATGATAACAGATGGGTAAAAGTTTATTCTAATGATTATACATTTGAAATAGAATTTTATAGAGAAAATATAGATATTTTAAAAACATTATTAGATAGAAAAAAATATTTTAAGACTATTGATAAAATGAATAATGAATTGAATAGTCAACAAGAATCAATACAATATAATAGGATAATTAAGATCTGTGATAAAGCTGGAAAAGGATGGTTAGCAATGGATTTGGCAGAGTATATACAAAAAGAAAAAGTAGAAGTTAAAATTCCAGATTATATAATTGATGCAATTATTTTTATTTTTTCTGATTCAAATTATGATAATTGTATACAAAGACTATTAAAGATTTATTCATCCAACAATGACATTAATTTTGACGATTTAATTAGTAAAAAGATAGTAATTAATGATAAATTTATAAATTTTCTGATTGATAGATATGAGGAGATAAGAAAAAATGATATTACAGAAGTTATCAAATGAACAAAAAGAAGCAGTATTTGATGGAAATAATATTTTATTAACAGCTATTCCAGGCAGTGGGAAAACAAGAACTTTAACAAACAAAGTATTAAAAGAATTACAAGAAGAAAAAGATGGTATGGTAATAGCTATAACATATACTAGAAGAGCTGCAAATGAAATTAAAGAAAGAATATATGAAATTTTAGGAGAAATTCCTAAAAAAGCATGGATTGGAACAATACATTCATTTTGTCTAGAATTTGTTATTAGAAAATATGGTAGTTTTTCTGAGACAATTTCAAAACCATTCAAAATAATAGGTGATGATGATAGAAATAAGCTATTGAAAAATTTGAAAGATAAGTATAATATAAATGAATATGCAAAAATAGATATGACATTAGATATTAATGGCAAACCTAATAACTATGCATATTATAATTTTATAGAAGAATACTATGAACATTTATTACAAAATAAGATGGTAGATTTTAATTATATATTATATGAAACTTACTCAATGTTGATAAAATCAAAGAGAATAAGAAATAATTTAAGTAATATAATAAGAGTTATTTGTATAGATGAATATCAAGATACACAAGAATTACAATATCAAATATTAGGTTTATTAACAAATAACGAAACAGATAAAAACATTTTTGTGGTAGGAGATGTGAATCAAGCAATTTATTCGGGCATAGGGGGAGTGATTAAAAATAAAGAGGAATTAGAGAAAATATTTGGAAGAACATTTATTGAAAGAAACCTAACAGGATGCTATAGGTCAAATCAAGAAATAATAGATCTATATAAGAATTTTTGTTGTGAAGAACATATAATGTTATCAATGGATAAAAAACATAATAACCCAATTATTCGTATTAACCACAATATTACTAAAGATAATTTGATAACAGAAATTGCAAATATAATATCTGATTTAATAGAAAATTATGAAATACCACCAGAAGAAATTTGTATTATAGCTCCTCAATGGTATATGCTATTTGATTTTTCAAACAAAATAAGAGAATTATTACCAAATGTTCCTTTTGATGCACCAGGAATAATTCCGTTGAAAAAAGATGAAGAAAGTATTATTTATAAGATTAGTGAAATTTTATTAACTAATTTTTCATTTAATAATAGATATTATTTAGAGAGATTAGCTGGTGAAATAATAAAGCAATTTGAAGAAGAATATTCAATTGCTCTTAAAATGACTTCAAAAGAGTTTTTGAATCTTTGCTATATAGCAAAGAAAAGTGATAAAACTATTGCAACAGAATATTTAAAAGATAGTTTACATGCAGTATTTGAAAGATTAAGTATAGAAGATATCTTTAAGGAAGATATATATAATTTTATTCAAGGGACAATTGATAGGATAAAAAAATATGAAAAAAATGGTATGGAAGATGATAGGCTGTTTTTTGAAAAATCACTTAGGAGTAAAAAAGGAATTGTTGTATCTACAGCACATGGAGTAAAAGGAGAAGAATATAGAGTAATTATTGCTTTTGCTCTTTTATATGGGTATATACCACATTGGGATACTATCATTAATAATAGTGAGGAAGCAGAAAAAGAAGCTAAAAAATTACTATATGTAATATGTTCTAGAGCAAAAGAAAAATTATATTTATTTGCTGAAAGTGGTAGGAAAAATGGAAGAGGAAATGAATATACTATTACCCCTGAACTTTTAAAACTAATTAAGGATGAGCAAGATATAAAAAACAATTATTAAATACAAGGAGAAGATTAATGGGAATATATGATAATGAAAATAAAATCATTGAGTCGTTCCAAGAAATAAGTGAAAATAAAATTTGCTTAATACCAGATAATAGAGAGTTAAACAAGATATTTAATCTAATATATAATAAGGAAGAGTGGAAAAAATGGATTGATTCATCAAGTAAAAGTGCACCTCCACCTGATTTTTATAATGAAACAAATAAGATAATGATGGATGTTATGCGTATAGATGATCATGCATATGAAAATGAAAAAGGAAAAATAATAAATCCAACTTTACAAAAAGAAAACAAGATATATAGGGAATTGATGAGTTCAGAGTTTATCAAGGATATAAATTTTAAGGGAAATATATTTATTAACGCAAGAACGGAATTGCCTAGCGAGTTAGATCATAATTACATTTTTTATTATAAAAATTTTAATAGAATTATTGAAAAACATGTAAAAAGTATAGATTTATATAGAAAAAATCATCCTAATTTTAAAATAATTTTTTTCATATTTGATGAATCATCTGCATATTTTGAAGCAGAGAAGAAAATTACTAACAAAGAAATTGGAATGAATGTAAAAGGAAATATACATTTTTGGTTTTTAGATAAAAAATTCATAAATGAAATTATTAAATCTAAAATAGATTATTTAATATGGTATGCTCCTAATAAACATTATATTGGTACTAATGATGAAATGATACCTAAAATTTGCGTATATAATGTAAAAGAATTAAAAGATAATATAGCAAAAGATTATGACGAATTAAAGATGGAGAGTATTGAAATTTAAAAATTGGAGCAAATGAAATTTGCTCCAATTTTTAATCCTCAAAACACCCCATAACTAACTGAGAACCGTCTACAAATCCATTTCTATAATATTTCTCAGTGATATATGTTAAATATCTCATAAAATCATCATAAATCAGATCAAGTTGATTTTCAATATAAATTTGATTTTGTTTAGAAATATTCTTCAAAATATTCTCTCTAAAAAAATCAAACTTAATATTATTTTCTCTATCTTGTTTATCTGCATAGCAAAAACAAGTTTCTTCTCTAAAATCAAACCATTCTTTCAAAATATCATCATTTACTTCTCTAAAATTAACCATTTTCATATCCTCCTATACATATATAATTTCATTCAATACAATTTCTTCAGCTCTATTTTTAATATTATTCATAGCCTGAACCCATTCCATTTGATGATGTTCTTTTAAATATTCATTAACATTTTCAGATTTAGCAAATTGCTTGATAAGCACATGAACTTTTTCATTAGCACATTCATCTATATCTAATAAATGTTGTTTTAAAGTACCATCTATAAGTAATTCAGTGTATAGACCTTTATTGAAATTTTTTAAGTAATTTAATCGTAATTTACCATATTTTCCAATTTGTTTTTTAGGTTGTATAGGTAAATACAAATCTGGTATAAAATAATCTCCTTCTTTATGATAAGTAATTTTATTATTCATAACTAAAAACCTCCTAAATAATTTTAGGTTTCCCATTAATGTCCAATTTTTGTACGAACAAATGTATAAAACAAATTGGGGAAAAGTTGGGGAAGAAATCCTCAAAAAACGTCATAAAATTACACAAATGTTCGATATGCTAAAATACCCGAAGGTACTAAAATCTCAGCTAAAACCCTTGATTTCACTAAAGTTCAAAAACCAGTCAACCCATTCTCATAACCCGAAGGTCGTAAGTTCGAGTCTTACCCCCGCAACCAAAGTGTATATCACTAGAACTGTAACGGTTTTAGTGATTTTTGTTGCATAAAAATTGGTTGCAATAATGCTTAAAAATGGCATTATTATGTCAAATTGGGTAAAAATTGGGTAAAATAACCACCTCAAATACCCGAAATTCTAATAAAAATTCAATAAAAAATTTGCAATAAATTTATGATTTTTATAAAAATCTACAAGTAAAAAACATTTGGGAAAGAGATATAAAATCTCAAAGTTTTTTACTTTTTTATATCGTGAAAATTTGTAATTTGTGAAAATTAGAA
>CALXAP010000004.1 GCA_944386325.1 uncultured Clostridia bacterium
GAAGTAAAATTATGTTGTGCAATAGGAGACACAGAAATTGATGGAAAACCATATAAAGAAATAGTTGAAATAGCAAAAGAATATATAAATAAGTTGGGCGGCTTTGAAAAATTTGCAGAATGGGGATTATTTTAAAAGTAACAAATAATTAACAATGTAATAGGAGGTATATATATGCCAAAGAAAAAAGAAGATGAGACAAAACAAAATAAAATTCCTAAAAAAGTTGACAACAATGAAAAACAAGAAACAGATAATAAAAAATTAGGTTGGGTACAAATATTAGTATTATTAGGGAAACCGATATGGGATGCACAGAAGAAAAAATGGAGAGTGTTAAGTGGCTATCAATCAGTGTTAGGTAATCAAAATAATATTATTTTCTTTGAAGTAACTTTTACGGATACTCCTCACTGGGAAAACTTTATTGAAAAACAACTATATATTGATATTCCTAAAGAACAGGAGGATAAATCAAATGCAGATAATGGAAGCAATAAAAAAGGCCAATGAGCTGAAACAGAAAATGAAAAATAAACAATATATTCAAGTTAGAAAAGATGCATCTGACAGTTATGGATATATTGAAGCAATAGATACATTAGTAAGAAAAGTGAAAATGTATCAAAGATAAAATAGGAAACATTGTAGTACAGATCAAAAATTGTAGAATTATCATTTACCAAAGCATATAGCATACAATTTACCTAGAAAGAGAGGATTTTGTATGGGAAAATTTGAAATTTCTGAGAGGGAAAGTGAAATATTAAATATAATAGAACAAATTGTTACAGATGGTGTAGCAAGAGGCATAAAAAAGGGGATTGAGCAAGCTAGAAATGAAGAAAGATTGAAAGAAAAAATAACTTATGATACCAGGATAAAGAATACAAGATTATTATTAAAAAATTATAGAAATTTTGTGAAAGCTTGTAATCAAGCAACATTTACTGAAAAGGAATTAGAAACTGCAACTGTTGAAGAGGTGTTAGATAAATTATTCTGTCAATCTTATGATGAAGTCACTGTAGTACAATCAATATTGACATCTAAGAAAAGAACAGAAATCATATTAACACATATAGAAAGAATTATAAATTTTTATATATTTGAATCTGAACAAAGTAAAAATGATGAAAAAATCCGAAAAGCACATATTTTGAATGATTTATATGTCGAAGGAAAATACAAACCAAAAATAAATGCGATGTCCGAAAAATACCATATAAGTGAAAGACAAATTAGACGTGATGCAAATTCCGCAATTGAAGAAATTGCAGTGCTTATGTTTGGAATCGATGGTATAAGGAAAATGTGATTTTTGAATTAGAAACTTTGTCCAAAACTTGTCCTTGACACGTCATTGTCAATAATTTATAATAATATTATCAAAAAATATGTTAAAAAATAAATCCCCTTTTATTTTTTGAAATAATATAGATAAAATGAACTTGTAAAATCAGTGTTTTTGCAGGTTCTTTTTTTATACAAAAGAAGAAGGTACTGTATATGAAATATGATATGTGTATGAGAAGAGAATGTAAAAATTGCTTCAGGCAATTAGAATGTTTTAAGAAAGAAGGAAAGAAAAATGAAGTTAGAAAAGCAAAAAATAGGGGATTTGAAAATAGCAACCTACAATCCCAGAAAAGAATTAAGTGAAAAAGACAAGGAATATCAAAAGATAAAAAATAGTATTGTAGAATTTGGATATGTTGCACCAATTATTATCAATTCAGATAAAACAGTAATAAGTGGTCATCAAAGAATTAAAGTTTTAAAAGACTTGGGCTATGAAGAAATAGATTGTATAGTAGTCGATTTTGATAAAAATAAAGAAAAATTACTAAATATAGCACTTAATAAAATATCTGGAGAATGGGATTATCAAAAACTAGAAAACATATTTAATGAATTAGAAAATAATGACATTGATTTATCAGTTACAGGTTTTGAAGAAAAAGAAATAAATAAACTAATAAAAGAAACAGAAGAAACTATGAACGAAAATACAGAAATAGATTTAAATGATTTCAATGATGAGAAGTTCCAATGTAAATGTCCAAAATGTGGTTTTGTATTTGATATAGATAAGCAACCAGGAAGTGAAATGATATGAAAGAATATAATTGGTATTTAAAAGATATAGTAAATATACCAAAGAATAATTATAAAGTTTTTTCATGTTTTTCCTGTGGTGGTGGATCTACTATGGGATATAAGCTGGCAGGTTATGAAGTCATTGGAAATTGTGAAATTGATAAAAAAATCAATGAAATCTATGTAAAAAACCATCATCCAAAATATAATTATTGTATGGGAATTCAAGAAATGAATAAATTAAAAGAATTTCCAGACGAATTATATAACATTGATATTTTAGATGGGAGTCCTCCATGCAGTACATTTTCATTGTGTGGGGAAAGAGAAAAGAATTGGGGAAAAAATAAAAAATTTAGAGAAGGTCAAACAAGTCAAGTATTAGATGACTTGTTTTTTGAGTTTATAGACCTGGCAGATATATTGAAACCTAAAGTAATTGTTGCAGAAAATGTAAAAGGATTAATACAAGGTAATGCTAAAGGATATGTTAATTTAATTATCAAAAAATTAAATGAAATTGGTTATAATACACAGTTATTTTTATTAAATGCAGCAAGGATGGGTGTACCTCAAAGAAGAGAAAGATTATTTTTTATTGCAATTGATAAAAATATCAATATTCCCAAAATAAAACTGGATTTTAATGAAAGACCAATAAAGTATGAGGAAATAAAAGATAGCGAGTATAAACCACTAAATAAAAATACTTTGACATATGAAAGGTGGAAAAAACGAATAGCAAGAGATGTAAAGCTAAGTGACACCATAAAAAGAACAGAAAAGGGAAAAATAAGCTGTTTTAATACTCAATATTTAAAAGATGACAGGACACCTGCAACAATAGCTGCTGGAGGAAGCCCACCATTAAGATATGATGTACCAGGATATGCAAGTGATAAAGACATAATAACAATACAGACATTTCCTCAAGATTATGATTTTATGGGAATGAATGTGCAATATGTATGTGGAATGAGTGTACCACCAATTATGATGAAGAAAATAGCAGAGCAAATAAAAATACAACTACTAGATAGAATGAAAAGAGGCGATGAAAATGAATATACAAATAATCAAAATTGATAAACTAATACCAGCAACATATAATCCGAGAAAAGATTTAAAGCCAGGAGATCCTGAATATATCAAAATAAAAAATAGCATAGAAAATTTTGGTTATGTAAGTCCCCTAATAATAAATAAAGATATGACTGTTATAGGAGGACACCAAAGACTAAAGGTATTAAAAGAGTTAGGTTTTACTGAATTAGAATGTATTGTAGTAGATTTGGATAAGACAAAAGAAAAAGCATTAAACATAGCATTAAATAAAATACAAGGTGATTGGGATGAAGAAAAATTAGAAGTATTATTACAAGAGTTGAAATTAGATGATTTTGATACCAATTTAACTGGTTTTGATTTTGATGAAGTTGATGAGATTTTAAAAGATGTTACTGGAAGCAAAGAAGATAATTTTGATATTGATTCTGCATATGAAGAAATAGAAGAACCAATTACAAAGCCAGGAGATATTTGGATATTAGGAAATCACCGCTTGATGTGTGGAGATAGCACGCAAAAAAATGATATTATGCGTCTTATAAATAATCAAGACGCAGATATGCTTCTTACAGATCCTCCATATAATGTTGACTATGTCGGAAAAACTGCTGAAGCATTAAAAATAAAAAATGACAATATGAGTGATAATCAATTTTATGAATTCTTAAAAAAAGTATTTGAAAATATGTATAGTGTTACAAAAGAAGGAGCATCTATATATGTTTTTCATGCAGATACAGAAGGTCTTAACTTTAGAAAAGCTTTCAAGGATGCAGGATTTAAGTTGGCAGAATGTTTAATTTGGAAAAAAGATTGCTTTGTAATGGGAAGACAAGATTATCAATGGCAACACGAACCTATATTATATGGATGGAAAGAAGGAGCAGCTCATTATTTTGTGAATGATAGAACACAAAGCACAATATTAGAATTTGACAGACCAAAGCAAAGCACATTACACCCTACAATGAAGCCTATAGACCTTATTGCTAAATTAATGAAAAATTCGAGTAAAGAAGGTGACATCATATTGGATTTATTTGGAGGTAGTGGCAGCACTATTATTTCCGCAGAACAATTAAATAGAAATTGCTATACGATGGAACTGGATCCAAAATACTGTGATGTTATTGTAAAACGCTGGGAAACACTAACAAATAAAGAGGCAATTTTAGAACAAAGGTAGGTGGGTGATATGATGTGATAAAAGATAGTAACAAAATTTCCAAAATAAAAAGAGACTATAAAGCAGGAAAAACCTACAATCAAATTGCTGAAAAACATGGTGTCACTTACAATGAAGTTATTTATTTAGTAAAAAAGATGAAATGGACAAGGGAAAGTAATTTAAGTAAAGTAAAGAAAGGAAATCAAAATGCAAAAGGAAATAAAGGAGGTCCTGGAGCAGAAAAAGGAAATACACGAGCACTGAAAACAGGAGAATATGAAACAATATATGATGATTTGTTAACAGAAGAAGAAAAAGTAATTATGAAACAAACAGAACTATATGATAAAAAATATCAAATAATGTCCGAAATAAAAATATTATCAATTAGAGAAAGACGAATACTAAAAAAAATACAAGACTTACAAAATGGCAAAGAAATGAGCATTGTAAAAATGTCTAAAAGCTCATCTAATAATGTATCCTACAGAAATAATGGAACATTAACAACTACAGAAGCAGAAAGTACTACGAATATAATACAAAGACTTGAAGAAGCTCTTACTAGAGTACAAGAGGCCAAAAGAAGATATTTAGACAGCTACCATAAGATAGAAAATGATGACAGAAAACTTGAATTAGAATTGATTAGATTAGAAAGAGAAATTGCAAAAGAAGGAACTAATGATCCAGAAAATATGAAGGATGATAGTTTCATAAAAGCACTTGACGATAGTGTTGATAGTACATGGGATGATTATGATGAAGAAGAGTCAAAACAAGAATAATTTAACTCTTGATGAGAGAATTTCTAATCTAAAAAAACAAGTTATGCAAAATGCAATAACTTTGAGAAAGAAAATAAGAAATGGTACTGTATTCAAGTTTAAAAAGTTTAGTAAAAAGCAAAAGAAAGTATTAACCTGGTGGAATGACAAAAGTCCAGTAAAAGATAAAAATGGAATAATTGCTGATGGTAGTATCAGAGCTGGAAAAACATTGTCTATGTCATTATCATTTGTATTATGGGCTATGACAAAATTTAAAGGCGAAAATTTTATTATGGCAGGAAAAACAGTAGGAGCATTTAGAAGAAATGTTCTTTTTTGGCTTAAACTGATGTTAAGAGTTCAAGGGTACCAAATAAAAGATAGAAGATCAGACAATTTAGTAGAAATATCAAAACGGAGAAAGAATTAATTATTTCTATATTTTTGGTGGTAAAGATGAACGAAGTCAAGATTTAGTACAACGGAATAACTGCTGCAGGTGTGTTTTTAGACGAGGTTGCATTGATGCCAGAATCATTTGTAAATCAGGCACTAGCAAGATGTTCTGTAAAAGGTAGTAAATACTGGTTTAACTGCAATCCAGAAGGACCAAACCATTGGTTCAAGTTAAACTGGATAGATAAAGCAAAAGAAAAAGGAATTATATACTTACATTTTACAATGGATGACAACTTGAGTTTATCTGAAGAAGTAAAAGAAAGATATAAGCAAATGTTTATAGGTGTTTTCTATCAAAGATTTATATTAGGTTTATGGGTACTTGCTGAAGGAATTATATATCCTAATTTTGATAGATTAAAACATTGCGTAAAGAAAACAGATATCCCTAAAAAATTTGATTATTTTTATGTAACATCTGATTATGGAATCACAAATCCACAGGTGTTTTTATTATGCCGGAATAAAGTATATAAATGGAAAACCTCATGTATGGATATTAGACGAATACTACAATAAAGGAACGAAGAAAAATAAAAAAGGCCAAGAAGAGAAAATTACCAAAACGGATGATATGTTTTTAAAAGATTATAAGAAGATGGTAAAAGACATTGAAGTTAGAAAGGTAATTATAGATCCATCAGCTACTTCTTTAATTAATTTGTTTAAACAAAATAAAATTGCAGTAAAAGAAGCTGACAATGCAGTAATAGATGGAATTAACTTAGTATTAAATTGGCTAGATGAAGAACGAATACACATTATAGAATCAAAATGCAAAAACATCATCAGAGAATTTAATTCATACATTTGGGACGAAAAGGCACAAGAAAAAGGTGAGGACAAGCCTGTTAAACAAAATGACCATGCGCTAGACGCATTAAGATACTTATTGCAAACATTATTCCCTAACAAGAAGAGGGGAGCATACTTTGTAAAATAAAGGAGAGAAATAAAATGATAACTGAAATGGACAGAGTAAAAATGATAATAACTGAAGGTGCAAAAAAAGGATTAGCTTTATCAAAATTTATTGATACACAAATAAATGAATTCAAGCAATCAGATAATTTTAAGGAAATGATAGAAGGTAGTAAATACTTTAAAAATGATGGAGATATAAAAAACAAAAAGAGAGTATTTATAAATGAAAAGGGTCAAGAGGAAGTTGCTCCACATTTAAAAAACTATCAGTTAAAACATCCAATTATTTATAAAATGATAAATCAAAAAGCTGGGTATTTATTAAGAAAGAAACCAACTATAAAACAAGTAATAGGCAAAGATGAATTGGAAGATCCAGATTATAAAGAAATATTAAAAGGAATATTTAATAATAAAATGCATAAAAGACTTAAATATACACTAATAGAAGCAGTAAAAAGAGGAATCGGATGGTGGCAGTTATATATTGATGAAGAGGGAGACCTAAAAGTAAGATTAAGATATGCAACAAGGATTATACCACTTTGGCAAGATGAAGAACATGAAATATTAGATGCAATAATAATGACTTATGAAGTTGAAGTATATACAAGTGCAACTGAGAAGGAAAAAAGGACAAAAGTAGAGTATTGGGATTTAGAGGGTGTAAGATATTATATTTATGATGGTTCTAACTTAATAGAAGATGTAGAAGAAGTCGAAAAAAAGAAAGATTTAGTCATTAAAAAAGACACTGATGGAACAAGCATTTTAGCACATTTTAAAATAGGAGATACACTTCATGTATGGAAAAAGATACCTTTTATATATTTTAAGTATAATAGTGATGAAATGCCATTAATACATTTACTAAAAACGTTAGTGGATTGCTATGATGAATTATGTTCAAAAACTGCAGATGCGATTTATGATGCTCCAGATGGTGTTAATGTTGTAAAGAACTATCAAGAAGAATCAGGAACTTTCCAAAAAAATCTTGCAACATATAATACAGTATTTCTTGATGAAGATGGAGAGTATGACAGAAAAAATATAGATTTGAACATAGAAGCATTCAAAAGTTTTATTGAACAATTAAGAAAAGATATTTATGAAGGTGGTTCTGGTGTTGATACACAAAGCGAGAAATTTGGAACACAGGAATCTGGCGTAGCACTAAAACAATTATATGCTGACTTAGATTTAGATTGCAGTAATATTGAAACTGAATTTAAAAGTAGTTTAGAATATTTTATGTTTTTCTATAATAACTGGATAGAGATGACAGATGGAAAAGATTATTCAGATTTAGAAGTGGAATTTGTATTTAATAAAACAATGACAGTAAATGAAAAAGAATTAATAGAAAATTGCAAGAATAGTATGGATATGTTAAGTCTAGATACAATACTTGCAATTCACCCATATGTTAATGATGTAGAAGATGAAAAAGGAAAGATAGAAAAACAACAGCAAGAAGAAATGAAACAACAAGAGAGTGAATATGACAAGATGATAAAAGAACTAAAAAATAATAATACTTCTAATAAAGATGGTGCAAAAGTTGGTGATAAATAATGAGTAGTAATGCAGAATATTGGATAAAAAGATTTGAAGAACTTGAAAGAGCACAGTTATTAAACGAATCAAAATACATTACAGAATTACAAGAAGCATATGAAAGAACATTAAGTTCAGTAAAAAAAGAGATAAATAATTGGTTAGTTAGATTTGCTGTAAATAATCAAATAAGTATGAAAGAAGCAAAAAAGTGGTTAAATACTCAAGAACTAAAAGAATTAAAATGGGATATAGATGAATATATAAAATATGGTAAAGAAAATGGTATTGATTTGATTTGGAAAAAAGAATTAGAAAATGCAAGTGCAAGAGTTCATATTTCAAGGTTAGAAGCATTAGAAATACAAATCCAACAGCAAATCGAAAAACTATATTATAATGAACAACAAACTACAAATGATTTTATCATTGAGTCGTATAGAGACACTTATTATAAAACAGCATATGAGTTACAAAAAGGTTCAAATATTGCTTTTAAATTTGCAGCATTAAATGTTGATACTATTCAAAGGATTATATCAAGACCATGGACAAGTGATGAGCAGACATTCTCAGACAGAATTTGGAAAAATAAGAAAGCACTATTAGATACTTTGCAGAAAGATTTAGAAAAATCTTTAAGAGGAGATGCAGATGAAGTAATAGATAAAATCTCAAAAGATTTCAATGTGGCCAAGGGAAAAGTAGGAAGATTAGTGATGACGGAATCTGCTTTTTTTGCAAGTGATTCAAGAAAAAGATGTTTTGAAGAACTATGGGTACAAAGATATATAAATATAGCAACATTAGATTCAAAGACATCTGAAGAATGCAGAGAAATAGATGGAACTATATTTGATATGAAAGATTATAAAATAGGGGTTACGGCTCCACCATATCATATTAGATGTAGAACAACAACAGCTCCATATTTTGAAGATGAATTTGAATTTGGCGAACGTGCAGCAAGAAATACAGATGGCAAAACTTATTATATACCAAGAAATATTACATATAATGAGTGGTTAGAAAAATATGTGTATTCAGATCCAGCAACTAAAAAAGCATTTGAAACGGATATAAAGATGAGAAAAAATAAATCTTCTGACTATGCACAATATAATAGATATAAAGAAACATTAGGAGATGAAGTGCCTAAAACATTTGATAAATTCCAAGAAATGAAGTATAATAATATAGACGAATGGAAAAATCTAAAAGCACAATATTCTGATGCCTTAGGTATTACAACAGAAGAAAGAGCAAAAACATATATTAGTAATGTTAATAAACTAATAAATCATGGAAAACAAGATAAGCATATAAAAGGAAGTAATAATTATACAGAAGGAAGGAGTTATTTGACAATATCCAAAGAAAAAGCGCAAGAGTTAATTAACCAATATGCTGGAAAAGGAACATTAGAATTTAGTGACAGTGGCAAATGGAATAAAAAAGAAATAATAACAGTAGATAATCCAATAGGGATAGTGAAAAATAAAAATGAAGAAATAGAAACTAATAGTTTTAAAATACATTATAGCAAAACTGGAACACATATAGTTCCTTACAGGAAAGGTGGCAACTAAAATGAAAGGAAAAAATTTAGAGGAATTATTAAATAAAAAAATAAAATTAACTACATTTAATGGTAATGAATATGAAGGAATAGTTATAGGATATGTACCAGCACAAGATAACGAACCAGAAATTGAAGAAATAAGCATTCAAAACGCAAAAGATAATAAAACATACTCATTATTTGAAAATGAAGTAAAAAGTATTGAAATATTATAAAAAGCCTAAACACGTTCGTACGAGGTTCGAATATAAGGCAATTTTATTATAAAGGCATATAGTTTTATATGTCTTTTTTGGTGTCTACGATATAGTGGTAGATTAAATGGATTCTAAAACAACCATAACAAAGTTATAAAAGTAAGTATGTAAACATACATACTTATTTTTTTATATATCACGATTTTGTATGTTGTTCGACAACAACACCAGGTCGGAGGCGTTGCTCCGTATAAAAACTCGAATACCTGTATTAGAAGGGAGAAAACATGAAAAGAGAAGAACTAAAAGCTATGGGATTAACAGATGAACAAGTAGAATCTGTTATGGCCAAAAATGGTGCAGAGGTTGCTGCACTTAATACTCAGATTACAACCTTAAAATCTGAAAAAGCACAACTAGAAAATGACAAAAAAGTCATTACAAAAGAAAAAGAAGATAAAGAAAAAGCAATTACAGAATTACAAAAAAATAGTATTTCAAAAGAAGAATATGACAAAAAAGTTAAAGAAATCGAGGAAAATGCAAAAAAAGAAAATGAAGAATACGTTTATAATGATTTATTAAATAAAGGTCTTGATGATGCCAAAGTGCTAAAAGACGAATTTACAAGAACAGCAATAATTTCATTAATAAACAAAGACAAAGATAAAACTAAAATTTCTGATGATAAGAAATCAATAGTTGGATTAAAAGAACTAATTGAAAACTATAAAAAGCAAGCACCTCATTTCTTTGAGAAAAAAGCCTCTGGATATTCGCCAGTAGATCCAGAAGGAGATAAAGGTGATGGCGATGGCGAAGTTAGTATGGCTTCTAATTTTGCTAAAAGAAATAATGCTGAAGATAAAGCAGAAAAAAGCCAATTCTTTGATTAAAAAAATTTAGGAGGTAACTATTATGTATGTTAAAAGTGAAGAAGTAAATGAAGTCAATTTTTTAGCATCTGCTAAATACCGTAATTTCACAAGACAATTTAGTCCAGATGGTGTAACAGCAAATGCAAAAGGTAGAAAAATCGTAAAGGCAGGTACTGTTTATAGAAATTCAAATGGGGTTGCTATTGGTTTAGTATTTAATGATGTTGATGTAACAGAAGGTAAACAACCAGGTGCAGTTATGTATGAAGGTTGGGTATTAGCAGCAAGATTGCCAGAGACAATATCTGCAGAAGATAAGGCTACAATGCCAGGTATTAAATTTAAAGATGAATATGAAGAACAAGAACCAGTTGAAGATGACTCTGGTAGTACAGATTCACAAGGATAAAATAAAAAATAGGAGGAAATTATAATGGGAAAAAGTGTATTAGAATTATTTAGTCAAAAAGAAGTTTTGAATTATCAAAAGGATAGAAAATATCCTGCATTAATGGGAGAGGAATTATTCCCAGAAGTAAAGAAAAGATCATTAAAATTTGATATGATTGTAAACAAAAGTAAAACACCAGTTATTGCAAGTGTGCATGGATTTGATACAGAATCTGAAATCGGTCAAAGAAAAGCACAAAAGAAAGCTATTGAATTAGCATTAATCAAAAGAAAATTACCTTTAACAGAGGAAGATATAATTGCTTTAGAATCACCTAGAAACGAAGCAGAAAAAGAAGAATTAATGCAAGAAGTATATGATGATATAGATGCATTAGTTCAAGGTGTTAGAGCTAGAGTAGAAGTAATGAGAATGGAAATTCTTGCAAAAGGAACAGTAACTTTAGATGAAAATGGTTTAGATGCAGTTATTGATTATGGTATTCCTGCAGCACATAAAGTTGCAAATGTTGATTGGAGTATAGCTACAGCAAATCCTATCAATGATATGATTTCTTGGTATAATAAAATGACTGTTAAACCAAAGAGAGCTTTAACTTCTAATACTGTATTAGCAAAAATTCTTTCAAATCAAAACGTTGTTAATGCTTTATTTGGTAAAGATACAACAAGAATAGCTAGTATTGGAGAATTAAACACTTACTTAGAAAGTTTAAAATTACCAAAAATATATACTTATGATGAGGTATATAGAAAGGTAAAAGAGGATGGAACAGAAGAAATAAAAAGATACTTCCCAGAGGATTCATTTGTAATGTTCCCAGAAGGAAAATTAGGAGAAACATTATATGGTCCAACTGCAGAAGAAATTAGACTTCAAAGAGATCCATCAATAGATATTAGACAAGTAGGAAAAATATTAGCTATGGTATATGAAGAGGATAAGGATCCTGTATCAACATGGGAAAAGGCTGTGGCTACTGCCCTTCCAACATTCCCATACTCAGATGAGGTATTCCAAGCTACTATGAAATTATCATAAGATAAAGGCGAATAAGCCTTTATCTTATTTTGAAAGGAGAAAAAAATGAAAAGAAAAGTAAGAGTAAAAGGTCCAGGAGTTAAGCTAAATAATATATGGTGTTATATTAATGAAGTAGCAGTAATAGATGAAGCACAGTATGAAGAGAACAAAGAATATGTAGAAGTTATTGAAGAAATAGAAGAAAATTCAAATACAAAATTAAAGGAAGAAAATAAAAGTGTTGATGGTAGCGACATAAATGTCGGTGCCAATGAAACAGAAAAAGAAATTAGTGAAGAACAGCCCAAGGAAGAGTCAGAAGATAATATTGGCGAGAATACTCAAGAAGATACAGGAGAAAATGGAGAAGATAATGAAGGCGAAGACGAAGAATTAGAAGCATTAAAAGAAAGAGCAAAAGAATTAGGAATTACTGTAACTCATAATATGAAAAAAGAAACAATCATAAAAAAGATTGAAGAAAAAGAACCTGAATCAGGAGAAGACCAAAATCCAAAAGGAGAGTAGGTGATACTATGTCAGTTTTAGAAAAGTTAAAAAGTAAAACAAATAATATAGATGTTGAACAATTAAAGAAAAGGTTAATAAAAGAATTAAAACTAACAACTGATAATAAAGATGCTATTACTCAAGTAGAATATTCATTATTAGATACATTAGTTATAATCTTAGATACCATTCATCAATCCAAAATACCAGATGGATTATATACAACATGGTTAAGAATGACAAAAGATTATTGGTATTTAAATGGGTATGATAAATTGTTTAATAACACCTCTGAAGAAGAAGGAAATTCTAAATCAAATGTAAAAGTTAAAAGTTTACAAATTGGTGATACAACAACAACATTTGCAGACACAACCTCACAAGTAGAGATAAACGGTATTACTTATAGCACAGGTACTGTTGAATATTCTGAGGATGGACTAATAGAAAAATATAAAAAAGATTTATATAGGCATAGAAAGATGAGGTGGTAACAATGGACTATATTGCTATTGCTAGAAAAGAAATAGAAAGTCATTATGATTCCATTTGTGATATTATAGAGAGACAATCAGTAATCGAAAATAATATCACAAAAGATAAAAAAGAAGTTACTGTCGAGTCTGAAAAACCTTGTAGAGTTTCTTTCGAAGATATATATGCAAATACAGAAACAGATACCGAAACCAAGAAAAATCAAAAAATAAAATTATTCATAGCACCAGAATTAGTAATTAAACCTGGTAGCAAGATTGTTGTTAAAGGAAGAGGCAGAACTACAACGTATAAGAATAGTGGAGAACCTGCTATTTATAACACTCATCAAGAGATTATGCTCGAATTATGGAAAGGTTGGGCTTAATATGGCTAAGTGGGGAATGTGTGATTTTAGTGAAATAGAAAAATTGCAAAAGCAATTTGAAAGATTATCTAAAGTAGACATAGACAGATTTTGTCAAGAGGTAGCAAAAGAACTAGCAGCAAGATTGCTTTCAAAGGTAATTCCAAGAACTCCGGTAGGAGAGGGAAGTTTCGAGGTTATAAAAGGAAAAAGATATACAATAAAAAGTGGTGGAACATTAAGAAGAGGATGGACGGCTAATACTGAAGCGGAAGCAGAAGGTGGAGCAGTGCCAGATGCGACTACTTATGCAAAATCTTTAAGAATTGCTAGGATGGGAAACAATTATATAATAATAGTTGAAAACCCTGTGAAATATGCTTCTTATGTCGAATATGGTCATCGCCAAGAACCTGGAAGATATGTACCAGCATTAGGTAAAAGATTAAAAGCATCTTGGGTTGAAGGAAAATATATGTTGACTATATCTGAAAAGGAACTAGAATCTGAAATTCCTGCATTGCTTGAAAGAAAAATGAAAAGATATATTGAGGAGTGTTTTAATAATGGTTAATAATGTAATTAATGAAATTGTAATTGGGATAGCCACAAAAATTACAAAAATATATGAAGATAAAGGAAAATATCTAATATATACTGATAATGTGAAACAAGGACTTGAAAAACCTTGCTTTTTTATTAAATATCTTAATGGAGAAGAAAAAAGAGAAATTGGGTTAGAAAATAGATTTTATAGAGATACATTGAACTTTGTTATTATAGGCCATACTTTAGATGGAGATACTGAAATACTTAATGATATGATTGATAATCTATATGATTTAGAATATATAGAACTAACTGATAAAACTTTGTTAAGGGCACACAAATTGCATCCTAAAATAGAAGACGGAGTTTTACACTTTTTTATAGACTATGAGATATTTATAAAAAAAGAAGATGCTACGACAACGAAAATGGATAATTATGATTTATCAGGGGAGGTAAAAAAAGATGAAAACATCTAAAAAAGAAGCAAAAAAAATAACTGAAGAAAAATTTACAAAAGAACAAATTGTTAATTCTAAAACTTTTATTGAAAATAGAGATTTATTGAAGGCTATATTAGAAGATAAAAGTTATAGTAAAAAAGAAATTAATGAAATAATCAAAAATTATAAGAAAGGAAAGGTGAACTAATATGGCATTAGGCGGAGGAACTTTTATAAGCCAAAATAAAAAATTACCTGGTACATATATTAATTTTGCATCTGCACAAAGTGCTTCATCTTCTATTGGAGAAAGAGGAACTGCTGCAATGGCAATTGAAATGGACTGGGGAAAAGATGGAGAAATAATAGAAGTTACATCTGAAAGTTTTGCAAAAGATTCTATGAAAATATTTGGATATGATTATTCAAATGAGAAATTAAAAGGATTAAGAGATCTATTTAAAAATATCAAAAAGGCATATTTTTATAGATTAAATACTGGTAATAAAGCTACTGTTGATATTGCTACTGCCAAATGTAGTGGAACACGTGGAAATGATATAAGAATAGTTGTTGCAAAAAATATAGATGATGAAACTAAATATGACGTAATTACTTATTTAGGAACAAAAGAAGTTGATAAGCAAACAGTAGAAACAGTTAGTGAGTTAGTAGAAAATGACTATGTAACATTTACTATGAAATCTTTACAAGTAACTGCAGGTAAAAATTTAACAGGAGGAACAAATGGAGATGTAAGTGGAGAAGCACATCAAAACTTTTTAGACAAATTAGAGTCATATCAAGTAAATGCAGTAGGTTGTACTGCAAAAGATCAGTCTACATCTAATTTGTATGTTCAATATGTTAAAAGATTAAGAGATGAACAAGGTATAAAGTTCCAAGTAGTATTATATAATAATGCTGCAAATTATGAAGGTGTTGTGAATGTTAAAAATTCTACTGTTGAGGATGAATCAGCACTTGTTTATTGGGTAACCGGAGTAATTGCTGGTTGCGAAATAAATAAATCAAATACAAACAAGACATATGATGGAGAATATACTATAAATGCTGATTACACACAAGCTCAATTAGAAACCTCAATTGATAATGGGGAATTTGTACTTCATAAAGTTGGAGACGAAATTAGAGTGTTAGTAGACATTAATAGCTTAGTAGATACAACAAGTGAAAAAGGAGAGGTATTCAAATCTAATCAAACAATAAGAGTATTAGATCAAATTGCTTCAGACGTTGCTAGTGTATTTAATTCTAAATATCTCGGAAAAATAGCAAACAATGAAGCTGGAAGAACTTCACTTTGGAGCGATATTGTTACATTGTTTAAAGATTATCAAACTCTTCAAGCAATTGAAAATTTTGAAGATGATGATATAAGTGTTGAAATAGGAAATGATAAAAAGTCAGTAACTATTAATACAAGTGTACAGGTAATTAATGCAATGGAAAAATTATATATGACAGTAGTTGTAGAATAAAAGGGGACAAGTAATTGTTCTCTTAATTTTTTTATAAGGAGGAATTAAGAAATGGCTAATATAACAATGAATGCAAAGGATGCCATTAGTGCAAAACTAGCTGAATGCTTTGTTACAATTGAAAATAGAAGATATTTGTTAATGCAAGGTAAAGATTTTGAGGCAAAATTTGAGAAAACAAAAAAGGAAATTAATATATTAGGTAAAACTGGTTCTGGTAACAAATCAACAGGTTGGAAAGGAACAGGTAAAATTACTATATATAAAAACACATCAATATTTGATGAATTAATGGAAAGATATAAAAACACAGGAGAAGATGTGTATTTTGATATCCAGGTAACAAATGATGATCCTACATCTGCAGCAGGAATTTGTACAATGGTATTCAAAGGATGTAATGTTGATGGTGGAGTTTTAGCAGCATTTGATGTTGATGGAGATTTCTTAGAACAAGAAATAAACTTCACATTTGAAGACTTTGCAAATCCAACTAAATTTACACAACTAGCAGGTATGCAATAATAAGCAAAAAAATTAAAACTAGAAAGGAAAGATAAGATATGAGTTTAGAAAGTTTTATGTTGAAAGATGAAGTAAAAGAAGTAGAATATATTGCTTCAAGTAGATTTAAAGATAAAGAAGGAAACATTGAAAAATGGAAATTAAAAACTATTACTGCAGATGAGAATGATAATATAAGGAAACAATGTTATAAACAAGTTCAAGCTGGAAAAAGAATGAAACAAGAATTTGATACTGTAAAATATTTAGAATTATTAGCAGATAAATGTATTGTTTATCCAGATCTACACAATGTAGATTTACAAAACTTTTATGGAGAAATGGATTCAATTAAATTACTAAAAAAACATTTATTAAATCCAGGAGAATATGATGATCTTATGTCTGAAATTCAAAGAATAAATGGTTATAGTTTAGAGGATGCGGTTGAAGAAGCAAAAAACTAATTCAAGAAGGTGATAGTGAAGCTGTATATGCTCACTTTTGCCTTCAAAAACTTCATAGATTTCCGCATGAATTTTTAAATTTAGATTTTAAAGAAAAAGCCTTTGTCATTGCATCAATACAATTAAGAGTAGAAGATGAGAAGAGAGAGGCAGCTAAAATAAAGAAAAAGTAAAAATATCTTATTTTTTCTAAAAGGAGGAAAATATGGCTACTATAAGAAGTTCAATAGTGGTTCAAGATATGGCTTCCTCTGTTTTCGCTAGGATAAATTCAAATCTAAATAGAACAACTAGAGGTTTTAAAAATTTAAATAATGAAATGTCAGTTGCACCTACAAAAGCTATAAACAATGCCGAAAAATTAAATCAATCAGCTTTACAAACAGAATTAACTTATCAAGCAGAATTGCAAGTATTAAGACAAGTAGAAGCTGAAGCAAGAAAAATAATAGCTGCTGAAGGTACTCAGACAGCAAGAGCACAAGACATTATAGCGAGTGTAAGAGAGCAAAGAAGTTTAGTACAAAGTTTAAAAGGGAATTATGATAACGTTGCAAAAAGTATAAAAAATGGACATGATAATCAAGAGCAATTTAACAATAGTATAAATACTGCAAATACTAGTAGTAATACCCTTTTAAGTACGATAAAGAATATTGCTCTTACTCTTGGTGGAATTACTGCAGTAAAAGGTGTAGTTGATCTGTCTGATGCAACAACAAGTAATAGGGCTAGATTGGAATTAATTGTAGATGACAATGGTAGTGTCGCTGATTTAGAAAATAAAATTTTTGCTATGTCTAATAGAACAAGATCAGATTTTCTTGCAACAACAAGTGTAGTATCTAAATTAGGAATATTAGCAGGAGAAAGTTTTGAAAGTACTGATGAAATAGTTGCTTTTACAGAGCTTATGAATAAAAACTTTGCTATTTCTGGAGCAAGTATTCAAGAGCAGACAGCAGCGATGTATCAATTGACTCAAGCAATGGCAGCACGGCAAATTACAAGGAGACGAGTTCCGTTCTATTATGGAAAATGCACCACTTTTAGCTGAGGCAATTGCTGAATATACAGGAAAATCTAAAGGAGAGTTAAAAGAATTATCCTCTGAAGGATTAATTACAGCAGATATCATAAAAAATGCCATGTTTGCTTCTGCAGACCAAATAAATGCAAGATATAATAAAATGCCTATGACATGGGCACAAATTTGGACTAGAATTAAAAATGTGGCTATTAAAGCATTGGATCCAGTATTAGTAAAAATAAATGAATTGGCAAATAATCAACAAGTTCAAGAAATGTTTAATATGTTTATAAATGGAGCAAGTTTAGCGGCACAAGCAATATTAGCATTAATTGAAGGTATATCATGGTTAGTAAGTGTATTAGAACCAGTTGCACCAGTAATTCTTGGAATAGTCGCTGCATATGTAGCATTTAATATTATTTCTGGAATTGTAAGTGGAGTATTGGCAATTATGAGTTTAGTACAAGGAATACAAGCTGCTGCTAGTATGATGCAAGCTGGAGCAACATTATCAGCTACTGCTGCACAATGGGGATTGAATACTGCATTACTTGCTTGTCCAATTACATGGATTGTAATATTAATTATTGCATTGATAGCAGTTTTAGCATACCTATGGTTTACCAACGATCAAGTTGCGTATGGTATTTTATATTTATGGGATGCTTTACAATTAGGAATTATGGCGGCAGGATTAGGAATACAAGCAGTTTGGTATGCATTACAATTAGCTGCATTATTTTTATGGCTTGGAATTCAAACTGTTGTATTAGGTTTAATGACAGCCTGGTATGGTTTCCAAACTGGAGTTGAAGCTGTTTGTCTTGGAGTATTAACAATATTTCAAGGCTTATATAACGGAATAGTATCTATTGTTAATGCAATCATAACAGTATTAAATAAAATACCAGGAGTTGAAATAGACACAGTCGAGGCAGCACATTTTGCAGATGATTTTGCAGATAAAATGGCAAATAATATTATTGACAGAAATTCAAAATTGCAAGAAATGGCTAGCCAAATGGATGGGACTATGGACCAAATAAATACTATTAAGGGAAAAATGGGAACAGACCTTAGTGCTTCTGCTACTAATATTCAAAATAAAGCAATAGAATTAAATTCTACTAGACAAGATAGAGTTGATAGTAGAAATGATTGGGCTAAAGGTGCTGGAGATGCAGTAAAAAATGCACTAAGTAATTTTTCTTTAGATACATCAGGCTTTGGAACGGATAATGCAGGTACTCTTGGAGATATTGCTGGAAATACCAAAGATATTGCAAATAATACTGCTGAAATATCAGAAGAAGATTTGAAATATTTAATCGATTTAGCTGAAAGAGATACAATTAATAGATTCACAACTGTACCATTAACAATTAATTTAACAAATAACAACAGTATAAATGGCGAACAAGATATAGACGGAATTGTAGATCAAGTAACTAATAAATTAACTACTCGATTAGAAGAAGAACTAGAATATGTTTCTGATGGAGTACATGAATAAGGAGGAAAGAATCTATGGCATATTATTTTTATTTAGGAAATGTGCTTCTTCCCATTCCTCCTAAAAAATTAGAATTAAAAATTAGTAATCAAAATAAAACTTATGATTTGATGAACTACTCAGAAATAAATGTTTTAAAAAGTCCAGGATTAACAAGTATAGAATTTGATATATTACTTCCAAATGTAAAGTATCCATTTGCTACCTATAAAAACAATTTTCAAAATGCTAAATATTTTTTAGGAATACTAGAAAATTTAAAAGTAAATAAATCTGCATTTCAATTCATAGTTATTAGGAAATTTCCTAATGGTACAGGTATATTTGACACAAATATTAAAGTATCATTAGAAGATTACACAATAACAGACTCAACTGATGAAGGTTTTGATACTACAGTAAAAATCAAATTAAAGCAATATAGAGAGTATTCTACAAAAACTGTTAAAGTAACAATAAAACAATATAAACCACCAGTGGTAACAAGAACGGTAACTACTAATAATACAGCTGCAGCATCAAAACCTAGTGGTCAAAATTACACAGTAAGAAGTGGAGATTGTTTATGGAATATAGCAAAGAAATTTTATGGAAACGGAAGCCAATATACTAAGATTTACAATGCGAATAGAGATAAAATAAAAAACCCTAACTTAATATATCCTAATCAAGTGTTATGGATACCAGCATAGGAGAAAAAGATGAGTCAACAATTATTAATTCAAAATGGAAACACTGTATATGAACCAGTGATCCAAGATGAAGTTACATGGACAACTGAAAGAAAAGGCGCAGCTGGAAAACTTGAATTTAAAGTTGTAAAGGACAATATTATAAATTTTGAAGAAGGTAATCCAGTTGCATTTAGAGTTGATAATACAAATTTATTTTATGGTTTTGTTTTTAAGAAAAAAAGGGACAAAGAAAAAATTATAACAACAACAGCATATGACCAATTAAGATATCTGAAAAATAAAGATACAAAAACATATGTAAATAAAAGAGCAGATGAATTAGTAAAAATGATTGCAAACGAGTATCAGTTAAATGTAGGAACATTAGAAAATACTGGTTATGCAATAGCTAAAAAAGCAGAAAGTAATCAATCTTTATTTGATATGATATTGAATGCATTAGATGAAACAATAAGAAATAGAAAAGAAATGTATGTGTTATACGATGATTATGGAAAACTATGTTTGAAAAATTTAGAAAGAATGAAAGTAGGATTAGTAATTGACGAAGAAACAGGAGAAAACTATGATTACGAAAGTTCAATAGATTCGGATACATATAATCAAATAAAGTTAACATATGACAATTCTGAAACAGGAAAAAGAGAAATATATATGGCAAAAGATTCAAGTAATATAGAAAAATGGGGTGTATTACAATATTTTGACACCATAGATGAAAAAACAAATGGAGCAGTAAAAGCAAGAGCATTATTAGATTTGTATAATCAAAAAACAAGAAGTCTTCAGATAAAAAATGCACTTGGAGATGTTCGTGTTAGGGGAGGTTCTCTTATTATTGTAAATTTAGATTTAGGTGATGTTAAACTAAAAAATTTTATGCTAGTAGAAAAAGCAAAACATACATTTAAAGATGGAGAACATTTTATGGATTTAACATTAGTAGGACAAAACTTTATATCTGGGTAGGAGGTAAAGTGAAATGGGAAGCTCATTAGGAGAAATAATTAAAAAAATGGCAGTAGGGGCAAATGATGCAAATGCTCCTACTTCTGTTTTATTTGGAACTGTTACAAGTGTAAATCCGCTTGAAATAACGGTAGAACAAAAATTAAAATTAACAAAAGAATTTTTAGTGCTTACTAAAAATGTAAAAGATTATACTGTAGATGTTAGTTTGGACTGGGAAACAGAAAATAAAACATTGAATGCTAATCATAATCATACTTTGAGTGGTAATTTGTCAATAACATCAACTGCACAGGTAAATCCAAACCCAGACAACATTGCAGTTTCTATAAACAATGAAGTTACTAATAACTTGAATGTAGAACAAAAAAATATAAATTTATTACATAATCATTCCATTTCTGGTACAAAAAAGATGACCATACATAATGGATTGAAACTAAATGATAATGTTATTTTATTGCAACAGCAAGGAGGTAATAACTTCGTTGTATTAGATAAATTTTAGAAGAAAGGTGGTAAAAAAATGACACCTGAAACAGATGATATATTGTTAAATAATTTAGAAGAAGTGCAAGAACAAACTAGTAAAACGTATTACCTAAATATAGAAAAAAACACTATTTCAAATTTTTGTGATGGTATTGAGGCAATGAAACAAGCAATATATTGCATCTTAAATACGGAGAGATTTGAACACCTTATTTACAGTTGGAATTATGGTATAGAATTAAAACATCTAATAGGAGAAAATACAACATTCGCTATTCCAGAACTTGAAAGAGTTATAACGGAAGCATTAATGCAAGACACTAGAATATCAGAAGTAAATAATTTTACATTTGAAGTTAAAGAGAATACTATAACTGCAAAGTTTACTGTAATTACAACTGTTGGAGAAATTGAAACAGAGAAGGTGGTGAGTATTTAAATGGAAGTAGATGACATAAATGAAATTGAAAATTTAGATGAGTATTTTGATTATGATACTATTTTACAGAGAATGTTAGATAGAGTACCAATTCAGATTGATAAAAGAGAGGGAAGTATTATATATAATGCGTTAGCTCCAGCAGCAGCAGAACTAGCACAAATGTACATCTTATTAAAGAATAATATTGATTTAGTTTTTGCAGATACTGCAGTAGAAGAATATTTAGATAGATTAGCAAATCAAGTTGGACTTACAAGAAATGAAGCAACATACGCAATAAAGAAAGGCTCTTTTTATGATGAAAATGATAATCCAATGGACATTAGTATTGGAGAAAGATTCACAATAGAGGATTTAGTATATAAAGCAATAGAAAAAATAGAAACAGGAATTTATAAAATGGAATGTGAATCATTAGGAACAATAGGGAATAATTGTGTTGGTACATTAATACCTGTAAATTATATTGAAAACCTTGCAAGAGCAGAACTAACAGATATATTAATTCCTGGAGAAGATGAAGAAGATGATGATTCATTAAGAGCAAGATATTACGAAACTACAAGTGAGCAAGGTTTTGGAGGAAATGTAGTTGATTATCAAAATAAAACAAAAGGAATTGCGGGGGTTGGAGCTGTAAAAGTAACCCCAATATGGAATGGTCCAGGAACAGTAAAATTAACAATATTAGATAGTAATTATGATAAAGCATCTAATGTATTAATTGAAAATGTCCAAAATGAAATATGTCCAGATTTATCAGATGAAGGATTAGGATTAGCACCTATTGGACACATTGTTACTGTTGATACGGTATCGGAAGTAGATATTTCCATAGTTTCAAATGTGACGATATCAGAAACAGCATCAATGGAAAATGTAAAAACACAAGTAACCCAACTTATTAATGAGTATTTTTTACAGTTAAAACAAGAGTGGGAAAATTCAGAGACAACAATCATAAGAAAATCACAAATTGATACGATAATATTAAATGCAGATGGGGTTATAGATGTTTCAAATACTGCAATAAATAATCAGCCTTCAAACATTGAACTACAAAAATTTGAAATACCTGTATTGAAAGAGGTGACACTTATATGAAATTGATTGAATATATGCCACCTTATTTAAAAAATGTACTTGAATTTATTAAGATATTTGATGCTGAAGATATCGAAATAGAAAATATGAGGTATTTAATAGATAAAATTTTAAAAGAAGTAATAGTAAAAACAGCAACTTCTTATGGATTAGATAGATATGAAAAAATTTATGGAATAACAAATAAAGCAGAAACAATAGAAGCACGAAGAATGAATATTTTATTTAAGATAAACAATAGGGTGCCTTACACATTAAAATGGTTAATTAACACATTAAACGAAGCTATTGGAGAAAATAATTATAAATTAGTAGCAGTAGATTATGAATTATATATAACAATAAATTTAGCATATACAGAAGCAGCAGAAATGTTAAAATCAAATCTAATAAAACAAATTCCAGCAAACATACAATTAAATTATGAATTAGAAACTACACTAAATGAATATATAGGGGCAGTGATATCAAGATATGATTATATTACCCTAAATGCAGAAGCATTTGAAGAAATAGATAATATTTTATTAAATCAAAATAATAATACAGGTTTGTTTGCAAGTGATAAAGAATATGTAGAATTATATCCAAATACAGATGCAATCATAAAAAATGAAAGTTTTGACTTGAATACGGAAGCAGGAGCAAAAGTTTCAAGACAAGATTATATTAATATTAATGTATCAACAGAGGAAAAACAAGAGAATATGACAATAAATCAAAATAATAATATTGGTTTAAGTGTTATAAAGAAAGATTATATTAAAATTGAGGAGGTTCAAAAATAATGGGTTTTGAAAAAGTATATATAACAAAACAAGGTGCTCTACTTGCAGCAAAAACATTACAAGGCAAGAAAATAGAATTTGACCATGCTGAAGTAGGTAGCGGAAACTTAAGTGGAAATGCTGTAGATAAAACAGCACTAACTACAAAAGTTTTAGAATGTCCAATTCAAAAAGTAGAAATAACAGAAGAAACACAAGCAAAAGTATCTTTTATATTTAAAAATACTGACGCAAATAATGCGTTCTATTTTAGAGAAATTGGATTATTTGCAATAGATCCAGATACAAAAGCAAAAGTTCTATATGCATATGCAAATGCAGGAACAACTGCAGAATATATAAATAATTCTATTGCAGAAAAGATAGAAAAACACATTACCATAAATGTAATAGTAGATAATGCAAGTAATGTGACAATAACACTTGATGCAAGTGAAATTTATGTTACAGAGCAGGATCTACAAAATGCTTTACAAAATGCAAAATTATATTCTGGAAAGAATTATGGAATAAAAAGGTTGATAACAGATAATACATTACCAAATTGGACTAGAATTGCTGATGCGGAAGGATTAACAGCAAGTGCAACCAAAAACGGAACAGAAGTTGCAAATGATTTTGATAATCTATATCCTTGGTCACATATGCGTAGATGTAATGTAGATGCTGCAACAGGACAAGTATTAGCTTACTATGGAGAAACAGGTTATAAAGCAGATGGAACTAATGGAGAAGTAATGGTAAAAATACCAGAATTTTGGTGGAAAAGAGAAAGGCTACCAGATGAGTTTGGAAATGTATATGAATACATATATATTGCTGACTATGCAAGAGCTGGTTATATAAAATCAGAGGAATTCTTTGTTGGTGCTTATTTGCTAAGTACAGAAGAAACGGAAGAAAGCACAATAGTAGCACATTCAAGAAGTGGTGTAGTGCCAAGATATAGTACTACAAAAGCTAACTTTAGGACATATGCTAAGGCTTTAGGAACTGGATGGCAATTAATGGATTATCATTATTTTCTATTACAAATGTTGTATCTAGTAGAATATGCACATTATAATTCTCAAAGTATGCTTGGTAATGGTATTGTAGCAATGAGTACAGCAAAAGCATTATTAGCAGAAAATAATACAAATAGAATAATAGTTACATCTGCAGGTACAGGATTTTGGATTGGAAAAACAATCTGTATTGGTGCTACTGATGCTTGGAATAGCAGTGTTGCAGCAGATAGGGAAATTACATCAATAGAAGATTACAGCGATGGTTCAATCACAGGTAAAGCAATTCATTTTAGTGGGGATCCAGTAAATATTGCTGTAGATAACGTTATTTGGGGCTCAGCACAAAAAACTGGAGGTAATGATGCTTTAGGAAATGCATCTGGTAGCTTAAATAATAATAATTATCATCCAGTAAATTATAGAGGTATCGAAGATATATTTGGTCATATGTGGCAACATATTGATGGATTAAATATAAAAGATTATGTGGCATATATTTGTAAAGATCCTGATAATTATACTAATGATAAATTTGATGCTCCTTATGAAAAAATCGGATATGTAAATGCAAATACTACTGACAGTTATATAAAGAAATTAGGACTTGATGAAAAATATCCAGAAGTGGCTCTTCCAGTAGAAGTCGCAGGAAGTTCTAGTACAGGAGCGTGCGATAGCTACTGGTGCTCAGAAGGTAACAGGATAGCGTACGTTGGTGGTTACTTCCACATCTATTGGACCAAAGCCGGTTTCTTTGCGTGGACTTGTTACTACACTTCCAGCAGCACGAGTTGGGGCTGCGGTGCCCGCCTTCTTATGACCAGATAAAGCGGGGGTGTGGGGGCGGCCAGCCTCCCACATAAAATAACTCAATCAAAGAATAGTTAAAATTTTTTATAAAAGCATATATACTACTTTGTAGGGGATTTAATGTGTGCGGTGCCGAGTTTCTGCCTTTGGTTTTTAGCGTACGTTGGTGGTAACTTCAACAACAATTGGACCAAAGCCGGTTTCTTTGCGTGGAATTGTAACAACACTTCCAGCAACACGAATTGGAACTACGGTGCCCGCCTACTTATTTATAAAAATAATTATATTACACATTATTTTCCTTGCCCCTTGGCAAAAATAAGTCGCAACTGGATTGACCTAGTAGCTCCTTTTGAGCGAAAAGCCGATAGACTAAATAAGAAAATTACCAGGAGAAAATATGAAAAGAAAAAGTAATATATATGAAAAAATTATTGAAATTGATAATATAAGAAAAGCTATTCTAAATGCTTCAAAAGGCAAAAAAGATAGAAAAAGTGTAGATAAAATACTTTGTAATATAGAATATTACACTTTAGAAATTCATAATATGTTAAAAAATAAAACATATAAACCTAGTCCTTATCATGAAATGAAAATTCAAGATGGAACTAGAAAAAAAGAAAGAATTATATATAAACCTATGTTTTATCCAGACCAATGTATTCATTGGGCATTAATGCAACAGATAGAACCTTTATTTAAAAAAGGTATGTATGAATTCTGTTGTGCATCTGTGAAAGAAAGAGGAATACATTATGCATCTAAACATATAAAAAAGATATTAGTAAGAGATAAAAAGAATACAAAATATTGCTTAAAATTAGATGTAAAAAAATTCTATCCTAGTATGGATAAAGAAATATTAAAAAGAAAATTTATGAGAATTATCAAGGACAGAGATGTATTAGATTTGCTAGATTTGATTGTAGATAGTTCAAAGAATGGTGTCCCTATCCGGAAATTATACTTCACAATGGTTTGCTAATTTTTATTTGCAAAATTTGGATCATTATATAAAGGAACAACTGAAAGCTCCTTATTATGTCAGATATATGGATGATATGCTCATTTTTCATAGAAATAAAAAGGAATTGAAAAAAATAAAAATTGCAATAGAAGAATTTTTAGAAAAAGAACATTTGAAATTAAAAGAAAATTGGCAACTTTTCAAAGTTGATAGTAGACCAATAGACTTCATTCGGTTATAGATTTTACAGAGGTCATACTACATTGCGAAGATCTAATTTTTTAAGAATAAAAAGAAGAATTAAAAAAGTATATAAAAAAGGAACCATAAATTATGCAGATGCTACAGCAATATTAAGTTATTATGGGTGGATAAAACATTGTGATTCCAGTAAGTTTAATGAAAAATATCTTAGGCCATATATTAGCCTAAAAAAATGTAAAGGAGTTGTTAGAAATGAAACAAAGAACATACAGCGATATAAAGCCAGAAAAAAAATTCAGTATAGAAAACGTTGAGAACGGCAAATGTACCGTTCTTTTTTTTGATGATATTAAGGAAGAACAGAATATGTCTAATTTAGAAAATGAAGATGTATCAAATAAAAAAGTATATAGTTATGACACTTATAGTTTAGAAATTCCTTATAGAGAAAATCTTGCTGAAGTAATAGAGAATGATTTAAATAATTGGCTAAAATCAGCTAAAGAAAAAGACTATAATGAAACTGCAGCATATATTAGAAAAGAAAGAGATGCCTTATTATATGCAACTGACAAATATATAATTGATGATTATCCTATTTCTAGTGAAGAAAAAGCAAAAGTACTAGAGTACAGACAAGAATTAAGAGATTTGCCTGAGCAGGAGGGATTTCCATATAATGTAGTATGGCCAACAAAAGATAAAAAGGAGGATTAGAAAAAATGGTGGAAATTATAACTGCATTTATAACTAAATTGACTCCTCTTATAGTTTCAATAACTGCACTAATTGTAGCCATATTAAAATCAAAAAAGGAAATAGAGAATACATTGCCAAAGAAAATTCAAAAGCAATGCTCAATAGATATAGAAATTACAAATAGATTAGAAGAAATAAAAGAATATTTAAAAGCTGATAGAGTACAAATATATGATTTCCATAATCGGAGGGCACTATGCTAATGGGCGTAGTGCTCTCAAAACGTCCTGCTCATTTGAAGTAGTACGCACTGGTGTAAAAGGACACCAAAAAGAACTTCAATCTATACCACTAACTTGTATTCCGAGATTTGTAGAAACATTATTGAATAAAAAAGAATTAGTAATTAACAACTTAGATGATATTAAAGAGATTATGCCAGCAACCTACGAATTAAAAAAGGACCAGGAAGTTGCATCTTTTTTTGATATTATCCTAAATAATAAGGATGGAGAACCAATAGGTTTTTTAGCACTACAATATTGCAAAATAAATTCTGTTAATTTCAATCGAGAAGAAAGAAATGAGATTTTAAAATTAAAATTCTTCATAGAGGAAAATTTAGAAAAAATGGTTATGAAAAAATAATGAAAGGAGGAAATTGGTATGACAGTAGAATTTTTAGTATATGCTATAACAGCAATTTTTACTTATGTTGCTGGTAAAGTATCAAAACATTTTGGATGGAACTATGATATACCTATTACTATTCAAAATATTATAATTATAGCAATAGCATCTATAATAGGCTGCTTAATACATATTGAAAATCTTGATGTTAATGGTGTAATAACAGCAGTTATTACTGCTGTTGGCGGTGTAGGAACAGCAGTTGTAGCTTATGATGCAAAAAACAAATAGTTTAATACAAGAAATTAATTCTTGTGTTTATACAATACTGGAAGAAAAATAAAAAATCTTCCAGTATTAATTTTTTATAAGGAGGAATTCGTTATGGAAGAAAAAGAAGAAATTATTTTAACTCCAGAAATGGAAGAAGAATTATCAAATGGTAAAGAGGAGGGGGAAGAATAATGGGAACTGTTTCAAAATTAGCAAGTGGCACATATATTGCTGCTGAAGGAAATTATGAACATGGAAGAGCAGGACAAAGGATTTGTAAATTTACACCACATCATATGGCAGGAATTCTTACTGGAAAACAATGTGCTGTAAATATATTTCAAAAACCAGGAAGAGAAGCAAGTGCTAACTATTGTATAGGAAATGATGGAGAGATAGTATGCAATGTTTATGAAGACGATAGAGCATACACATCAAGTTCAAGATCTAATGATAGACAAGCTATAACTGTTGAAGTTTCTAACTGCGAAGTTGGAGGACAATGGAAAATATCTGATGCTGCTTGGAATTCATTAATTAATTTAGCTGAAGATGTTTGTAGAAGACATGGATTTAGATTATCTTATGATGGAACTCCAAGTGGCTCATTAACTACACATGATATGTTTTCTAATACAAATTGCCCTGGACCATATTTAAAAGGAAAATTAAATGAATTAGCTAGTATTGTAAATTCAAGATTAGATGGCAATACATCAAATAACAACACAACTTCAAGTAAAAAGTCAAATGAGGAAATAGCAAATGAAGTAATTGCCGGAAAATGGGGAAATGGTGATACTAGAAAAATAGCCTTACAAAATGCAGGGTATGACTATAATGCGATTCAATCTATTGTAAATCAAAAATTAACTGGTAAATCTTCAAATAGTACAACCTCAAATAAAAAATCTATTGATACTATTGTAAATGAGGTGATTGCTGGAAAATGGGGCAACGGAGAAGATAGAAAAACGAGATTACAAAATGCAGGATATAATTATAGTGAAATTCAATCTGCAGTTAATAATAAATTATCTGGAAAATCAACCACCAGTTCAAATAAAAAATCAAACGAAACTATTGCAAACGAAGTAATCAAAGGGTTATGGGGAAATGGAACAGATAGGAAAAATAAATTAACTGCAGCAGGATATGATTATAATGCTATTCAAAAAATCGTGAATCAAAAATTGAAATAGTTTTTTTATAGAGGAGATTTTTATCTCCTCTATTTCATATTTTTTAATTTATTTTGAATATCTAATAAAGTATTAAATGCTTGCTGAAATGTAGTATTATTTAAGTCCATATCAGCAATTTTATTTAGTATTTTTTTTATTTCTACATTTTTTAAATAGTCATTTATATTTGAATCATTGGGCAAATTATTTATAACTTTATACTTTATTTTCATCTTATTTAGTAGTATTATATATTTGTCTAACTGGGAAACAGGAAATCCGCACTTGAATATTGAAGGCCCCAAGTCGGTTATTTTAAGTCCTAATTTCTCATTTATCAATTTAGCATCTTCATTTAAAATGTTGTAGAAAATGCCAACTCTAAACAAATAAATAGAAGATGCATCTTTTTTTTTGAGTTCATGATATTGATTCAACAATTTACTCATTTTTTTTGTTTTTCCTTTCTTTTCTTTAATACTAAAATATCTCCTGGTTCACATTCTAAAACACTACAAAGTTTTTCTAATGTAGCAAAATGAATTCCGGATGTTTCATTATCCATTAGGTGACTTAGTGCTTGATAACCTCCTTCCATTTTTTTTACGAACCAATATTTTGTTTTATTTTTTTCTTTTAGTATTTCTTTTACTCTTACATATACCAAGTTAATCACCATCCTTTCCAATATCTATTTTACTATGAACATATTTAGATTTTAACTCTTTTCGCTTAAAGATACGGAAAGATTAACTATTGCAGGATTAAGGTATTTCTGCTATAATTCAAATGGTGATATTATGGAAAATGAGTTGAAAATGTGTAAAGAAATCCTAAAAAGAGTAAAATGGTATATGGAAAGAAAAGATTATAATGGTTTAAGGCTTTATATCGAAGAAAGAGAAAAATATGTAGAAAATTGTAGAATAATGTCGAAAAATAAAGAAGAGGAATATATTGATAGTCTAGTGAAAGAACTAGACATATCTAACACCTAGCATAGTTATCATGTTTTACATAATATGGTAAAATATAAGAAGAGATATCTCTAAATATCATTCATAGGAGGGATATTTATGAGAAAAAAACTAAATTATATTGAATTAAACACCTTTGAAAAAATATTAAACAAGATTTTTAAACAATATACATATAAAATATATTCAATAGGTGTGAAAGATGGGTATAATTGGCAAGTTAATTTATATAAATAGCTCATAAAAAAGAAAATATATTATTGATATATTTTCTTTTTTGTAGTATAATAAAAAAGATTTGTTGATAATTTGTTGATAACGGAATAAGTTTGAACAGGTTTCAATAGGTTTATAAAAAAGTATGAAAGTATTGATTTATCAATAAAAATCTTGAGTATAGAGGGTTATACGATTTGCCTTAAAAAGTGGCAAATGATACTTCCTATTATAATGGAAGTATAATAAAGTTTAGTAATACCAAGCTTTTTTAGCTTGGTATTATTTATATACGATTAATACAGTATATTTTAATAAGAGCAACAGATTAAATCTGTTGCTTTTATACATTATGTTGATGAATTTAAAATATTATGTTATCATTATGTTGGAAATAAAAGTTTTTACTCTAAAATATAGGAGGATATATCTAAAAAATGAATAATGTAAGTCTAATAAAAGTAGAAGAAAAAAAGTTTAATATTTGGAAAATTATACTGATAATAGTTTTAACTATTGTATTAATATGGTTTATAGCTGTCACAGTAATTTCTTCTATGGTTAAAAATAAAATTAATAAAATAGAGATAAGCAACTTAGATATAAATCAATTAGGAATAAATAATAATATTTATGATGAATTGTCTGATTCAATTTCAAAAGAAGAATTTGATAGTATAAAGAATATAGCAGTATTCGGAATAGACGAGGATAAAAGTAATACTATTATTATAATGTCTATTAATCAAACTAAACACACTGTAAAATTAATAAGTATACCAAAAGATACATATGTATCTTTTGATGGACAAAATAAAACAAGTTTAAATAATGTATATAAATATGGGCAAGAAACATTATTAATAAATACAATTAATAAAAATTTTGGACTTAATATATCTAAATATATAACAATTAATTTTAAAGGATTAACAGATATAATCAATGAAATAGAAGGTATAGAAATAGATATAAATCAAGAAGAAATGGAGTATATTAATAATAATTCTGATAAAGAGTATAATGAAAAAGGTAAAGAGAAAAAAATTTTAAATAATTATGGAAAAGTTATGCTAGATGGAGAACAATCATTAGTTTATTCTAGGTATAGTAATACAGATAAAGATGCATTAGAAAAAAATCGTCAAATAGAAGTTGTTGTGGCTATTGTAGAAAAAATTGTAAAATTAGGAACAAATAAAATATGGGATTTAAGTGATAGTGTATTGTCTCAAATAAAAATTAACATAGATATTAATAAAAGTGTAGAAACAATAGAAAAAATATTATCTTATAGTAGTGAGTATATAAATAGTTTTGATTTTATACAAATACCTTCAACAGAAGATGAATATGGTAGTGGTAAATATGAAGAAATTAATGGGGAATATTATTATGTTGCTGATTTAGAAAAGGCAAAAGAAATGTTTAAAAATGAAATATATAGTGAAATTTAAAAAAAGTAATATTTATACATTACAGAAAATTTAATATAATAGATGGAGGGGTGAACATTGTTCGCCCGCACTACGGAGGGATTCCTCATTAAATTATATAACAAATTCTATAAACATCTCCAATCGCATTCAAAATTTATTCAATATTATTATATCAAAACCTACAAAAACAAATATATATAAAATCTAATAAAATAGCCGTAGGGGCGAACATTGTTCGCCCGTACTACGGAGGGATTTCTTAAAAATTTAATATATAAATTATAGCTGTGAATAATAACAATGCTATACAAAAAAATTTACAAAAAATTAAAAAATGTATTGACAATAATAAATATATAGTTTATAATTTATAACTGTCAGGAGGAAATATATGCGGGTGTAGTTCAATGGTAGAATTCCAGCCTTCCAAGCTGGCTACGTGGGTTCGATTCCCACTACCCGCTCCACTAAAACAATTTACTACTAATAAGTTAGTAAGTTGTTTTTTTATTTATAGGAAATTACACTTCTTATAAACTAAAAAAATTAGTATAGTAAATTTTAAAAATAGAAAAAATGATAGTGGAGTTTTTACTCCACTATCATTTTTCCTAAATTAGTTATAGTTCCAGCACCAACTGTTAATATAATATCATTATCTTTTACATTATCTTTTAGGTATTTAGCAATATCTTCAAATTTACTAATATATATAGCTTTTTTACCATATTCATCTATTTTATCTATTAAAGATTGAGGAGTTACATTTAAAGTATTAGTTTCTCTTGCTGCATATATATCAGTAATAATTATATTATCAAATTCAGATAGAACTTTTGCAAAATCATCAAGTAAATTTTTTGTTCTACTATATGTGTGAGATTGAAAAACAATCCAAGATTGATTATAACACATATTTTTAATTGCATTTGCTACTGACTTTATTTCAGTAGGATGATGTGCATAATCATCATATATTTTAACATTTTTATAATTTCCTATATATTGAAATCTTCTATTGGCACCTGTAAATTTAAATAATGCATTTTTTATATGTTCTTTTGAAATATTATATGCATCACATAATGCAGTGCATGCAAGGGCATTTAAAACATTATGAATTCCAGGAATAGATAATTTTATTCTTTCATAAAATTCATTATTTTTATATACATCAAATTGATAAAAACCTTTTTTATCTGAAACTAAATTTTTAGCATAAAAGTTTACATTTTTATTTTCTATACCATATGTTATAAATTTAGCTTTTGAAAACTCTTGTAAATCTAAACAGTTTTTATCATCACCATTTACTACTAAAAAACCATCTTCAGGTAATAGTTTTACATATTTAATAAATGCATTTTTTATATTTTCAAATGTTTTAAAATAGTCTAAATGATCATTATCAATATTTAAAATTATTTCAGATTTAGGATAGAATTTTAAAAAACTTTCAACATATTCACAAGCTTCAATAATAAAATAATCGCTTTTGCCTATTTTATTATTACCATTAATTTCTTTTAGTATAGCTCCAACTTGTATTGTAGGATCTAGATTTGCTTCTAAAAAGCATAAAGAAACCATAGAAGTTGTAGTTGTTTTACCATGTGTTCCAGATATACAAATTGTGTCTTTATACATTTTAGTTATTTGACCTAGAAAATCAGCTCTTTCCATTGTAGGAATATTGTGTTTTTTCGCATTTAGAAGTTCTGGATCAGTATCTTTTATAGCTGCAGTGTATACAACAATATCTGCATTTTTTGAGTTTTCTAAGTCGTGTCCAATAACAACACAAATACCTAGTTGTTGTAATTTGTGTGTAATTTCACTTTCAGAAGTATCTGAGCCTGTAACTTTATATCCTTTATGAAATAGTATTTCAGCAATACCACTCATACTTACTCCACCAATACCTATCATATGTATATGATTGTAATTTTTAATATTAAAATTTTCTATCAATATAAACACTCCCTATATCAAGCAATTTTATTAAATTATACATTTAAAATTAATATATTTCAATAAATTTTGCATTATTTGTTCTGTAAGTGTTACAAGTAACACTTACTATTTACAGTTAATAAAGTAAGATAAAGATTTTGATATAGTAATATTTCATAAATTTTTCGGCTCAATACGATATTTAAGAATTTGCTATATTAATTTAAGTCCTAGACATAAGCATATTATATCAAAATCATATGCCATGAACTGCAACATTAAAGTAAATTTAAGTCTATAATTACTAATACAATTATTCTATGAAAAAATAAAAATTAAGTTACTTATAAGAAATATTTGGATATTGCGATAATTATAAGAAGTATTCCAGAAATTATACTCCAAATATTTTCAGGTAATTTTGATAATTTAAATATTTTCTTACTTATATTCTTCCCTAAAGATAAAAAAATAAGCTGAAAACTTGCAACTAAAATAGAAAATAAAAATGAATTTACACCGATTATACTACTTCCAATACCTACACCTATTGAATCTATAGATAAAGCAACTCCTAAAAATATTGCTTCTTTCCAATCTATTGTTTTTGAATTATCTAAATCTGATGAAATAGGATTACGAATAATTTTGATGGTAATACCTAAGAACTTAATAAAAAAACTGTAGATTTTGGGTTCTTTATTAGAAATGTTAGATGGAATATTTTTTTCTTTTTTTAATGCTTGATAAATAATCCACATACCAATACAAAATAATAAAATACTGCCAATTAATTTGATATAATTTCTAGGTAAAACATTAATTAAAAAATTTCCAAAAATAATAGAAATACTAGTAAAAAAAATTGAAATAAAAAATAATAATATTTTAGAGATTATAGATATCTTAGTATCTCTTAATCCATATGTAATACCTATACCAAAAGAATCTATACTTACAGATAAAGCAAGCAATAAGCAAGTAAGTAGCATATTAAAACCTCCACATATATAACTTCTATTTACATAATATGAAGAAAATAAAAAAATGATAAAAAAGTAATAATGTAAAAGTACAAGCATAAATATGTATTAGTTAAAAACAAAGGAGGATAAATTATGTGGTATACAATGGACATTAATAAAGTTAAACGAGAGATGAAAACTAACATACAACTTGGGCTTACATACAAAGAAGCAAAAAAAAGATTGGAAGAAAATGGACCAAATAAATTAGAAGATAAAAAAAAGGAGAGTTTATTTATAAGATTTGTTAAACAATTTAATGATTTTATGATTATTATTTTGATAATTGCTTCTATAATATCAGCTTTAGTTGCTAAAATCGAAGGGAGTAATGATTATATTGATTCAATAATAATTATTGCTATAGTAGTATTTAATGCTATCTTAGGATTAATACAGGAAAATAAAGCAGAAAAATCTCTTGAGGCTTTAAAAAATATGTCTTCACCTATTGCAAAAGTAAAAAGAGATGGAAAAATAATTAATGTAAAAAATGAAGATGTTGTTATTGGTGATATTGTAATATTAGAAGCGGGTAGTTTTGTTCCAGCAGATTGTAGGATAATAAGAAGTTCTAATTTAAAAATAGAAGAATCAGCTTTAACAGGAGAAACATTGCCAGTTGAAAAAGATGCAAATGTTATTTTAAAAGAAAAAACACAATTAGGTGATAGAATAAATATGGCATATGCTACTACAATTGTTTTAAATGGTAGTGGAGAAGGTATTGTAACAAATACTGGTATGAGTACAAATGTTGGAAAAATTGCTAAAATGATTATAGATAATGAAACACCAGAAACTCCAATACAAAAAAAATTAGGAGAAGTAGGAAAAACTTTAGGTCTAGTATGTTTAATAATATGTTTTTTAATATTTATAATAGGTATATTAAAAAAGATTGCACCAGTAGAAATGTTTATGACATCTGTAGGACTTGCTGTTGCTGCAATTCCAGAAGGTTTACCAGCAATAGTAACTATAATGTTATCAATTGGTGTTACTAAAATGGCAAGAAAAAATGCAATTATTAGAAAATTACCAGCTGTTGAAACATTGGGTAGTAGTAATGTAATTTGTTCTGATAAAACAGGAACATTAACACAAAATAAAATGCAGGTGGTAAAACTTTGTAATTATAAAGAAAATGTAAGTAAATTAGAAGAAGAGTTAATTTTAAAATTAGGTACAATGTGTACAGATAGTACGATTGAATATGAACATGGGAAAGAAATTGCAATTGGTGATCCAACAGAAATTGCAATTGTTAGGAAAACAAATGAAATAGGAGTGTATAAAGATAATTTATATTTAGAAAATGAAAGAATAAATGAGATACCATTTGATTCAAATAGAAAATTAATGACAACAGTTCATAAATGTAAAGATGGAAAAATTCTTATTATAACTAAAGGTGCACCAGATGTATTATTAAAAAGATGTAATAGATATTTAAAAGACAAAAATGAAAAACAAATGGATACAATAATAGAAAAACAGATAAATACAAATAATGATAATATGGCAAACAAAGCTTTAAGAGTTATAGGTATTAGTTATAAAGAGATAGATTTTTTACCTGAGAAAATAGATTCTGCTAGTTTAGAAAATGATTTAGTTTTTGTTGGTTTAATTGGAATGATTGATCCACCAAGAGAAGGTGTAAAAGAAGCTGTTCAAAATTGTAAAAGAGCAGGAATAAAGACTGTTATGATAACAGGTGACCATATAGTTACAGCAAAAGCAATAGCGAGACAAATTAATATATTAGATAAAGATGATTTAGCTATAACAGGTGATGAGTTAGATAAATTATCTAAAAAAGAATTAGAAAAAAATATCAATAGATATTCAGTATTTGCAAGGGTTTCACCAGAGCATAAGGTGAGAATAGTAGAGGCTTTTCAAAATACAGGTGCTGTAGTTGCAATGACTGGTGATGGAGTAAATGATGCACCAGCCTTAAAAAAGGCAGATATAGGTGTAGCTATGGGGAAAAATGGTACAGATGTTGCTAAAAATGCGGCAGATATGGTGTTAACAGATGATAATTTTGTTACAATTGTTGGTGCAGTAAAACAGGGAAGAACGATTTTTAAAAATATTCAAAAAGCTATACATTTTTTGATTGCAACAAATATTGGTGAAATTGTTACAATATTTATTGGATTATTATTAGGATTAAAATCTCCATTATTAGCAATCCAATTATTATGGATAAACTTAGTAACTGATTCTCTTCCAGCTATAGCACTTGGACTTGAACCACCAGAAAAAAATGTTATGTTAAAAAAGCCGATAGATAAGAAAAAAGGTATATTTTCAGATGGATTATGGGGAAAAATAATTGTTGAAGGTACTATGATTGGAATGTTGACATTACTAGCATTTACATTGGGAAGTAAATTATATGGATTAGAAGTAGGAAGAACTATGGCATTTCTTGTACTTGGTTTATCAGAATTAGTACATTGTTTTAATATCAAAAGTGAAGAATCTATATTTAAAACAGGAATTTTTGAAAATAAATATCTAATAGGTGCATTTATACTTGGTACAATATTACAAGCAGGAGTTGTATGTATACCAGCTCTGGCAGATATATTTAAACTAGTTCCATTAGATTCTACACAATGGTTATATGTTGTAATAATTTCTCTTGCACCAATTGTTATTATGGAGGTGCAAAAGAAATTTAATGAAATAAAATTTGGTAAAGTTGTATACAATTTTAAATAAGTGAGCCTATATATAAAATTAATAAATGTAAAGGATAGAAAATATATAGTAAATATTTAGTCTTTAGACCTAATTTACCATTATATAATAGTATTGGTATTATTGAAGTAAAAGTTGCTATTGTTATAATTATATAAGCATAATGAAAATTATAGTTTATTAAATAAGGTAAATATTTATATATACACATTAATAAAAATGATAATACCATTAATAGCTTATTATTTTTAAAAACAAAAAATAATAATATCAATAAAATACCCCAATATCCATAGTCAACTTTAATATATTCTCCAATAAAACATAAAACAAATATAATTAATAAACTAAGAAATTTATTATCTAATTTATCAAATGCAATTATACATAATAATCCCAAAAAAAGTGTGAAAAATATATTTAAAGTATAGTCAAATCCAATAGAATATTCAAAAAGCATAAAAGGTATTTGAGATATTAATGCAAAAATACCAAGTCTCGATAAATATTTTTTTAAATTTTTAGTATGTATATAGCCTTCTGATATTTGAAATGCAAATATAGGGAAGGCTAACCTTCCTAAATAGTTTGCAAAAGTAAAATTGCCAGAGTTTAAGAAATATCCTACATGATCAAAAAGCATCGATATTACGGCTATTATTTTTAAATGAAATGCATTCATATATACCTCCATTTGTACAAAAAATTATATAAAAAATTCTAAAAACATCTCCAATCGCATTCAAAATTTATAAAAAATAATATAGAAAAAATCTAATATAATAGTTGTAGGGGAAAACAGTGTTCGCCCGCGCTAAATAGCTATTTCTCAAAAATTGAATATATAAATATAGTTGTGATTTTAATATAGTAATGTTACAATTTACGGCATATAATTTTTATAAGTTGTGAATTTTTATAAATTTATAAAAATTTACATAAAACATTGACAACGAAGCAAAAAAATTATATAATAATTGAGCAATAAAATTTAAGGAGTGAACACAAATGAATATTATGTTCAAAGCACAAAAACAAACAGAAACATTAAAACGGAATTTTTTCTTAAGCTTTTTTATGAAACATTATCTTATTTTAATAATGTTTCTTTCATTGATAGGAATAATTGTCAATGAGAAATTGGATGGAAGTATTTATACTTCTGTAGTTTTTTTGATTGTTTTAAGTGTATGTCTTCTGATAAAGTTTTATCAAAACTTTGATCCATTTGAAAAAATGGATGCATATTGGAGAAAAAAATAAAATTAATAAAAAAACACTATAGGTTTTCCTATAGTGTTTTTTTCATATTATAGGAATTTTATTTTATCCATTTCATTACTGATATAGTTTCTACAATATTTACAAATTCAAATATTAATAAAATAAAACCACATGCTGAAATTAGAATAGATGAAGCAAAAGGATTAAATAACATAACAATACCAACTATTAAAGTAACAATTGAAACTATTAATATAAGTTTTGCTCTATCTTTAGAATAATCTCTCATTGCCATAGAAACTTGTATTGATGTAACACTTTTTAAAATAATCCATGCTCCAATTAAAATTGATAAAAATGTATTTATTATATTAGGGTTAAATATAAATACTAGTCCAAAAAGTAATGATAAAATTCCCTCAACAAGTTCAAAGCTAAACATTTTTAATTCTTTTGAACTTCTAAAATATGATATTGTATGATAAGCACCATTAATAGCTAAAACAATTCCAATAACAATCATTAAAAAATTAAGTGAAGCAGTTGGTTTAAAAATTAAAAACAATGCTAATACTATTAATAAAATAGAAGTAAGTATAGAATTTTTTGAATATGTTTTTATAAAATTTTTCATATAAATTCCTCCTTTACTATTATGCTCCATATTTACAAATATAATATAACATAAGCAATTATTTTTGTTAATAGTTTAATAAAATAAAAATTCTTAATTTTATTAGCTGTGAAGAGTAATTAATAAATGACTCTTTGTTATTTATATATATGTATTGAAAAAAATAATCATATATGATATAAATTAAGAAAAGTCGTTATAACGAAAGGTGATACTTTTTGAGAGAAAATATTAAAGATTATAATTTAGAAGAATTAAAAGAAAAATTCATAGAAATAGGAGAAAAAAAGTATAGAGCAGAGCAGACTTTTAAATGGCTATATAAAGAAAATATAATAGATTTTAATGATATGACAAATCTTTCATTAGATTTGAGAAATAAATTAAATGAATTATTTTATATACCAATATTTAATATTATAAAAAAACAAGAATCAAAAGATGGGACAAAAAAATATCTTTTTGATGTAGGTGATGGAAATGCTATAGAGACTGTTCTTATGAAATATAAATATGGATATTCAATTTGTGTTTCATCACAAATTGGTTGCAAAATGGGATGTAAGTTTTGTGCTTCAACAGGAATTGCTTTTGTAAGAAATTTAACAGCTGGGGAAATAGTAGAACAATTACAAGCAGTGGAAAGAGAAGAGAATATTAGAATATCAAATATTGTTTTTATGGGAATAGGAGAGCCATTAGATAATTATGATAATGTAATAAAAGCTATAAGAATAATAAATAATGATAATGGAATAGCTATAGGTGCAAGGCATATAAGTATTTCAACTAGTGGTATTGTTCCTAAGATATATAAACTTGCAGATGAAAAAATACAATGTACACTTTCTATATCTTTACACAGCCCAGTAGATGAAAAACGAAGTGAATTAATGCCTATTAATAAGGTATATAATATTGAAGAGCTAATTAAAGCATGCAAATATTATATAGAGAAAACAAATAGAAGAGTTTCTTTTGAATATGCTTTAGCAAAAGAAAGAAACGATAATTTAGATGATGCAAAAAAGCTTGTAAGATTATTAAAAGGAATGAATTGTCATGTAAATTTAATTCCTATTAATGAAGTAAATAATTCAGATTTTAGGAAGAGTACAAATGAAAATATTATAAGATTTAGAGATTATTTAAATAGCAAGGGAATTGTAGCAACAATAAGGAGAGAATTAGGTTCTGATATAGATGCAGCATGTGGTCAATTGAGAAGAAAAAATTTGAACTAATTTAGAGGTGAAATAATGTTAGTTTTTGCAAGTACAGATATAGGTATGTCAAGAAATATGAATCAAGATTATTATTATATTTCAGATGATGAAGAATTATCTATATTTATTTTAGCTGATGGAATGGGAGGATACAATGGTGGAGAAATAGCTAGTAAAATAGCTGTTGAATCTGCAAGAAAATTCTTAGAAGAAAATTTCAAAAAAGTTCAAAATGATAGAAAACAAATTGTGAATATATTAAAATCAGCAACAAATTATGCAAATAATACAGTGTACGAAATTTCAAAGGAAAATAAAAATTTGGAGGAAATGGGAACAACACTAGAAATTTGTTTAATTAATAATAATAAAATATATATTAGTCATATTGGTGATAGTAGAGTATATAGTATAATAGATGGAAAAATTCAAAGACTTACAATGGATCATAGTTATGTAGAAAAATTGGTAAGAGATGGTACTATTACAAGAGAAGAAGCAGAAAATCATCCAAAGAAACATGTTTTAATTAAAGCATTAGGATGTGTTCCAGAAGTTGAGCCAGATATAATAGAAGCAGAATTAAAGAAAGAAGAAATTATAGTTATATGCTCAGATGGTTTAACAAATATGCTAAAAGATGAACAAATAAAAAATATAGTAATAAATAATATTGAAAATCCAGAAAAGGAACTAATAAAAGAGGCAAATATAGCAGGAGGATATGATAATATTACTGCCATTATTATAAGAAATTAATATTATACAAGAAAGGCTATAGAAAGGAAGGATAAGAATGAACCTTGAAGGTAAAATAATTGGTAATAGATATGAAGTCATTACAAAAATAGGTTGTGGTGGAATGGCTACAGTATATAAGGCAAGAGATAATGTATTAAATAGAAATGTTGCTATAAAGGTTTTAAGAGAAGAATTTACAACAGATGAGGAGTTTATAAAAAGATTTAATATAGAAGCACAAGCTGCTGCTAGTTTAACACATCCTAATATTGTTTCAATATATGATGTAGGTAATGAGGGAGATTTACATTATATTGTTATGGAACTTATACAAGGAAAAACATTGAAAGAAATAATTAATGAAAATGGTGTTTTACCTTGGAAATGGAGTATTAATATATCAATACAAATTGCTTCTGCTTTAGAGATGGCTCATAGAAATAATATAGTTCATAGAGATATAAAACCACATAATATAATTATTACAGAAGATGGAATTGCAAAAGTTACTGACTTTGGAATTGCAAAAGCTGTTTCAAACTCTACTATTACTGCTTTTGGTACAACAATCGGTTCTGTGCATTATTTTTCACCAGAACATGCTAGAGGAGGATATACTGATGCAAAATCGGATTTATATTCACTAGGTGTTGTAATGTATGAGATGATGACAGGTAGAGTTCCTTTTGATGCTGATACGCCAGTATCTATAGCATTAAAACATATGCAAGAGGAAGCTGTAGAACCTATTAAACTTAATTCAACTATACCTCAGGTTGTAAATAATATAATAATGAAAGCAATGCAAAAAGATGTGAATTTAAGATATTCGTCTGCTACAGAAATGTTAAGAGATTTAAGAGATGCTCTAAAAGATCCTAATGGCAATTTCGTTCATATAGAAAAAATGAATAATGATTCTCCAACTCAAAGAATTGACTTAAATGAAAATAATATATCAAACAGTAAGAAAAAAGGAAAAATTAGAGAATATTTTGCGAAACATAAAGTTGCAAAAGTATTTGCAATATTATTATCGTGTATATTAGTTTTTGCAATAGCTATGTGGGGAACAGTATTTTTTGTAGATAAAAACAGACCAAAACAAGTACAAATTCCTGATTTAGTAAATGATAATATTGAGGATGCAAAAAAGGAATTGGATAGTTTAAATTTAAAATATGAAATAACAGAAGAATATAATTCTGAAAAAGAAGCGGGAATTATAATTTCTCAAGAACCTAAATATCAAGATAATTATGAAATAAATGATACAGAAGTTATAAAACTTGTTGTAAGTTTAGGAAGTGAAATGACAGAGGTTCCAAAGGTTGTTGGTGAAACTAAAGAAGATGCAGAAAAAATGATAAGTAATGCAAAATTAAAAATTGAATTTACAGAAGAAAAAAGTGAAAAAGTAGAAGAAGGAATAGTAATAAGACAAGAACCATCTGCCAATGAAGAAGTAGAAGCTGGTTCAACTGTTAAAGTTTATGTAAGTATAGGTAGAGGTATTAAACAAATAGAAATGGTTAATGTTGTAGGTCAAGATGAAAGTACTGCTAAAAAAACATTAGAAGATTTAGGGTTTAAAGTTAAGATTAATTATAATGAAACTTCATCTGATAATGGAAAAGTAACAAAACAAAGTATAGATGAAGGAAAAGAAGTTGATGAAGGAACTAGTGTTACATTAACTGTTAATAAAGTTATAGCAACAAAAAATGTAACTGTAAGTATAAATATAAAGAAGATAACAAATTATAATCCTGATGATGGGGAAAATACTACAGGTTCAAATAATAATACTGTTAATATAAGAGTAAATGATGAAAGAAGAACAGGAATTAGTAAAAATACTTCAAATTACAATAATATAACATTATCAGGTAAAGAGGGTGAAACAAAAGAAATAAAAGTTGTAATTTCAGATCCAAAAACAGGTGAAGAAATTTATAGTTCAACAAAAAATTTCACTTTTGGTTCACAAGATACAATAACATTTGAGTAAAAGTATAGAGGGATGGATATATATCCATTCCTTTAATAATAAGAAAGTAGGGATTAATATATGATAGAAATTTCAACTTCAATATTGTCAGTAAAAGAAGAGGATTCTGTAAAAACATTCTATAATCTAGAGACAGCAAAAACAGATTATTTTCATATAGATGTTATGGATGGAAAATTTGTAGAAAATAATACAAGTAAAATTATGCAAAAATATTCTGAGAAAATTAAACAAATATCTAACACACCTTTAGATGTACATTTAATGGTTGATGATGTTAATAAATATATTGAGGAATATATACCTATTGCTCCTTCATATATAACTTTTCATGTAGAAGCATGTAAAAATAAACAAGATGTATTTAAGTGTATTGAAAAAATAAAGAAAAATAATATTAAAGTAGGTATTTCTTTAAAGCCACAAACAAGTATTGAAGAAATATATGAATTTTTGCCATATATACATTTAGTATTAGTAATGACTGTAGAGCCTGGAAAAGGTGGGCAAAAACTTATTTCATATACTTTGGATAAGATAAAAGATGTAAAAAAATATATAGAAAATAATAGTTTAGATACATATATAGAAGCTGATGGAGGGATAAATTTAGAGACAGCCAAAGATGTAATAAATTCAGGTGCTGATATTTTGGTTTCTGGAAGTGCAATAATAAATGCAGATAATTACAAGAAAGTAATAGAAAAAATGAGAAGAATTTAGAATTCTTCTCATTTTTTCTATATTATTCTGTTACTTCTTTATTTAATTTTTTATTGAAAATTGAAATCATTAATATTCCGAATCCATAAATAGTTATAATTAATTTAATAAATATTCCTACATATGGTATAAGTGTTAATGCCCATAATATTAATGCTATTAATATTATGCCAATTAAATTTTTAAATTTACTAAAGAATTTAATTTTGCCACCTAACATATTTGCAAATGTTAGTGTTACTACAGTAAATGATATTGCAATAAGTAAAGCATATACTGTCATTAATGCTAAAGATATTGGCATACCTACAATTGTGAACATTAATAATATTGCTACAACAGGAATTAAAATAATTCCTAATATACCAAACCCTAAAGATGGTAATATTTTTTCTTTACCAACTCTAGTAGCTTTTTCCATAAATTTAGGTGCAATAAACATCATTAATAACCATACAACTAAAACAAATATTATTAAATAAGCAAAACTCATTACATAATCCATAACATTTGCTTTAACCATTGAAGATGAATAATTTACGTTACCTTGTACAGTTCCATCTTTAACTTCTATTTCACTAGGTGTTGAGTAATTTAAATCTTTATATATCATACAGTCTGCATCTAGTGTTAATTTTTGAGTAGCTGTTATATAAACATTACCACCTATAACACCATCAATTGTAGCTGTATTACACATAACTTTTATATCTCTATAAACAGTACCATTATATGGAACGTTTAATGTATTACATACACCATATAAATCATAAATTAAGCCATTTAGTGTTATGTTAGAAGCTACAGCAAATACATTTCCATATATTTGAGCACCATCAATATTTAAATTATTTGCAAAAACAAATAGATCTCCACCGATTTGACCTTTTACAGTAACTGAATTACCAGAAATAAAAGCATTACCATTTATTGCTTCTGTTATTTCAATATCTCCACCTGATTTATATAAGTCACCATCATGAGTTGTTGTTGAAGTTGCTGAATCAGATGAAGAATCATCAGAAGTTGTATCACTATCAGTAGTTGTGTTTTCATCAGAAGTTGTATTTTCTGAATTAGTTGAATTTTCATCTTCACTTACTGAAGAAGGGTCGGTTTGTTTTGCATTTACATTTGTTGTTTCTTCTTCATTAGTACTTACATTTACATCTGTTGCATAAGAAAAAAATGTACTACCAATTAAAGTGAAGACGATAAATAATGAAAGAATAAATTTTAAATTTTTCTTTAACATAAATATCTCTCCTCCTATAAATTTAATAATAACAATAATATAGCTTTATTCTTTTTTTGTCAATTAAAAACATAAAAAATTCACCTAATTCTTATTTTTAATTGTAACAATTCAAGCTATAAGATTTTGATATAATAATATTTCATAAATTTTTCGGCTCAATACGATATTTAAGAATTTGTAAAATTCAATGTAGGGGCGAACAGTGTTCGCCCGCACTACAGAGGAATTTCTTAAAAATTGAATGTATAAATATAGCCATAAATAATAATATTGTTAATTGTAACTTTTAATTTTTGAATAATAAACACAATTTGAATTTGGAGTTATTGTTTTACAAAATATTAAAGAATATGTGCATTTTCCTTCTTTTTGATATATACAATCTGCGGTACAATTAATATTTGTCATATGCCCTCCATTCTAATTTTAATAACTAAAATTATTTAATATGTATATTCAATAGTATTTCAAAAAAAATATATGATATGCATTATTTACTTTTTTGGTAATATGTACATAATTTATTTAAAGGACAATCAATACATTTTGGATTTCTTGCAGTACATAAATTTCTACCGTGATAAACTAATAAATGATTTGCATCTTTTATGTATTCTTTTTTTAATATTTTCAATAAATCCTTTTCAATTTTTAAAGGCTCAGTTTCTTTACTAAGACCAAGTCTATTACAAATTCTTTTAGCATGTGTATCTATTGCAATACCTACAGGATTATTAAAAGCATTTAACATAATTACATTTGCACTTTTTCTACCAACTCCAGGAAGTGAAGTTAATTCTTCCATTGTTTTAGGAACTTCCCCATTAAAATCATCAACTAGTTTTTGTGCACATGCTTTTAAATTCTTTGCTTTAGTATGGTAAAATCCACATGGATGTATTAGTTGTTCTAATTCATGTATATCTATTTTAGAAAAAGCAAGAGGAGTATTATATTTTTCAAATATAGCTGGAGTTGTTTTGTTAACTCTTTCATCAGTACATTGAGCTGACAATACTACTGCTACTAGTAATTCAAATGGATTTTTAAAATTAAGACTACATTGTGCATCTGGATATGTTTTTTTTAAAATTTCAATAATTTTTGTTGCATTATCTTCTAATAATTTTGACATATAAGGACTCCTTTTATTATTTTTTTGTAACTTTTTTTAAATATATTAATATAATATTATTAATAGGAGGTAATAGATTATGTTATGTTTTTTGAAAAAAACAATAGGTGTTTGTTTAATTGGTTTTGGAATAGGAATGCTTATGGTCTTATTACTTCCTATTACTGGTTGGTTATTTTTGATTGGTGTAATTGTGGTTATAATCGGTTTGGCATGGCTTGCTTGTTAAATATGGTTTATGAAAAAGGGAGAGTGTATATTATGAAAATAGTTGTTAAAAAAGTTCCTAAATTTTTAAGGGGATTTGTTAAGTTAATATTTGGTATAAAAGATTAATACATATAAATATATGTAGCAATAAGGACGTATAATAATAAACATATAATAATGTTCATTATTATGCGTCCTTTGCTATATATAGATTTACACTATATAATTTATATAAAAATTAAGCTCTTTCAACTTTTCCTGAACGTAAACATTTAGTACATACATATATTCTTTTATGTTCTCCATTAACAACAGCTTTTACTCTTCTTAAATTTGGTTTCCAAGTTCTTGTAGATCTTTTGCTTATATGAGAACGTGTAATACTAAGTTGATTTCCAAAGCTAACTGATTTATCACAAATTGCACATTTTGCCATTATTATTGCACCTCCTATAAGTTTATTAATTATGACTAGTTATTAGTTTAACATATATGTTAATAAAATTCAAGTAAGACACACAAAAAAACTAGCTAAATTTAATAAAATCCTTTCGTATTTATCAAAAAGTTGATATAATATATGTCAAAATAAAAAAATATACATAAAATAAAAAAAGGTGGGATGTATAATGATTAAAAAACTAATTGGAAATACACCAATGATAAAAATTAATTATGAATATAAAGGTAAAAGAAGATATATATATACTAAATTAGAATATTATAACTTAACTGGGAGCATAAAAGATAGGGTTGCATATTATATAATAAATCATGCTAAAAAAAACGGTTTGTTAAAAGACAATATGCCTATAATAGAGGCAACAAGTGGTAATACAGGTATTTCATTATCTGCTTTAGGAAGATATTATGGACATAGGGTATATATTTTTATGCCTGACTGGGTGAGTAATGAAAGAGTTAATTTAATGAGAAGTTTTGGAGCTGAAGTTAATTTAATATCAAAATCACAAGGAGGATTTATAAAGTGTGTAGAAGAAGCAAGAAAATTTGCAAACGAAAATAATGGATTTTTAGCTAATCAGTTTGAGAATATAGATAATATCTTAGCACATTATGAAACAACAGGTGTAGAAATCTCAAAACAAATAAATGAAGAAGTAGGTGGTTTTATATCTGGAGTGGGAACAGGAGGAACTCTTGTAGGAACAGGATTAAAATTAAGAGAAAAATATAAAAATATAAAGATATTTGCTTTAGAGCCAGATAAGATGCCAATAATCTCAAAAGGTGAGATTATTGATAATCATAAAATAGAAGGAATAGGAGATGATTTTGTTCCAGATATTTTAAAGAAAAATATTAATATAATAGAAGATATATTTTTAATAAATGATGAAGATGCTATTAATATGTCAAGATTATTAGCAAGAAAATTAGGATTAGGAGTTGGCATATCTTCAGGTGCAAATCTAATTGGTGCTATACTTTCAAGTGAGAAAGTAGACAATCCAGTAGTAACAGTGTTTGCAGATGATAATAAAAAATATTTATCAACAGATTTAATAAAAGAAATTGATACAAATAATGAATTTATTTCAAATAATGTAAATATAATAGGTTATGATGTAATCTAATATAAAGGAGAATATTTATACATGAATAAATTTATTATTTATTTAAAAAATATTGTTATAACTTTAGCTATAGGAGGTATAATTGGATTTCTTATTTCAAATTTTATTGATTATAATGAATTAAATATGCCTCCTTTAGCACCACCAGGATATATTTTCGGAATAGTATGGACAGTATTATATATATTAATGGGAATATCATATTCGATTTTAGAAACAAATAAAGATATAGATGATAAAATAAAAAAGATATATTATACACAGTTGATAGTTAATGTAATATGGCCTATAATATTTTTTGTTTTAAAACTAAGATTTATATCAATAATATGGATAATAATATTATTAGTACTAATAATAAAAATGATTAAATTATTTTATAGTAAAAATAAAATATCAGCATATTTACAGATTCCTTACTTGATATGGACAATTTTTGCAACATATCTTAATATAGGAGTATATATATTAAATTAAATATTTAATATTAATTAATATGCTAATAATAATTTAAATAAATTGTTTAGATTGTTATAGAATGTAAAATAAATATGAGGTATATAAATGGAAAAATTAAAAAAATATAAAAAAAGAGATTTAACAGTTTATGTTGTATTAAGAGCATTAGTAATTTTAATAATAATTATACAATTTTTTAGGGGTAATTGGCAGAATGTATTTTTAGGTTTTTTAACATTAATATTATTTATGATTCCATCAATAATAGATAGAAAATTAAATATAAAATTGCCAACGGTATTAGAAACAATTATATTATTATTTATATTTTCAGCTGAAATATTAGGAGAAATTCAAAATTTTTATGGAATATTTAAACATTGGGATACTATTCTCCATACAATTAATGGATTTCTATGTGCTGCTATAGGTTTTTCATTAATAGATATATTAAATCGTTCAGAAAAATTTCATACTAAAATGACTCCTATATTTGTAGCTTTAGTAGCATTTTGTTTTTCTATGACTATTGGAGTATTGTGGGAATTTTTTGAATATGGAATGGATAAAACTTTTAATACAGATATGCAAAAAGATAAAATTATATCTAAAATATCTACAGTTGAGTTAAACAGTGAGAAGAAAAATATTCCTGTTGAAATAGAAGATATTAAATATACTAAAATATTAGGGGTAGTAGATGGAGAAGAAAATGAAATTAATATTAATAATGGGTATTTAGATATTGGATTAAATGATACTATGGAAGATTTAATAGTTAATTTTATTGGAGCTGTAATTTTTTCTGTAATAGGTTTATTATATATAAAAGGTAGAGATGAATATAAATTTGCTGAAAATTTTATACCAATTTTAAAAAGTAAAAATAAATGAAAATAGGAGAACCAATGAAAAGAGTAGTAGATATTATATTAAATAATAAAAGATGGATTATAGTTTTTATAGCATTGCTATTATTTTTTAGTATACTTGAAGATGTTTTTGAAAAAGAAATAATGATTATTGATACATTTGTTTATGAATTTGCAGTAGAGTTTTTAAGGAATGATATACTAACTATAATAATGAAATTTATAACTAGTTTTGGAAATGCAATACCAGTATTATTAATTTCAATAATTATAATAGCAAACAGTAAAGATAAAAAAGTACCAATATGGCTTATACTTAATTTGGTTTTTGCAACAGTTTTAAATCAAATTTTGAAATATATAGTTCAAAGAAATAGACCAGAAGGATATAGATTAATAGATGAATCTGGATATAGTTTTCCATCTGGACATTCAATGGTAAGTACAGCTTTTTATGGATTCTTAATATATTTAGTTATAAAAAAAGTAAAAAATAAATATTTAAAGAATTTTTTAGTTATATTATTAAGCATATTAATAATATTAATTGGTTTTAGTAGGGTATATTTAGGAGTACATTATGCTTCAGATGTTATAGCAGGATTTTTTATTTCTATAGCATATTTAATTTTATTTATAACAATGATATCAGATATTAAATCTTAAAGTTTAAAATTGGATATTTACGCTATACGATTTTGATATAATAATATAGAGTAAATTTTGAATGCGATTGGAGATGTTTGTAGAATTTGTTATATAATAGATGTAGGGGCGAACAGTGTTCGCTCGCACTATAGAGCTACTTCTCAAAAATTGAAGATATTGATTCTACTTCTGAATATTTGCTTAGCTTTGAGGAAAAAATAAAAAATATCTTGAAAAATAAACAATAACATGATAATATATATAAAATTAAAAAACAAAAAACTAAGAAGAGGATAAGATAAGTATGTAAAACTTTTAGAGAGCCAAATGTATGCTGAAATTTTGGTAAGATAATAAATACTTATTATCACCTTGGAGTTATTTATTTGAAATTAGTAAAATAAATCGCTTATCTAGCGTTAAAAAGATTTAAGAGAAAAGCATTTATTGCTTTTAATATAGGTGGTACCGCGGAATATTTCGTCCTAGTTTATACTAGGGCGCTTTTTGTTAATATTCATTTTCTTAGTAAAATTAACTTGTGGAAAGGAAAGATAAATATGGAAAAAAAAGATTATGGTAAAACATTGAATTTGCCTAAGACTGATTTTTCAATGAGGGCAAATTTACCACAAAATGAACCAAAGATAAAAGAAAGATTATATGATAATCATCTATATGAAAAATGTTTAAAGAAAAATGAAGGAAAAACACCATTTATATTACATGATGGACCTCCATATGCAAATGGTGAGATTCATATTGGTCATGCTTTAAATAAGATATTAAAAGATACAATAGTAAGGTATAAAAATTTAAGAGGATATTATACACCATATATACCAGGATATGATACACATGGTTTACCAACAGAAAAAAGAGCTATTCAAGTATTAGGTTTAAATAGAGATGAAATTAGTGTTACTAAATTTAGAAATACTTGTAGAGATTTTGCTTTAGGTTTTGTAAAAAAACAATCTGAAGGGTTTAAAAGATTAGGAGTACTAGGTGATTGGGACAATCCTTATATAACATTAAAACCTGAATTTGAGGCAAAACAAATAGGCGTATTTGGAAAAATGTATGAAAAGGGTTATATATATAAAGGATTAAAACCTGTATATTGGTGTACAGATTGCGAAACAGCTTTGGCAGAAGCGGAGATAGAATATAAAGATAATACAGCTACATCTATATATGTTAAATTTCCTGTAGAAGATTCAAAAGGAAAATTTGATAAAAAAGATACTTATTTTGTAATATGGACAACAACACCATGGACATTACCTGGAAATGTTGCAATTACAGTAGGAGAGGATTATGAATATAGTATAGTAGATACAGGAAAAGAAAAATTAATAATGGCAACTCAATTAGTAGATGATGTAATGAAATTGGCAAAAATTGATGAATATAAAACTATAAAAGAATTCAAAGGAAAAGATTTAGAAAATATAGAATGTAAACATCCATTTATAGATAGAATTTCAAGAGTTGTATTAGGAAGTGAAGATACATTAAATGTTGAATTAGATGCTGGTACAGGAGCTGTACACACAGCACCTGGTTATGGTAAAGAAGATTATTTGTGTAGTTTAAAAAATAAATTAGATATTGTAGTATGTGTTGATGGAAAAGGATATCAAACAGAAGAAGCTGGACCTTTTGCTGGAATGTATTATGAAAAATCTAATGAAGAAATAATAAAATGGTTAGAAGAAAATAATTATTTATTAATGAAACAACCATTAGTTCATTCATATCCACACTGCTGGAGATGTAAAAATCCTATTATATTCAGAGCTACAAAACAATGGTTTGCATCTATAGATGGTTTTAGAGATGAAACATTAAAAGCTATAAAAGGTGTAAAATGGATACCTTCATGGGGAGAAGAAAGAATTACTAATATGGTAAAAGATAGAACAGACTGGTGTATATCAAGACAAAGAACATGGGGAGTTCCAATTCCTATATTCTATTGTGAAAAATGCGAAAAAGAATATATAACAAAAGAGAGTATAGAAAAAATTCAAGAAATCTTTAAAGAAAAAGGTTCTAATGCATGGTTTGAAATGGATGAAAAGGATTTATTACCTGAAGGTGCTAAATGTTCTTGTGGTCACAATAAATTTAAAAAAGAAACAGATATTATGGATGTATGGTTTGATTCAGGAACTACATATGCAGGTGTATTAGAAGAAAGAGGTTTACCACTTGCTGATATGTATCTTGAGGGAAGTGATCAGTATAGAGGATGGTTCCAATCTTCTTTATTAACTTGTGTTGCTACAAGAGGAAAGGCACCATATAAAGAAGTTCTAACACACGGATTTATAATAGATGAACAAGGAAGAAAAATGTCAAAATCATTAGGAAATGGTATAGACCCGAATGATGTTATAAATGAATATGGAGCAGATATATTAAGATTATGGGTTTTATCATCAGATTTTAAAAGCGATGTAAGTATTTCAAAAAATATATTAAAACAAATAACAGAAGTATTTAGAAAAATTAGAAATACAGCAAGATATATATTAGGAAACATTAGTGATTTTGATGTAAATAATTTGGTAGAATATAAAGATTTAGAAGAAATTGATAAATGGGCATTATCTAGATTATATAAATTGATAAAATCTACAACAAAGAGTTTTGATGAATATGAATTTCATATGGCATATCATGATATAAATCAATTCTGTGTAAGTGATATGAGCAATTTTTACTTAGATATAATAAAGGATAGATTATACACATATAAAGCTGATTCAAAAGAAAGAAGAGCAGCTCAAACAACAATGTATATTATATTAGATTCTTTAGTTAGAATATTAGCACCTATGATTTGCTATACATCAGAAGAAATATGGAGTTATATGCCACACAAAAAAGAAGAGAATAAAGAAAGTGTTATGTTAGCTTATTGGCCAGAATTAAATGAAGAATATAATAATAAACAAATAGAAGAAAAATGGAAAAAGATCATAGATATAAAAGAGGAAGTAGCAAGAAAATTAGAAATTGCAAGAAAAGATAAAGTTATAGGAAATTCATTAAATGCAAGAGTAATAATACATGCAGATTCAGATAATGCAAAATTCTTAAATGATAATAAAAATATATTATTACAGGTATTTATTGTTTCAGGTTTAGAAATAATTGAAGATGGAAAAAAAGATGATGAAAATAAATTAAATATATTTGTAGAAGTAGAAACTGCAAAAGGTCAAAAATGTGAAAGATGCTGGATGTATTCTGAAACTGTAGGAGAGGATGAGGAAAATCCAACAATATGCCATAGATGTATAGAGAATTTAAAGTAATTGACATAATACAGATAAAGTGATAAAATGATTAAACTTAAGAAAGTTATTATTAAGGATTTCATAAGGAGGAATTATCATGATGAGCTATAATCCTAAAACAAAAGGCATGTTAACAAAAAAAGAAGACCTTGAAACTAATAATTTAGAAGTTGAGAATCGGAAATATTATTTATTTCCAAGAAAAATGCGACCAAATAGGGAAACTTTTGAAAAAATAGGATTTACTTTTGAAAAAAGTAATGTAAAAAACAAAATTAAAGTCTTTCTTCCAGAAAATTGGACAGTGAAGGAAGAAAATGGAACCTCAAGATATTTTTTCGATGAAAAAAATCGCTTAAGAGGAGAAATTTTAAATGAGTATAGAAGTTTATACTGTCATTTCAAGGGTGAACTTTGTTTAAGAAGACGTTTCAATCCATCTTACAAATATAAAAACAAAAACGACATAAATAGCACAGTAATTGTTTTTATAGAAGACTCTGATGAAAATATGATTTGTAAAATAGGAGAATGTAGAAATGTGTATGGAAGTGAGAAATTTAATGAGCTAATGAAAAAAGCTCGAGAATATCTGGATAGAAATTATCCAGACTGGGAAAATCCAGTTAATTATTGGGATTAAATAGGAAAAAAGAGAATATAACAAAATTAAAATTGTTATATTCTCTTTTTTATGATTCTTTACTCCATTTCATTAAATATCTAGTTTCTGTTTGTTTTTCAATATGAAAACCTAAATTTTTATATAATTTAAATGCAGTTTGATTACTTTTATAAACCCATAAATAAATATCTTTATTGTTTGTATTTTGTATGTTCATGATTACAGTACTAGCAATACCTTTATTTCTATAATTTGGGAAAATATATATTTCATCTAATAACAAACCGTCATTATATTTATCTAAACAATACGCACCTAAAATATTCTCTTTATTTACTATTAAATTATATTTCTCATAATTTTTTTCAATATATTCATTTATATATTTAATAATTTTATTTTTTTCTGCTTGGCTTATTTTAGAAGATGTGTCTGTTAATATGGTTTCTAATTTAATATGCTTTAATAGTTTAATATGTTTTTTTGTAGGTTTTATTATATTAAAATTTATTTCATTCATATTTAATACTCCCTTGCTGACAATACAAAATTTATAAAAAAATATTGTCTTATTGTAAAACATATGATATACTGGTCGATATAGGAAATGACAATAAGCAGATGTGGTTTTGCCACCAATCTTTACGAATCTTCGTAGGAAGGGTGGTGATGTTTATGGTTAAAGTGATACTATTATTAATATTAGCATTAATGTTATCTTTAACATTAAACGTTGCCTTAGCATCAGTTCTGTATAAGAACTGGGTTGATAAGCAACTACATAAATAATAAAAACTCACATCTGTTCTTTGCAAGGTAGATGTGAGCTTTCTCAATTTATCAGGCAAAACCACGTTTGTGGAATTTTCATTTCCTATATTTATTATAATCTATTTATAAGTAAAAAGTCAAGAAATTGGTGCGAACAACCGTAGATATTTACAACTTTTTTCACACTATTAACAATAGATACAAATATCAATCAAATTATATATAGACTACCAAATTATTTAATAAAAATCAAGTATTTTAACAAATTCTTTTTTACGAAAATTTGTTTCTTTTATATTGATTTATTGTAAAATGTATGTTACACTAGCTGACATAGGGAATGATAATAAGCAGATGTGGTTTTGCCACCAATTATATGAATTATCGTAGGAGAGGTGGTGATGTTTATGGTTAAAGTGATACTATTTTTTATAATATCATTTATGTTATCTTTAACATTAAACGTTGCCTTAGCATCAATTCTGTATAAGAACTGGGTTGATAAGCAACTACATAAATAAAAAAAGCTCACATCTGTAAAATTTGACGATTTAGATGTGAGTTTTTCTATCTATATCGGCAAAACCACGTTTGTGGATTTGTCATTTCCTATATTTATTATAATCTAATTGTTAGTAAAAAGTCAAGTAATTGGTGCGGATGAGAGGACTTGAACCCCCACGTCAAAGACACTAGATCCTAAGTCTAGCGCGTCTGCCAGTTTCGCCACATCCGCAAATCATATATATATTAACATATAATTTATTAAATTGTCAATAGAATTGTAAAAAATGAAATATTTTTGTAACAAGAATATAATATAATATTTTAGAAAAAATAGAAGGATTAAAAAATATTTTGTTGAATAATAATATTGTACATAATATTTTAATATTTGTACAAAATATTTTTTAAAACTTTGGAAGGGGTGCTCACATGCAAATAACAGATATACGTTTAAGAAAAGTAAACACAGAAAACAGAATGAAAGCTGTTGCATCTGTAACTTTTGATAATGAATTTGTAATTCATGATATAAAAGTTATAGAAAGTCAAAATGGATTATTTATTGCTATGCCAAGCAGAAAAACTCCAAATGGAGAATTTAAGGATATAGCTCATCCAATTAATGCTGAAACTAGAGAGAAGATTCAAAAAGCTATATTAGAAGCTTATGAAGCTCCTGAAACAGAATCAGCAGAATAATATAAAGTAAACAATAAAAGCATTGTTTTTAGCAGTGCTTTTTTTGATGCCTTAAAATTGCAAATAAAAATAAATATTGACTAATTTAGACAGGTGGAATATAATTAACAAAGAAAATAGTTTTTTTATTGATGATACTTGATTTATGTGCATTTATCAATAAAAGATTAATATTGTATATATGATAAAAATAGGAGATATTATGAAAACACTAATAATAATACCTGCATATAATGAAGAAAAATGTATAAAAAAAGTTGTAGATAATGTAATGGAAGTAAATAATAATGTTGATGTTTTAGTTGTAAATGATGGTTCAAAAGATGATACATTAATTGAGGCTAAAAAAACTAAAGCAAAAGTTTTAAATTTGCCATTTAATTTAGGAATTGGTGGAGCAGTACAAGCTGGATATTTATATGCTTATAAAAATAATTATGATGTAGCAATTCAATTAGATGGAGATGGTCAGCATAATCCAAAATACATAGAAGAAATGGTTAATATAATTAAAGAAAACAAAGCAGAAATGGTAATAGGATCTAGATTTATTGAAGAAACAGGATATAATCAAACATTTGCAAGAATGTTTGGAATTAGAATAATAAGAGTAATTATGAAAATCTTTACAGGAAAAAAGATTTTTGATCCAACATCTGGTTATAGAGCTGTTAATAAAAGAATAATAAAAAAATTTTCGGAAAATTATCCATATGATTATCCAGAACCAGATACTAATATGAGATTACTTAAAGAAAAAGTACAGATAATGGAAATACCTGTAGAAATGCATAATAGAGAAACTGGTAAATCTTCAATAACACCATTAAAATCTATCTATTATATGATAAAAGTTACTTTGGCAATGTTAATATGTGTTATAGAAAAGAGGAAAGGATAATTATGATATATATAATTTCAATAATAGCTGCTGTTTTATTTATGCTATTTATTATTTTTTTAGTTAGAAATAAAAAATTAAATGAAAAATATTCTATATTATGGCTTATATTTGGAATAATGATTATATTATTAGCTATAAATTATAAATTATTAGATGTAGTAGCAGTAAAAATAGGAATTTATTATGCACCAGCACTACTTTTCTTAACAGGTTTTATATTTTTAATAATATATACAGTACATTTATCAATTGTTGCTACAAAACAAAATAAGGATATAATAAGACTAAATCAAGAAATAGCAATAATAAATGAAAAATTAGAAAATAAAGATTAAAAAAATGGAGGTAGTTGTGAAATTTATATTAGTTATAGCATATTTAATACTAACTGTAGCTGGATTAGTATTAATGAAATTAGGAGGAAATCCAGGTACAATTGCATTAAAAGAAGGAACAATAACATTAGGAATGAGTGTAATTAGTGGAATTGGTTTTATTTGTTATCTATGTAGTTTTTTGTTGTTTACAAGAATTGTTGTAATGTTCAATTTAAGTTATATTTTCCCAATTTGTACAGGAATTGTACAAATATTAACACTTATAGCTTCAGCTGTAGTTTTTAAAGAAAATATAACTATGCAATCAGCAATTGGTGCTGCAATAATAATTGTAGGAATAATAATTATGAATTTAAAACAAACACAAACTTAAATTTATGGAGGTTTATGATATGGACAAAATATCTATAGTAGTACCATGTTATAACGAAGAGGAAGCATTACCTTTTTTTTATAAAGAAATTACCGAAATTTCAAAAAAAATGGATTATGTTAATTTTGAATATATTTTTATAAATGATGGCTCAAAAGATAAGACTTTAGAATGTTTAAGGCAATTAGCAAAAAGTGACAAGAGAGTTAGATATATTTCTTTTTCAAGAAATTTTGGAAAAGAAGCTGCAATGTACGCAGGGTTAAAGGTTGCAACAGGTGATTATGTTGCCGTTATGGATGCTGATTTGCAAGATCCACCAAAGCTATTAATAGAAATGTATGATATTTTACAAAAAAAAGAATATGATTGTGTTGCAACAAGAAGAGTTAATAGAAAAGGAGAACCACCAATAAGATCTTTTTTTGCAAAAATGTTTTATAAAATAATAAATAGAATTTCAAAGGCAAATATAGTAGATGGTGCACGAGATTTTAGGTTGATGACAAAACAGATGACAGATAGTATAATATCTCTTGGAGAATATAATAGATTTTCAAAAGGAATATTTGGCTGGGTTGGATTTGAAACAAAATGGTTAGAGTATGAAAATGTAGAAAGAGTAGCAGGAAAAACAACATGGTCATTTTGGAAATTATTTTTATATTCTATTGATGGAATAATAGCATTTTCAACAACACCACTTGTAATATCTACATTAATGGGGTGTTTATTCTGTTTTTTAGCAATAATTATGGTTTTTGTTATAATTTTTAAAACTATAATGTATGGAGATCCTGTTTCTGGATGGCCATCAACTGCATGTATAATATTATTTGTAGGTGGAATTCAGCTATTTTGTACAGGAATAATTGGTCAATATATAGCAAAAACATATTTAGAAGTAAAGGGAAGACCAATATATATTGTTAAAGAAACTGAAAGAAATATAGATATCAGAGAAAAAGAGTAATTTGTTTCAATTCACGGCATATGAATTTGATATAATTATATTTACACTTTATGTATACTATAGTGTAATATTAAAAACTAAAGAAAATAGGATATAGTAAAATTAAGAATTCTTATATCCACTTATGTGAAAAATTACTTTATTCAAATTTTAATAATAGTACTTTATATAGGAGGAGAAAAATGAAAAGAATAAAGAAATTTATAATGTTTTTAATATTATTTTTATTGCTATATTTTTTCGTGGATTATGTTGTAAATAATATGATAGACAGAAATTATGAAGAGCTTACTAATATTAGCCGAGATGTTGGGCAGGTATATACTATTGATATAATTAAAGCAAATAAAGATATTTCAGGTGGTAAATTAGAATTAAATATTACAAGAAATTTAAATGTTGAAGATGCTAAATATATAAAAATAGATTTTTATAATAATAAAGATGAGTGTATTGGTTCAAGATATATTGATCCTACAAGTTTAAATGTAGGTGATAATAAATCAATACAGATAGATTTTTCATATAAGGATGTTGAAAGATGTAGTATTACAACTGCAAAAGAACTGCCAGAAAATACTTTTAAAGAATTCAATAAAGGATATCTTGGTATATTTGTTATAATTGGACTTATTACATTGTGTTATGTTTTATAAAACTTATAAAATTATCTAAATTAAAAGAAGAATTTTATAAGTTTTTCTTTTGTTACAGTTCAATATAAAGATTTTGAAATAATAATATTTCATAAATTTTTCGGCTCAATACGATGTTTAAGAATTTGTAAAATAATTTAATGCGCCTCTTTCATTCAGGCTCAAAATCAAAGATTTTGCCCATGAACATTCCTTATTAAATTATATAACAAATTCTAAAAAACATCTCCAATCGCATTCAAAATTTATTCAATATGATTATTTCAAAATCTTTATATTATTTTTGGATAAGATTTTTTTTATTTATATAAAGAGGTTGATATTTTGAAGTTTGTGTAATATAATTGTAACAATATTGTAATAAGTTAAGAAAATAAAGGAGAGATAATATGTTCAACTTCGGACAAGATATTGGTATAGATTTAGGAACTGCTACTGTAATTGCATATGTAAAAGGCAAAGGAATTGTGCTTAGAGAGCCTTCTGTTGTTGCTGTGAATAGCGATACTGGAGAGGTATTAGCTGTTGGCAAAGAAGCAAGAAGAATGTTAGGTAGAACACCTGGAAATATTGTTGCAACAAGACCTTTAAAAGATGGTGTTATATCAGATTATACAGTTACTGAAAAAATGTTGAAACATTTTATAAATAAAGTATGTGGTAGATTTATTTTTTCTCCTAGAATAATGATATGTATACCATCTCAGGTAACAGAAGTTGAAAAAAAAGCTGTAATAGATGCTGCATTACAAGCTGGAGCAAGAAAAGTATATCTTATAGAAGAGCCGATAGCTGCAGCTATTGGAGCAGGAATAGATATATCTAAGCCATGTGGAAATATGATTGTAGATATAGGAGGAGGAACTACAGATATTGCAGTAATTTCTTTAGGAGGTTCTGTTGTTAGTACTTCATTGAAAGTAGCGGGTGATAAATTTGATGAATATATAGTAAAATATATAAAAAAGAAACACAATATTATGATTGGAGAAAGAACAGCAGAAGATTTAAAAGTTAATATAGGTTGTGTTTATCCAAGAATACAAGATGTAGAAATGGATATAAGAGGTAGAGGATTAATAGATGGATTACCAAAAACTATAACAATAAAATCTAGTGAAATAATGGAAGCTTTAGAAGAACCAGCTTTTCAAATTGTAGATGCAGTTCATTCTGTTCTAGAAAAAACACCACCTGAATTAGCTGCTGATATAAGTGATAGAGGAATATATATGACAGGAGGAGGTTGTCTAGTAAACGGATTAGATAAACTGTTATCAGAGCAAACAGGAATAAATGTAATGATTGCAGAAGATGCTGTTTCTTGTGTAGCATTAGGTACTGGAAAAGCATTAGATGACTTGGATAAATTAGATGGAAAAAAATAATCCTAGATTTTATATCTAGGAAATTTATTTATGGAGGAGTTATGGAATTAAAAGTAGCATTTTATACACTACGGTTGTAAAGTTAACCAGTATGAAACAAATGCAATGATACAAAAATTTATAGAATCTGGATATGAGGTAGTTGATTTTGCTCAGTGTGCTGATATATATATAGTAAATACTTGTACTGTAACAAGCATTTCTGATAAAAAATCTAGACAAATCCTAAGAAGAGCAAAAAGTGAAAATAATAATTCTATAGTGGTAGCTGTTGGATGTTATGCTCAAATTGCAAAAAAAGAATTAGAAAAAATAGATGAAATAGATTTAATATTGGGAACAAATGAGAAAAATGATATAGTATTTTATATAGAAAAATATATAAATGATAAAAATGGCAAAATAGAAAATGTATCAGATATAATGAAACAAAAAGAGTATATAGATTTTGGAGATGTAACTTTTTCAGATAAGACAAGAGAAGTAGTAAAAATTGAAGATGGATGTGATAGATTTTGCTCATATTGCATAATACCATATGCTAGAGGCAGAGTTAGAAGTAGAGATATTTCAAGCATAATAAATGAAATAAAAAAAATTGCAAATAATGGTGTTAAGGAAGTTGTTTTAACAGGAATTCATATTGCATCATATGGAAAAGATTTAAAGAATGGAATTGGTTTGATAGATGTACTAGAGAAAATAAATGAAATAGATGGGATAGAAAGAATTAGACTTGGTTCAATTGAACCTACAATCATTGATGAAAATTTTGTAAATAGAATTATTAAATTAGAAAAAGTATGTAATCATTTTCATTTATCACTTCAAAGTGCATGCAATGAGACTTTAAAAAGAATGAATAGAAGGTATACTATAGAAGAATTTTATGAAAGTATAAAATTGTTGAGAGATGGATATGGGAATGATATTGCATTAACTACAGATATAATAGTAGGTTTTCCTGGAGAGACTGAATTAGAATTCGAGGAAACATATAATAATTTAAAGAAAATAAATTTTAATAAAATGCATGTTTTTAAATATTCACCAAGAATAGGTACAAAGGCTGCATCTATGAATAATCAGATAGATCCAAAAATAAAAGAAGAAAGAAGTAAAAAAGTAATTGAATTATCAAATAATAATGAAATTAAATACATTGAACAATATATAGGGAAAAATGTAAAAGTGTTATTTGAAAAAGTTGATGGGAATATGATTTGGGGGCATACTACAAATTATATAAAGGTTGCTGTAAATAAAAATAATATTTCAGAAAACACAATTTATAATGTTATAATAAAAAAAAGAGAAGGTAGTGAATTAATAGGTGAAATAATATGAGAAAGTAAAAAATGTAATAATACTGTAATAAAAATGTAATAATAAAAAACAGAAAAACTATTGAAATATTATTATTAATATAGTATAAATTATTTATATAGTTTATAAAAGAAGATGTTACAAAGGAGGAACGGTGATGGGAAATAATATATATGAAAAACAAGGAACAATTGAAAGTGGTAATGAATTAGTAGAGAATAAATTTTCAAATAATAGTGGTTTACCAGCAAAACAAACACCATGGTCAAAATTTAAAGCATTTTTATTTCAAGAGATAACTATAGAATTAACACCAAAACAACAAGAATTTGAAAATAGAATGAATGAAGTATTAAATCAAGAAATTACATTTAAAAAATTACATGACTTTTTATTTCAAGAAGTAAGTTTTAGAAAAAAATAGAAAAATAGATGGATTATAATAATGTTTTTTTACATTTTTTATAATCTATTTTTTTTCCAAATCTAGAATTTTTAACATAATTATCAAGATTATGTACATAATAATAAATAAACACTTGAATTGTGTAATAATTTGATGTAAAATTGTAATGTCTAAAAAGAATTAATTTTTAATAGATACAATACGTATCAGAAATGGAGGACGATATGTCAATAAAAATAGGAATTAATGGATTTGGAAGAATTGGAAATTTAGCTTTTCAAGCTGCATTAGAAAAAAGTGAGATAGAGGTAGTTGCAATAAATGATCCTTTTATAGCTACTGATTATATGGCTTATATGGTAAAATACGATACAATGCATGGAAGATTCAAAGGCGAAGTAAGTGCAAGAGATGGAAAATTAGTAGTTAATGGAAAAGAGATAAAGGTATATAATGAAATGGATCCAAAAAATATACCTTGGGGAAATGATGGAGTTGAATATGTTTTAGAATGTTCAGGAGCTTTTACAACTATGGATAAAGCAAAAGCACATTTAGAAGCTGGTGCAAAAAAAGTTATAATAAGTGCTCCTTCAAAAGATGCACCAATGTTTGTAATGGGAGTTAATAACGATAAATATACAACAGATATGAATATAATATCTAATGCTTCTTGTACAACAAATTGTTTAGCACCACTTGCAAAAATTATAAATGATAATTTTGGAATAAAAGATGGATTAATGACAACTGTTCATTCAACAACAGCAACACAAAAAACAGTTGATGGTGCTTCTAAAAAAGATTGGAGAGGTGGAAGAGCTGCTTCTGGAAATATTATACCATCATCAACAGGTGCTGCAAAAGCTGTTGGAAAAGTTATACCAGAACTAAATGGAAAGTTAACAGGAATGGCATTTAGAGTTCCAACTTTAGATGTATCTGTTGTTGATTTAACATGTAATCTAGAAAAACCAGCAACATATGAAGAAATATGTGCTGCAGTAAAAAAAGCATCAGAAAACGAACTTAAAGGAATAGTTGAGTATGTAGAAGATGAAGTTGTTTCTTCAGATTTCTTAAATGATGAGCATACTTCTATATTTGATAGTAAAGCAGGAATTTCTTTAACAGATACATTTGTAAAACTAGTAGCTTGGTATGATAATGAGTGGGGTTATTCACATAAATTAGTTGATTTAGCAATATATATAGCTGGAGTAGATAAAAAATAGTAAAAATGTCCTAATAGGTTTAGGTAAATAGAATTATCCATAATATATATGTTATATGGAATTTTATAAAAATGCCCTTATCCATTAGGACTTTTTTTAAATATAAAAGACAATTAAGGAGTTGAATATAATGAATAAAAAAACTGTAAAGGATATAGATGTAAAGGGAAAAAGAGTTTTACTAAGATGTGATTTTAATGTTCCACAAGATGAGGATGGAAATATAACAGATAATAGAAGAATAGTTGCAGCATTAGATACAATAAAATATTTAATATATAATGATGCAAAAATTATTCTTTGCTCACATTTAGGTAGACCAAAAGGAGAATTTAAAAAACAATTTTCATTAAGTCCAGTTGCTAAAGAATTAGAAAAATTACTAGGAAAAGAAGTTAAATTATCAGAAGATGTTGTAGGTGAATGTTCTAAAAAATTAGTACAGAATATGAAAGATGGAGATATCGTTCTATTAGAAAATGTTAGATTCGAAAAAGGGGAAGAAAAAAATGATCCTGAATTTGCTAAGCAATTAGCTAGTTTAGCAGATATATATGTAAATGATGCTTTTGGTACAACACATAGAGCACATGCTTCTACAGCAGGAGTTGCTAAATTTTTGCCAGCAGTGGCAGGTTTTTTAGTTGAGAAAGAAATTAATTTTATGAGTAATGCATTAAAAAATCCAGAAAGACCATTTATTGCGATTCTTGGTGGAGCAAAAGTATCTGATAAAATAGGGGTAATAGATGCTTTATTAGAAAAGGTTGATACATTAATTATTGGTGGAGGAATGGCATATACTTTTTTAAAAGCACAAGGTTATAATATAGGAAATTCAATGTGTGAAGCTGATAAATTAGATTTAGCTATTAAATTGATGGAAAAAGCAAAAGAAAAAAATGTTAAATTATTATTACCAGTAGATACTGTTATAGGAAAAGAATTTAAAAGAGATACAGAAAGTAAAGTAGTAAAATCAACTGAGATACCAAATGATTGGGAAGGTTTTGATATCGGTCCAAAATCTATAGAGTTATTTGGAGAAGAAATAAAAAAAGCAAAAACTGTAATTTGGAATGGACCAGTTGGTTTATTTGAATTTGATAAATTTGCAGTAGGAACAAACTCTATAGCAAAAATATTATCTGAAGTTGATGCTACAACAATAATTGGAGGAGGCGATTCTGCTGCTGCAATTGAAAAAGCAGGATTAACTGATAAGATGTCACATGTTTCAACAGGAGGAGGAGCTTCATTACAATTACTTGAAGGAAAAGAATTACCAGGAATAGAATGCTTAGAAAACAAATAGGAAAATAATTTTATTAGAGATTAAATTAGTTTAAATGGAGGTTAAAATGAGAAAGAAAGTTATTGCAGGAAATTGGAAAATGAATATGCTTCCAAATGAAACAATAAATTTTATAGATAAATTTAGTAAATTAGTTAAAGATTCTGAAAATGAAATAATACTTTGTGTACCTTTTGTAGATTTATTTTATGCATTATTACATGTTCAAGGAACAAATATAAAAATAGGAGCACAAAATATGTATTGGGAAGAGAAAGGTGCATTTACAGGAGAGATATCTGGAAATATGCTTAAATCAATAGGTGTAGAATATGTTATAATTGGTCATTCTGAAAGAAGGGCATATTTTGCAGAAACAGATGAGATAGTAAATAAAAAAATAAAAGCTGCATTAAAATGCAAATTGAAACCAATCATATGTGTAGGTGAAACTTTAGAACAAAGGGAACAAGGAAAAGCAATTGAAATAATAAAATTACAAATACAAGAAGCTTTTAAAGATATAGATAAAAATGATATGGAAAATATAATAATTGCATATGAGCCAATTTGGGCTATTGGTACAGGGAAAACTGCCACAAGTGAAGATGCGAACAATACAATAAAGGCAATTAGAGAAGAAATTTCTAAAATATATGGACAAGATGTTGCAAAAAGAGTTATAATGCAATATGGTGGAAGTGTAAAATCAAGTAATTCTCAAGAATTATTCTCAATGAGTGATATAGATGGAGGATTAGTTGGTGGAGCAAGTCTTGATGCAGAAGAATTTAGTAAAATAGCAAATTACAAATAAACAAAATTAAAGAAGGGATATGTAATATGGATAAAAAACTTACTATGTTAATGATATTAGATGGTTTTGGTATAAATGAAAATGAAAAGTCTAATGCTGTAAAATTAGCTAATATGCCAAATTGGAATAAAATAATAAGACAAAATCCAAATACAACAATATCTACAAGTGGATTAGATGTTGGATTACCAGAAGGACAAATGGGAAATTCTGAAGTAGGTCATACTAATATAGGTGCTGGAAGAATAGTATATCAAGATTTTACAAGAATAACAAAATCTATAGAAGAAGGAGATTTCTTTAGTAATAAAGAGTTAAATAAAGCAATAGATAATTGTATAAAAAATAAAACTAATTTACATGTTATGGGATTATTGTCTGATGGTGGTGTTCATAGCCATGTTAGACATTTATATGCAATATTAGAACTTGCAAAAAGAAAAGATTTTGAGAATGTATATGTACATTGCTTTTTAGATGGAAGAGATACACCTCCATCTTCTGCAGAGACATATATAACTGAATTAGAAAAAAAGATGGCTGAAAAAGGTGTTGGTAAAATTGCTACTATTAGTGGTAGATTTTATAGCATGGATAGAGATAAAAGATGGGAAAGAATAAAAGAATCTTATGATGCTATGGTAAGAGGAATAGGAGAAAAATCTAATTCAGCTGTAAAAGCAATAGAAGAATCTTATCAAAAAGAAATATTTGATGAATTTGTTAAACCAACAGTAATATGTAATGGTACAGAACCTATTGCTAAGATTTCAAAGAACGATTCTGTAATATTTTTTAATTTTAGACCAGATAGAGCAAGAGAAATAACAAGAACTTTAGTAGATGATAAATTTAATGAATTCGAAACAGAAAATTTGAATTTGTATTTTGTATGTTTAACACAATATGATGCTACATTGCCAAATGTTCATATTGCATATGAACCTAATGTTATTAATAATACTTTTGGACAATATATAAGCAAAAAGGGATTAAAACAATTAAGAATTGCAGAAACAGAAAAATATGCACATGTTACTTTCTTCTTTAATGGAGGAGAAGAAAAACAATATAAAAATGAAGATAGAATATTAATACCTTCTCCTAAAGTAGAGACATATGATTTAATGCCTGAAATGAGTGCAAGACAAGTAACAGATAAAGTAGTTGAGGCAATTAATTCTGAAAAGTATGATTCTATAATTTTAAACTATGCTAATCCAGATATGGTTGGACATACAGGAAATTTAGAAGCTACAATAAAAGCATTAGAAGTTTTAGATGAATGTATTGGAAGAGTAGTGGAAGCCATTCAAAAACATAATGGTGTTCTATTAATTACAGCAGATCATGGAAATGCAGAGCAGATGATTGATTATGTTACAGGTGATCCTCATACTGCACATACTACAAATGTTGTACCATTAGTTATATTAGGAATGGAAAATATTAAATTGAAAAAAGGCAGATTATCAGATCTAGCACCAACAATGTTAGATATAATGGGATTAGAAAAACCAAAAGAAATGACAGGAGAATCTTTGATAGAACAAAATTCATTGTAATATAAGTGAAGGGGGGATTTGTATGCTGGACACTCCAAGACTTAAAAAGTTATATAAAGAAATTCAAACAAGCATATATTATATGATTCCTGAAAAATGGAGTAGTGTTTATTTATATGCTTCTATAACTGAAAAAGTATATAAAATACCAATTGGAGAAATGTTCTTTTATTATTTCCCAAAGGGAATTTTAAAGAAAAGACCAGTAAATGTTTATGAAATTCCAGGTAAGTTTAATATTGATGAAGATATATATATGAAACTAGTTAAAGATTTGTATAATTCTATACAAAAATTAAGAGAAGAATACATAAAAAACAATCAAAAGATATGGACTAGTTTAACAATTTCTATTAAAGATAATAATTTTGAAGTAGAATATAATTATGATTCTATTGATGATTGGAATTATTCTAATGATGATAGAAAAGTAATTTGGAAATATAAATATCTTGGAACAGATACAGCAGCTTTTAATAGAAAAGAAAGAGCTGTTATACAAAGATATTTAAGTGATAATAAACTTAACAATAATAATGAGGAAAAGTATATTGAAACAATGTATAAAAAACCAATACATAAAAATATATTAGATTATGATAAACCAGATAATCCCCTAGAACAAAACGTTATTAAAAAATTAGAGGAACGAAAGAGAAAAGTTAATAATCAAATACTTGCTAGTATTGATTCTAGAGATTAAGAATAAATTTTACTTTGTTAGACCATTTATTAAATTAAGGTTTAGAAAGAAGTTTATAAGCGAGCAACAATAATTATATTATTGTTAATATATATTTTTTTGGAGGTAAAAAATGAAAGATTATTTAGGAATTGAAAGTGTAAGAGCTTTGGAAGTGTTAGATTCAAGAGGAAATCCAACAGTACAAGTAGAAGTTGTAACAGAAGGAGGTTTTTCTGGAGTTGCACTAGTTCCATCAGGAGCTTCAACAGGAAGTTTTGAAGCTGTAGAATTACGTGATGGAGATAAAGAAAGATACATGGGAAAAGGTGTTACAAAAGCAGTTGAAAATGTAAATAAAAAGATAGCAAAAGAAATAGAAGGAATGAATGTTTATGATCAAATAAAAATAGATCATAAATTAATAGAAATAGATGGAACAGAAAATAAAGGAAAATTAGGAGCTAATGCTACACTTGGAGTTTCTCTTGCTGTATGCAAAGCTGCTGCAAATTCTTTAGGAATGTCATTATATAATTACATTGGTGGTTCAAATGCAAAAGTTCTACCAACTCCAATGATGAATATATTAAATGGTGGTAAACATGCAGATAATACTGTTAATATTCAAGAATTTATGATAATGCCAGTAGGTGCTAAATCTTTTTCTGAATGTTTAAGAATGAGTGTAGAAATATATCATACTTTAAAGAAAGTATTAAAAGAAAAGGGATTAGCTACAGGTGTAGGTGATGAAGGAGGATTTGCACCAAATTTATCTAGTGATGAAGAAGCTTTAAAATTAATAGTTGAAGCTATAGAAAAAGCTGGATATAAACCAGGAGAAGATGTATTTTTAGCATTAGATATGGCTGCTACAGAAATGTATGATGCTGCTAAGAAAGAAGGAAAAGAAGGATTATATTATTTCTGGAAAACTAATGAAACAAAAAATGTTGATGAAATGATTGATTATATAGAAAGTTTAGTTAATAAATATCCAATTATTTCTGTTGAAGATGGATTAGCAGAAGAAGATTGGGACGGATGGAGAAAATTAACTGATAGATTAGGTTCTAGAATTCAATTAGTTGGTGATGATTTATTTGTAACTAATATAAAGAGATTACAAAAAGGTATAGATAATAAAACAACAAACAGTATATTAATAAAATTGAATCAAATAGGAACTCTAACAGAAACATTAGATGCAATAGAATTAGCTAAGAAAAATGGTTATACAGCAGTTGTTTCTCATAGATCTGGAGAGACAGAAGATACAACATTAGCAGATGTAGCTGTTGCAACAAATGCAGGACAAATAAAAACAGGTGCACCATGTAGAACAGATAGAGTTGCAAAATATAATAGATTATTAAATATTGAAGATGAATTAGAAGATAGTGCAGTATTTGCAGGAAGAAGTGGATTAAATAGATAATATTAGGACGCTTTATGCGTCCAACTATATTGGGGTGTAGCCAAGCGGTAAGGCAGATGGCTCTGACCCATCGATGCGTAGGTTCGAATCCTACCACCCCAGCCAATAAGAGTTTTGTAAGTGAAATATAATAAGAAACTAAATATTATTTTAATTTATACTTGAATATATAAAATTAAATTGATATACTAATAAAGAAATTTGTTATGAAAGAAGTGTGTATTATTGCAAATGAATGATAAACTAAAAAATGCATTGGAATGGGTAGCATGTATTATTACTGCTATTGTACTTGCTTTATTAGTAAAATATTTTATAGCAACACCTACTATCGTAAAGAGTGTATCTATGAATCCTACTTTAGTAGAAAATCAAAGATTATTATTAAATAGATTAGCAAGAACATTTCATTCAGATTTAGAAAGAGGAGAAATAGTAACTTTTGAAGAACCTAGTAATTTACAGCCATCTTCAAGTAAAATAAATAATGAAAATCCTATAGCAGAATATGAGTATAAACCAAGTGGATTGATTGATAGTTTCTTTTATTATGTTATAGAAAATACAAAAACTAGTTTCATAAAACGTGTTATAGCTTTACCTGGAGAACATGTAGAGATAAAATATGGAAAAGTGTATATAAATGGTGAAATATTAGATGAACCATATCTTCAAGATGATGTGGAAACTACTGGTAATCTGGATGATTTTATAGTACCTGAAGGAACCGTGTTTTTAATGGGGGATAACAGAGAAAATAGTTTAGATTGCAGAACGTTTGGTTGTATACCTTTTGAAAAAATAGAAAGTAAAGTATGGATAAGAATATGGCCATTAAATTTATTTGGCAAAGTTGAATAAAATATGATATGAGTTTTTTTATCTCATATCATATTTTATTTGAAATTACAAATGTTAACTATTTAAAATTTTTTAATATTATAGTCAAAAATTAAAATAGTAGATTACAAAATATATTATTAATTATTATATAAATCTTTTTCATACAAATCCTCAATATATACATCTTTTACCTCTGGGCTATCCATAAATCCTATTTTTGCAATATTATCTTCTATACTTTGTATCCAAATTGGACGCTCGTTATAAAATACATCATAAATTTCTTTATTTTTCATAATTTCAAAGATTCTTTCTTTATTCATATGTTTACCTCCAAAAATTAATATTAAATTATATAAATAAAATATATCCAAAATTTGAAAAATTATGATTAATATTAAAATCTTTATATTATATTATTAGTTGATAATAGTTGTCGAAATGTGTTACAATTCACGGAATACGAATTTTATATAATAATATTGTATATATAATTTTAGCCGTGAATTGTAACTGAAATTTAATAAATATAATAATTTTTATATAAAAATATATTGTGTTATGTAAATTTGAATGTTATAATTATTTTGATTTAGTTTTATTAAATTTTCTTTATAATTAAGGAGAGATATATTATGAAAATGCGGATCTTAGGTTCTACTAAAATTAATAGTATACCAAATAAGGAAGAAATTCTTAAATTAGGTGGTTATGCAGCAGGAATATGTTATATGAGAGGAAATATAAATGAGATATTAAATGAAGATAATGAAAAAACTTTACGTAGAATAAAGAATACTATATCTTCAGGACATCATAGTGTTTATGGACATTTTTATTTAAATATTTATCTTGAAAATATTCCTAAAATTCTAGCTATGATATTAAATAATGAAAAAGCATATAATACTTCAGAAAAATCAGCAAGATATACTAAAATGAATATTATAGGTAAAGAAAAAGAATTATATGCAAAATGGGTAAAACTATTTTTTGAGAATATAAAATTTAAATATCCTAATTTCAATGATAATCAAATAGAAAAATTATCAATGGAAAATGCTAGATATCTTATAAGTATATTTACTCCCTCTACATCGTTATTATATACAGTGGAATATAGACAATTAAATTATTTACTATATTGGTGCAAAAATTTTATTGAAAATCAAAAAAATGATGATTTTTATATAAAAATAAAAGATGTATTGAAAAAATTTGTAGAATTATTTAATAGTTATATACAAATAGATTTAAATACTGAAAACAAAAATAGAAGATTATCATTATTTGCCATAAGGCATAGAAAAGAAGAATGGGGAGAAAATTATTCTACTAATTATTTTGCTACTTTTTCACAATTGGCACAAGCACAAAGACATAGAACAATTAATTATGAAATGCAAAATATTTTACAAAATAAATTTTATGTACCTAAAATCATAAAAAATACAGTTCTTGAAGATGAATGGCTAAAAGATATCAATAGTATAGAATATCCTCAAGGTAAGATAGTTAAAGTTAATGAAAGAGGGACTTATGAAAATTTTATTTCTAAATGTGAAGAAAGATTATGTGGAACAGCACAATTAGAAATTATGGAGCAAACAAGAAAAACTTTAGTAAATTATATTAATGGAGTAGAAGACTACAATTATGCTGTGTATCATGCTTTAAAAAAATATGATACTAATGGACCAAGATGTACTTTTGGATGGAAATGTATTAAACCATGTGCTTTTGGAAAAGCAGCATTTGAAAGAGATGTATAATTTGTTTAAAAGGGTATTTTTATACCCTTTTAAATTTTGAATACTTAGATATGTTACGATTCACAGCTAATAAAATATATAAAGATTTTGATATAATAATATTTCATAATTTATTTTTAAAATTTATTTACAAATATAATATTTTAATAGTATAATTAGCAAGAACGAAAATTTGGAGGTAGAAAAATTGGAAATAATAAAAACTTTGATTGATTTTATATTACATATTGATGATCATTTAGTTGAATTAGTATCAACATATGGAACAGAAACATATTTATTTTTATTTTTAATTATATTTGTAGAAACAGGCGTTGTTATAATGCCATTTTTACCAGGAGATTCTTTAATATTTGCTGGAGCTGCTTTATCTGCAAATGGTAGTTTAAATATTTTTATTTTATTTTTTGTAATATTTTTTGCAGCAGTTATAGGTGATACTGTAAATTATCATATAGGTAAAGCATTTGGAAATAAATTATTAAATTGGAATAATAGATTTATTAAAAAGGAATATATAGAAAAGACAAGCCATTTTTTTGAGAAACATGGAGGTAAATCAATAATAATTGCTAGATTTGTACCTATTATAAGAACTTTTGCACCATTTGTGGCTGGAATTGGAAAAATGCATTATTTAAAATTTTTATCTTATAATGTTGTTGGTGCAGGACTATGGGTATTATTATTTTGTGTAGCGGGATTTTTCTTTGGAAATATACCTTTTGTAAAAGATAATTTTTCTGTAGTAATTATCGCAATTATTTTGATATCATTGTTACCTGCAATTATAGGAGCAATTAAGGCAAAAGTGGGAGATAAAAAGAAATTAATAGAAGAAAAAAAATCAGAAGAATAGAAATTGGATAAAAAAGTATTATATATGTATTTAAATTACTAGTAAAATGTGATAAAATTATAGAAGTTAAATTATTATGCTAAAGGGAGGACAACAATTATGAAATATTTAACTGACAAATTTGATCTTTCAATGGTATACTTATCTAAATTAAGTATGATTCGGTGCAAGAAAATAAAAAAGGAAGATATATTAATTTCAGATGAATTAATTCCTTTAATCGAAGATGATTTTGTAGCAGAGCTTGTAAAAGGATTATTTAAAATTAATCCAAGAAAAAGTAATATTCATATAATGATAGGAGAAAACGATATAGTATATTATATAAAATATGTGGGGCCAAAATTTAAAGGAGCATATTTTATGCTGGATTTATATGAAATAACAGTAGATTATACTGAGTGTTCCAAATGTTCTGCGAAAGGAACTATTGATTGTAAAAATTGTGGAAGAATGGATTGGTTGTCAGGAGAAGAAATATAATTGTCACAAATCAAGATTCCTTAAAGTACAAAAAATAATATGGCAATTGCCATATTATTTTTTGTAACTATATACAATTTTGATATAATATATTTCATAAATTTTTCGGCTCAATACGATATTTAAGAATTTGTAAAATAATTTAATGAGCCTCTTTCATTCAGGCTCAAAATCAAAGATTTTGCCCATGAACATTCCTCATTAAATTATATAACAAATTCTATAAACATCTCCAATCGCATTCAAAATTTATTCAATATTATTATATCAAAATCTATAAAAACTTATATAGAAGAATCTAATAGAATAGCTGTAGGGGAGAACAGTGTTCGCCCGAACAACAGAGCTATTTCTCGAGAAATTGAACATGTAACTAATAAGCTGTGAACAGTAACCACTAAATTACTTTTTTAAAAAAAATTTAAAAAAAGTATTGACATATTTAATTAAATGTCATATACTTAATTACGCGTTAAGCAATGCGCCCTTAGCTCAGTTGGTCAGAGCAACCGGCTCATAACCGGTGGGTCCAAGGTTCGAATCCTTGAGGGCGCACCATTTTTTTATATATTATTTGGGTAGGTGGCCGAGTGGCTAAAGGCGGCAGACTGTAAATCTGTTCTCATTTGAGTACGATGGTTCGAATCCATCCCTGCCCACCAATAATAAAAACCGTAGATATGCTGAAAAATAGCATATCTACGGTTTTTATTATACAATTTTTTGCGTCGACAAATCTTATACGCTTATTGTTAGACATTAATTAATGTAATAAATATTAAAAATTAGAAAAAAGGTTTAGAAAGCTAGATTTGTTCATTAATATAATTTTTTAATAGATATAACAATGCATAAAAACAACCCTAAAATTTGTAAAAAATATTGCCAAATTTTACTATTACATATATAATAAAAACATGAAATAAAAGGAGTGGTAATATGAGAATAGGTATTGATATTGATGGAGTTATAACTGATTTAAATACTTTTTATTTAGACTATTGTTCAAAATATTCAATGGAACAAAACAGAGGTGAATTAATTAATCCGAATGCATATATTACTTTAGAAATGTATGATTGGGGACAAAAAATTGATGATGAATTCTGGAATAAATATATGTCTATATATACAACAGAATGTACACCAAGAAGATTTGCAAGTGAAATTACAAAAAGATTATCTGAAGATGGTCATGAGATATACATAATAACTGCAAGATCATATACAACAGAAAATACACAAAGGGGCATAAATATGAGAAAAACGGTTATACAATGGTTAAAGAAACATAATATAGTATATGATAAGATAATTTTTTCCAGTTATAATAAAATAGAAAATTGTAGAAAAAATAAAATAGATATAATGATAGAAGATAGCCAAAAAAATATAAATCAATTATCAGAAGAATTTACAACTATATGTTTTGATACAAGATATAATCAAAATGTTTCAGGTAAAAATATAATTAGATGTTATAGTTGGTATGATATATATAATAAAATAAAAAATATTCAAAAAATGGCTTAACATAATTTAAAAACTAGATTATAATATATGAGAATTGAATTATAATCAAGGAGTATATTATGATAGACACATTACATATAAAAAATATAGGAATAATAGATGATTTAACAGTTAGTTTTTCAGATGGTTTTAATGTTCTTACAGGAGAAACAGGTGCTGGAAAAACATTAATTATTGACTCATTAGCTTTACTTGCAGGCGGAAGATTTTCAAAAGAAATAATAAGAACAGAACAAAAAAATGCAATTGTAGAAGCTAATATTTTGATTAATGATGGTAAAGAGAATAATTATATTATAGTTTCAAGAGAAATGAATATTAATGGTAGAAATCTATGTAAAATCGATGGAAAAATGGTTACAGTAAATGAGTTAAAAGAGTATATGAAGAATATAATAAATATTCACGGTCAACATGATAATCAAATAATTTTAGATAAAACCAAACATATAGAGTATGTAGATAAATTTGCTGGAAAAAAATTATTAAATATAAAAAGTGAATATGAAAAAGAATTTAATAAAAGAAATAGTATAAAAAATGAATTACAAAATAATTATGGAGATGATAAAGAAAGACAAAGAAAATTAGATTTATTAAAATATCAATTAAATGAAATAGAATGTGCAAAATTAAAAATAGGCGAGGATAGAGAATTAGAAGAAAAAAGAAAAATAATTATAAACAAAGAATTAATAAAAGAAAGTTTGAATAAATCAGATTATGAAATTTCAGAAGTTGCTTTTGATTCTTTAGGAAATGTTATTAAAAATTTTGAAAAAATAGAAGAATTTGATAAAAAATATAGTAATATTTTAACACAAGTTAGAGATATATATTATCAAGTTGAAGAATTAAGTAGAGATTTATCTAGTTTAAAAGAAGATGGATATTTTGAAGAAGATAACAAGCAAGAAATAGAAGAAAGATTAGATTTAATATTTTCTTTAAAAAGAAAATATGGTGATTCAATAGAAGATATTTTAAAATATGCAGATGAATTGAAAAAAGAAATATTTGATATTGAAAATTTAGAAGAACATAATAATGAATTAAAAAAACAATTGGAAAAAATAGAAGAAACATTATTAAATAAAAGTAGAATAATGCATGAAATTAGAATAAAGATTTCAGAAGATTTAGAAAATAAAATAACTCATGAATTAAAAGATTTAGAAATGAAAAACGCAAAATTTAAAGTAGATATAAAGTATGAAGAAAATGGAGATTATAATAAATTTGGATTAGACAAAATAGAATTTTTAATATCTACTAATGTAGGTGATACATATAAAGAATTAGTAAAAATAGCATCTGGAGGAGAGATGTCTAGAATAATGCTAGGAATTAAGAATATTTTATCAGATGTTGATGAAGTACCAATATTAGTATTTGATGAAATAGATACAGGAATAAGTGGGATTGCTGCCAATAGAGTAGCAGATAAATTAAGAAAAATTGCAAAAAAACATCAGGTATTATGTATTACACATTTAGCAGTTATTGCAGCAAAAGGGGAGAATAACTATTATGTAAATAAAAAGGTAAAAAATAATAAAACAACTACATGTATAAAACTATTAAAAGAAAAAGAAGTACTAGAAGAAATTGCAAGAATATCTAGTGGAGAAGTTACAGAAGTTTCATTAGAACATGCTAGAGAATTAAGAAAAAGAAGTTAGTATAAAATGTAGTGATTTTAGATATAGCTATGGAGGTATTATATGAGATTAGATAAATTTTTAAAAATGAGTAGGATAATAAAAAGAAGAACAGTTGCTAATGAAATTATTGATGCGGGAAGAGTGTTTGTTAATTCTAAAGTTGTTAAACCAAGTTATGAAATAAAAGTTGGAGATGTTGTTGAAGTTAAATTTGGAGATAAAGTATCAAGATTTGAAGTTTTGAATATTCCAGAAAAACAAATAAAGTCTATCGAGGAGGTAATAAAAATATTATAAATAGTTGATTTTTACAAAGAAATTTGATATACTAACATAGTTAAAAAATAAACACATATATTCTAATCTAAGATTGTGCTAAAAAAAGTGTTCTTAGGTGTAAGATATATGGATGTAAAACAAAGAGGAGGAATAAAAAATGGCAGTAGTAGCTATGAAACAATTATTAGAAGCAGGTGTTCATTTTGGACATCAAACAAGAAGATGGGATCCTAAAATGGCTGAATATATTTTTCAAGCAAGAAATGGAATCCATATTATCGATTTACAAAAAACATCAAAAAAATTAGATGAGGCTTATAATTTTATAAAAGAACAAGCTGAAGAAGGAAAAGACATATTATTTGTTGGTACAAAAAAACAAGCACAAGAATGTGTCAAAGAAGCAGCTATTAAATGTGGAATGTTTTATGTAGATCAAAGATGGTTAGGAGGAATGCTTACTAACTATAAAACAATTCAAAAAAGAGTTGAAAGATTAAAGAATTTAGAAGAAATGAGAGATAATGGTACATTTGATTTATTACCTAAAAAAGAAGTAATTAATCTAAAAAAAGAAATGGATAAACTAGAAAGAAATCTTGGTGGAATAAAAGAAATGAAAAAATTACCAGGTGCTATATTTATAGTAGATCCTAAAAAAGAAAGAATTGCAATATTAGAAGCTAGAAAATTAAATATACCAATAGTAGGTTTAATAGATACAAATTGTAATCCTGAGGATGTAGATTATCCAATACCAGGAAATGATGATGCAATACGTGCAGTAAAATTAATTGCTGATGTTATGGCAAATGCAGTTATAGAAGGTAGACAAGGTGAAGCTATGGAAACTACAGTACCAGAAAAAGAAGAACAAGAAGTTAAAGAAGAAGTAAAAGATATGGAACAAGTAGTTGCTGAAAAAGAATAAAATAAATTTTAAAAGGAGGATGTACAAAATGATAACAGCACAACAAGTAAAATCTTTAAGAGAAAAAACTGGAGCAGGTATGATGGACTGCAAAAAAGTTTTAACTGAAACAAATGGAGATATGGACAAAGCTATAGAGCTTTTAAGAGAAAGAGGTATTGCAAAGGCTGCTAAAAAATCTGATAGAGTAGCTGCAGAAGGTATAGTTGCAGCATGTGTTTCAGATGATAAAAAAATAGGAGCAGTTGTAGAAGTAAATGCAGAAACAGATTTTGTAGCTAAAAATGATGAATTTAAATCTTTTGTATCAGATGTTGTTAAACAAATAGTTGAAAAAAATCCAAAAGATGTAGAAGAATTATTATCACAAAAATCTATTACTGAAAATGATAAAACAGTAAGTGAAGTTTTAACAAATAAAATTGCAACAATTGGTGAAAATATTTCAATAAGAAGATTTAAAAGATTTGAATCTGATGGAATGGTTGAAAGCTATATTCATGGAGATGGAAAAATTGGTGTATTAGTTAATATGAAAAATCCAGATTCAGAATTAGGAAAAGATATATGTATGCAAATAGCTGCAGCAAAACCAGAATATTTAGATGAAGCTAATGTACCAAAAGAAGTTGTAGATAAAGAAACTGAAATAATGAAAGCACAAGTTATTAATGAGGGTAAACCAGAAAATATAGCTGATAAAATAGTTCAAGGGAAATTAAAGAAATTTTATTCAGAAGTGTGTTTGCTAGATCAAGAATTTGTTAAAGATTCAGATATAAAAGTAAGAAAACTATTGGAAAATAAAAATAATGATGTAACTGAATTTGTAAGATTTGAAAAAGGTGAAGGTATAGAGAAAAAAGAAGAAAATTTTGCAGAAGAAGTTATGAAACAAATAAAATAATTGAAAGAAAAGAAGGTATCTAAAAAAGTTACCTTCTTTTTCTGTATTATAAAATTAAAGTTTATAATAAAATATATGAATAGTCAAAATTAAATATACTTTTTATTTGTAACTTTATAAACTAATTAAAAAAGCAGTTTTCATATAATAAAAGTAAGAAAAAATTATTATATATGAGAAGTGTTACAAAATATTAAAAAAAAAGACATTTTATTGTTATTGACTTGTAAAATGCAACAATGATATACTTTATGCGGGGAAAATTATCAATAAATAAGGTGAAATAAATGAAGTTAAATATGAAAAAATATATGTTATTTTTAATAGTTGTCTTAATAGCTATTTTATTATATCCAAATAATGTGTATGCTCAATACAGAGAAGAGACTAATATAGATAATATTGATGAAAATAAATATCCAGGAATAAAAGAAAGATTAAAAGACATGAAATCTAGACATCCTAATTGGTCATTTACAATCTTTTATACAGGTTTAAATTGGGATGATGTTGTATATAATGAAACATCTGCATATCATGGAAGAAGCTTAATACAAAACAGATCAGGTGCATGGCGTTGTCCGATTTGTGGAGATAAAGTTTTAGATGGAACTAATTGGTATTGTGCTTCTCCTGCAGCAGTAAGTTTTTATTTGGATCCAAGAAATTTTTTATATGATAATGAAATGTTCCAATTTGAAACATTATCATATAGAGAAGGTAGTTATACAAAAGAAGGAATTGAAAAAATATTAGATGGTACATTTATGCACGAAACATCAATAAGTAATTATTACAATAATTCTAGCTATACTAGCAGTACATTTGCAGATATAATGTTAGAAGCTGGAAGAGAAGCAAATGTCAGCCCATATCATATTGCTTCAAGAATTAAACAAGAAATTACTAAAAATGGTGGTCCAAGTAATTCCGTTACAGGAACATATCCAGGATATGAAGGTTATTATAATTTCTTTAATATAGGAGCTACATCAGGCGAAGGTGCAGTTGAAAGAGGTTTAAGATATGCACAAAGTAAAGGTTGGGATTCTCCAGAAAAATCAATAAAAGATGGAGCAAGTTCAGTAGGTGCAAATTATATTTCTATAGGGCAAGATACATTATATTTAGAAAAATTTGATGTTGATGACAGAAATGGATTATATTATCATCAATATCAACAGAATATTGAAGCGCCTATGAATGAAGGAAGAAGAATATACAATGCATATAATTCTATGGGAGTAATAGATGAAGGGTTTAATTTTATAATACCAGTATATGAAAATATGCCAAAAATAGTTTGCCCAAAACCAAATGAAAACTTTTATATTGTAACAGAAGATGTAGAGGTTAACAAAGATGGAATAATGGTTAGAAAAGAAAATAATACATGGGCACAAGCAATTCAATATGTTAATAGTGGAGATAAAATTCTAAGAATTGAAAAAGGCGGAGTTTACAGTGATGGATTTATATGGGATAAAGTAGTATTACCAAATGGAGATATAGGATATATTGAAACAGATTATTTAAATAAAATAGATGATATTATAACATGTAATGATTCTATGTATGCTACATCTAATGTAAATTTGAGAAATGGGCCAGGTTTAAATTCTACAACAGTTATTAGAACTATAGCAGCAGGCGAACAATTTATTAGGATAGAATCAGGTAAGTACAATTTAGATGGATATATATGGGATAGAATAAAATTAAGTGATGGTACTCAAGGATATGTAGCTTGTAATTATATAGATATGGTTAATTCTAGTACTACAACAGATGAAGAGATAGTAAGAGTTATTGCAAATGAGCCACTTGCATTAAGAGAACAACCTACAACAAGTTCAAGAAAAATAACTTCTTTTCCAAAAGGAACTTTATTAACTAGAATTCAAAAAAATGTAGCAGAAGCTGATGGATTAATTTGGGATAAAGTAAAAACGGCAGATAATATAGAAGGATATGTAGCAAGTATATATATCGAACATGTTAGTGGAGGTAATGAAGAAACACCACCAGATGAACCGAATATTGACCAACCATCTGATAAGCATTCATATTGGGTAGATGAAGGAAATAAAATAATTAATTGTTCTCCTGATGTTTCAATACAAGATATAAAAAAACAAAATTCGGATGTAAATGTAAGCGGAAAGAATAATAAAGAAGAAGAAATTAACGATGTAAATGCTTCAATAGGAACAGGTTCTAAAGTAAATGTTGGAGATAAAGAATATTCAATTGTAAAATATGGGGATATAGATGGAAATGGAATGATTGATTCAAGAGATTCACTTAGAATATTAAAATATGTTGTTGGAGAATATAATTTAGATGATAAAGTATATTTTTATGCTGCTGATGTTAGTAAAGATAATTCAGCAGATTCAAGAGATTCGCTTAGAATATTAAAATATGTTGTTGGTGAATATGAAATAAAAGCATAATTTGGAGGTTATATGAAAAGAAAAATTTTAAAAATATTTTTTGTAGCAATACTAATGTTTTTTGCAAATACAATTATTTCTAATGCAGGAATAATAAGTGTTAGTTCAAGTACAAATGGAGATACTGCAACAGTTTCTGTATCTTCATCAGTGAAATTGGGAGCATATACAGTTAGTGTATCTGGATTGACCCCAATATCTAGTTCTGGTGGGCAAGGAGCAGGAGGTAGTTTAATAACAAATGCTAGTGCAGAAGGCTTTACTAGTTTAGCTACTTTTACTTTTAATGCACCATCTTCTGATACTAAAGTAACAGTAAGTGCAACAGGAATGGAAGATACAGATTTAAACCCTCAATCGAGTGAAACAGTAAGTGTAACAGTAAAAGCTAAAGAAAATAATACTAGTAGTGGAGATGATACACAAGGAGATAACAATCCTGTAGATAATAATTCAGAAAACAATGATGATAATGTTTCTAATAATAAAGAGTCTAATAATGCTAATTTAAGTAATTTAGGAATAAAGCCAAATGATTTTACAGGTTTTAAACCGAATAAAAATTCATATAATGTTACTGTTCCAAATGATGTAACATCTATAGAAGTTTATGCATATAAAGGTGATGAAGGTCAAAGTGTTTCAGGAACTGGTAAAAAGAACTTAAATGAGGGTGAAAATACTTTTGAAGTAAAAGTAGTTTCAGAAGATAGGAGTAAAACAAATACATATACTATTGTAGTTACAAGAGAAAAATCAGAAAATAGTGAACAAGAAAATAATACAGTAGATGATGCAAATGTTATTGATGATGGTCAAATAGCAAATGAAGAAAATGGGGAAGGAGAAGTTTCAGGTTTAACATTAGAATCTTTGAAAATTATAGGAATTACAGATAAAGATGATGTTACGATTGAGCCTAATATTTCACCAGAGTTTAGTCCTAATATATATGAATATACAACAACAGTACAATTTGATGTAAATAGTTTAAAAATAGAAGCAAAGCCAACTATTGAAAATACTAGTATTGAAATTTTAGGAAATGAAAATTTTCAAATTGGAGAAAATATAGTAACAATTTTACTTAAAAATAATGATACAGGAGAACAGCAAACATATCAAATTATAGTTAATAAAACAAGTGATGCTATTATTTTAGAAAATAATATTAAATATATTAAATGGGGAATAATAATAGCAATTGTAGTAATTATTGTAGTTGCAATTATTATTGCAGTAGTAAATCATATGAGAAAAATAAGAGCAAGAGAAAGTGAGTTTGGAAGTAATAATATTTTTGATGATGAGTATGATATACCAAATAATGTACTTGATGTTAGTAAGAAAGAAGATAATTCTGAATTAGGTACATATGATAATTACAATAATAACAATGATGATTATGATGATGACAATAGAAATAGAAAAAAAGGAAAACGTTTTAAATAATATAGACAATGTAGAAAAAATATGATAATATATTAATCGATATGTTATCATATATATGCCGATGTGGCGGAATTGGCAGACGCACATGACTCAAAATCATGCGGGAAACCATGTGGGTTCAAGTCCCACCATCGGTACCAAAAATATTTTGCTAAGCTACTAATTTTTTAAAAGAAGTTGAAGAGCTGGATTTTTCAATTTCTTTTTTGTTTTGTTTATTTTATATTGATAAGTTTATGATATAATACATATATGATTGGAGGTTTCAAATGGAAATAAATTACCCACCATATACAATAACTGATAAAATGTTAAATTATGTATCAGATATAATGAAAAAAATAGGTGAAGCAAATTATTTTGAAAGTTTAAATAGATACCCAGAATTAAGAAGAAAATCAAGAATAAGGTCAATACATTCATCTTTAGCAATAGAAAATAACCAATTATCATTATTTCAAGTTGAAGATGTAATAAATGGAAAACCTGTAATTGGAGAACAAAAAGATATTCAAGAAGTTAAAAATGCTTATAATGCTTACGAGCAAATTGATAAAGTAAATCCATATTCTGTAGAAGATTTAAAGAAAATACATGGAATATTAACTTTTTTAATCGAAGATGATGCAGGTAAATTTAGAAATCATGGTGAAGGTGTTTATGATGGAGATATATGTATTTTCACTTGTCCACCACATAGATTAGTACCTAGTTTAATGGAAAATTTATTTAATTGGATGAATGAAGTTAAAGATAAAATAAATCCTTTAATTTTATCTTCTATATTTCATTATGAATTTGTATTTATACACCCATTTCACGATGGAAATGGAAGAACAGCAAGATTATGGCAAACTGCGATTCTTTCACATTGGGAAAAAGCATTTAAGTTTTTACCTATTGAAAGTATGATAAAGAAAAATCAAGAAGAATATTATACTGCTATTCAAAATTGTAATAATGCTGGAAATTCAACAGAATTTATAGAGTTTATGCTAAAAATGATAAATGATACAATAGATGAAATGAATAATTCAAAAGAAATGAAAGACAAATCTATGTTATTACTTTCTGAAAACGAACAAAAAGTATTAGAATGTATTAAGAAAAATGTTATTATTGGTGCAAAAGAAATTATAGAACAAACTAAAATTGCAGATAGAACTGTTAGAAGAATATTAAAGAAATTCGTTGATAATAAAACTATTGAAAGTCTTGGAAATACTGAAAAAACACCAAATAAAAAATACAAACTGACAGAGTAATGGCAGAGCAATGGCAGAGTAAACTTTATCCAGTTTTATAGATGAAATTAAAAAAATAAATTTTAAATTATAATAAAGAACATTTACAAAAGTGTAGATGTTCTTTATCTGTTTTATTCACTTATAACTTCTTTTATTATATCCAAAAACCTCAAAGCGTCCTCAGAAGGCTCTTTTGAATAGATAGCACCATAAGGCATAGACTCACCAGAAGAAAGAGGAATTGTTTTAAATGCAGGATGAATATCTTTCCAACATTCCAAAGTAACAAGTAAATATCCGTTCTCCTCACACTTATTAAAAAGTTCAACATCGTAATATAAAGGTGCATCAATTATTTCAGTATTCTTACAATTTAAGTTTATCTTATCAACAATATCTTGATTTTGTTTGTTGTTACCAGTAGTTATAGCAACAACTTTTTCTCCAGATAAATCACTAAAAGAAATTTCATCTTTTTTAGATAAAGGGTTGCTAATTGGAACAGCAATGCAAAATCTATATTCTCCTAATTTTAGAAAATTAAAGTCTTTTAACCATTCTTTTGAATCGCCAGGAGAAACCAAAAAGTCCAAAGTTTGTTTCATAACAGCAGTAGGAGATATAAAAAGTTGTTCACCTGCTTTTGAAAAACTACCTGTATCAGCTACTGCAATAAATACTTCAAGATACTTATTATACATTTTAACCTCCATTCGAGCAAATTTATGCTTCTTTACCAAAATTTTATTTAATAACCCCTATAAATTTGTGAGAATGTAAGAGGTTAAAATTAGCCATCTCAAAATTCGTTAGAATTTTGAGGGCGATAGCGATTATAGCTATAATTAGTGAAAAAAATATGAAATTTTAAAAAAATTATAGTGGTATATATTTATCAATAAAAGTTAATAAAAGGTGCTAAAAGTCCATTGTTTTATAGAGTTTAAAGAATAGCATTTATTACTTATAATTAATAAGTGTTAAAATTCTTTAAAGACTCAAAATCATGCGGGAAACCATGTGGGTTCAAGTCCCACCATCGGTACCAAAAAATAAATTTTAACTGTAAAAACACCATAAATCTTTAGATTTATGGTGTTTTTACGATTTCATTCTATTGCCATTAATTTTAAAACTTCCTTTATTTGTAACAGCTTCTAATTCTAATTTATCTTGATTTACTTTGCAAATTGCATTATAACTAATATTTCCTATAGGTGTATTAAAACTTCCAGTGAAATTACATTTATCATTAGCTAATCTCATTCCATTAAAATTATTTTTCATTCCCATTGTTTCAATTGTACCTATAACATTATTAGAATTAGGGTTTGAATTTAATGTAATAGTTCCTGTAATATCTCCCATTGGTGTTTTAATACTTGATTGATATTTTCCATTTAACATTTTAACCTCCTTCTGAGCTGATTCAGCTCTACTCTAACAAAAATTTAGAAAATCTAATTTTGCTAGAGATTTTATTATTTAAATTTTATTATCACCTCCACACATTATATGCAAGATAGTATGTATTATTGATAAATTTTAATTGATCTCTTCTACAGAATTATAAATTTCATCAGCTTTTTCTTGAGATAGACCACCATATTTGACCATTGCATCTAAAACTTGTTTTTGACGCTCTCTTGCTAAATCAATATTTTTATCAGAAGAGTATACACTAGGTGCATTAGGAATTCCAGCAAGAAATGTAGCTTCGTAGTCTGTTAAATCTTTTGGCAGTTTATTGAAAAATTTTTCTGAAGCTTCACCAATACCAGTACCACCTTGTCCAAAAAAGATAGTATTAACATACAATTCTAATATATCATCCTTAGAATATTTTTTTTCTAAATCAAAACTTACAAATAATTCAGCAATTTTTCTAGTAAACTTTTTTTCTTGAGTAAAATAAATATTTTTAGAAAGTTGTTGTGTTATAGTACTACCTCCTTGATCTAGCGAACCGTTTTTAATATTTACAAATATAGCTCTACAAGTAGCAATAATATCAATTCCAGAATGTTCATAAAAACGGTGATCTTCAATTGAAACAACAGCCTCAAGATAAATTTGAGGTAAATCTTCTATTTTTACATAATTTTCAGATGATTGAATAGATTTAATCTTGTCATCAATACTTATTTCCGAAATGGCTTTTTTATAAATACTGTAACCATCGTAAACAACAATACCTATACCAATAATAGATACTAATAATAAAATTATTAATATACTAATAATTATTTTGAAAAATTTGGACATAAAGACCTCCATTCAAGTAATGAAATACTTTATTAAAAAAATATTTTCTGATTGATTAATTAATTTTTGATATTAAAAATAATTATAACATAATATGATGACAACAAAATGACATATATATTAATATTTTATTAATTATAGACATTATATAGCAATATAATATAAATGGCAAATAAAAAATTTTTGAATCTTTTTTAATTTATTGTTACAATTAACTTAATACAAATTTGATAAACATCTCCAATCGCATTCAAAATTTATTCAATATTATTATATCAAAATCTATAGAACATAATATAAAAAAATGATATTTAACAAATACAACATTTATAAATTACAAAAAATTTAATATAATAGTCATAGGGGCGAACATTGTTCGCCCGCGCTACAAAATTATTTCTCAAAAAACTCAATATATAATTTTAGCTGTGAATAATAATAATTTATTAATACATTATTTAAAAAACTTACAATATAACTTGATATTTTAAATATATTATTGTATTATATAGTATGTGATTATAATAAATATGAAAAGTGTATATTAATATTGTAATTGCTATTGAATATTTGGAAAAATATAATAATAAAACTTAAAAATGTAAAATTTTTGTTTTTGAATTAATAATGTTTGAAGATTAGACAAGTATTAATTTAGTAATTAAGTTCATTTTTCATAATATAACAAACAATAAAAGGAGAATTATAATCTGCATTAAGGGGGACAAATAATGAAAAAGTTGCTTATAAGTTTATTAATAGCATTTATGTTTATATGTACAATGAATACAGTATTTGTTTATGCAACTAATGATAATCAAGTATCTTCTGATATGCAAGGAGAAGAAAGCAATTTGCTAGGAAATGGATTAAGTGATGAGACTAAAAGTGAATTAAAAGATTTAAAAGAAAAATCAAATTCAGAATTGCAAGAATTTATAGAAAAATATGGTTCACAAACATATGGAATAGCAGCATATATTTTAGATAAAATTAGAATATATAGTATTCCATTATGTTTTGTAGGAATTGCAATAGGAGCGATTTATCAATATGTTATAGGAATAAGAAAATTAGATGTAAGAGATAAAGGATTTGGTGTAGTTATTGCTTTTGTAACAATATTGATAATATGTCAAATATTGCCTTTGATATTTGCAATAGTTGTTAAAGGTTGGAGGGGTTAAACAAATGAAAGTTTTATTTGCAGTAAGTAATGAAAGTATTTCAGAATCAATTGTAAAGAAGTATCAAAAAGATTATAAGGAGATTATATCTTATAAAAATGTATATTACTTTAATGCAATTTTAAAAGAGATACAAAAAGATAAATCATATGATAGAATAGTTATAAGTGAAGATTTAGAGCCATTTGCTAATAATAATTATGAAACAATAGATAGATTTTTATTTGAAAAATTAGATAGTGTAAGCGATGAAGCATCAGATGGAGAAGGTGCTGATATTCCAATAATACTTATATGCACGGATAGACGTTCAAAATCAGATAATATACTTGTTAAATTATTTAGTATAGGTATTTATAATGCTCTTATTGGTGCAGACAGAAGTATAGATCAAGTATGTGTATTAATAAATAAACCTAGATCAAAAAAAGAAGCAAAAGTTTATTATAAAATAGATGTAGATGATGCAAATTATGAAGCAGAAAGTGAAGAAAACGTTAGCGAAGCAGAAATACAAAATATAATAACGCATTATAAAAAATTGGGTAGAAATACCGAAAGATATGTAGATAGTTTTAATAATATAGCATCACAATATACTGATCAACAATTAAAAATTATAACTAAGTTTTTACCATTAAATGTTAAAGCTGTATTAGAGGCTGAATCACCTAAATATCAAGAGATAATGGCATATACTGGGAAAAAGAAAAAAAGTAGTCTTTCTCAAGTTCAAACATTCAATAAGGAAAGTAAGACTGAAACAAAAACAAAAGGAAAAAAGATTAAAGTTCCAAAAATTGATGAATTAAAAATAGATTTACTAGAAAATAATGATAATATAAAAGTAAGACCAGATGCTAAGAATATAATAGTTCCATCTGCTATAGATACAAAATCTACAAAAAAAATAAAACAAGATAAAGACAGTGATAAAAATGAATCAGAAATAAAAAAACCAATTGTAAAAAAAGCAGAACAAGTAGAAGAGAAAAGTGCTGTAGAAGAACAACCAGTAAAAAAGAAAAGGGGTAGACCAAAGAAAGTTGAAACATCTGCAGATGAAAGTAGTGAAAAATCAAAAAATGATAAAGCAGATGAAGTAGAACAAGAACAACCAGTGAAAAAAAGAAGAGGTAGACCAAAAAAAGTTGTTCCAGTTGTAACAGAAGAGGTAAATACAGAAGAAGAAAATGTTGAAAACGAAGAAGAAATAAAGCCTTTAGATTTATTTAATATGACAGATGAAACAGATGAAGATTTAAATAGTAATGAGTATGATGATAATAGTTATGAGCAAAATAGTGTTGTAAATACTGTAAGAGAAAGTAATATAGATGTGAAGAGTTTATTAACAAGGGATAAAAAAGTAGTTGCATTTGTTGGAACATCAAAAAATGGAACATCATTTATTGTTAATAACTTGGCATATTATTTTGCACAAATGGGTATAAATACAGCTATATTGGATACAACAAAAAATAAAAATTCATATTATATATTTACTAAAAATGAAGAAAGTTTAAGAAAAGTTGCTTTCGAATGTATGGATAAATTAGAAAATGGTTTAGCAGCTGGAATAGAAGTTGGTAGAAACTTGACTGTTTATACAGATTTACCAGGAAAAAGTAGAGAGAGTAATAAGGTTGATATAATAATTTCCACACTTATTCATAAGCATTCATTAATATTATTAGATTGTGATTTTGAAACTTTTGATGAATATTTTGTTAACTCTCAAGAAATTTATTTAGTACAAAGTATGGATGTATTAACAATACAACCATTAACAGCATTTTTAAGGGATTTAAAAACTAGAAATGTATTAGATCCAGAAAAACTAAGAGTAGTTTTAAATAAAGAATTAAAAGTAAAAGGATTATCAGCAAAGACTTTAATTGGTGGAATGTCTTTTTATAATGAACCAGCTATGACTTTTATGACAGAGCTATTTAATAGGGATACAATAAAATATTGTAGTATACCTTTTGAAGTGTTCAATTATGAAAAATATTTAGAAGCAATAGTGGATTGTAATATTTCTATAAATGCATATTCAAAAAATTTTATTCCTAATTTAAAAAATCTAGGAGATTTAGTATATCCATTATTATCTAAATCAAATCATACGAAAGTTGATAATAAATACAATTTTCAAGGAAATAATTATGAAGCAACTGCTAAAAAATCAAGGAGTCTTTTTAGAATTAACAAATAAAATAGATAGGGGTGAAATTTTTGGTACTTGTCGTTATAATTGTATTAGTAGCAATAGTGATTACATTGATGGTATATAACATGTCTATACATAATAAAATAAAGGCATTTAATAATATAAATGAAAAAATAAATAATTTAAATGTTTTACAAGATTTTATGAATGCTGTTGGTGAGAATATATCAGTAGATGAAAAAATAAAAAAAGTAAATGAAATATTAGTAGATAGATTTGGAATAAAGTATTCAACAATAGTAGTTTTTGATGGAGCAGAATATAAATTAAAAGCCACAAATGTTGAAGAAAAACATTGGGAAACATTAAAGAATTTGCATAAAGAAGATATCTTCAAAGAAAGTATTGTAAATTCAACATCTAAATATATTACGATAGATAGCGATGAGGAAAAATTACCCTATCAAAAAATGGAGTTTGGAAGAGCAAAGTCAGCAATGTTTTTTCCGTTATATATAGATAATGTGTATATTGGATATTGGTTTATAGAAAGTGGAGAAAAACATGCTTTTGACAATATGGATACAGCAATATTAGATGTAGTTAAAGATAATATTGTTGCAATTTTAAAAACAGTTAATTATCAAAGTACAATGGAAAATATTCCGAGAGATGATTTGTTCTCAGGATTAAAATCAGCAGAATATTTATATGGAACTGCTAAGAAAATAATTGATAAATATGTAATTTCTACAGTATGTATGTTTAAAATAGTAAATTTACCAGAAATAAATAATACATTTAGTAGAGAAGTTGGTAATAAAATAATTACAGAAGTTAGTAAAACAATAAAGAAAAGTTTATCTAATGAATATATATTTGTAAGATATATGGGACCAAAATTTGTAATAGTATTTTCTGGGGTTGAACCAGAAAGCGTAATTGGATTTATAACAGATATAAAAAAATATGCAGAAGAAATAAAAATAGAGATGGAAGAAAAAAGTAAAAACAAAAAGACAACTAGAAAAAAGAAAAATGAAGAAGAAAGTTCTGATAATAGTAAAGAAAAAAATGTAGGTAAGAAAAATAATTATGCGTCACCTAAGTTGAATTTTGTTGTTTCAACATATTATAAAGGTACAGCTTTAGATGGAGTAACAAAAAAATTAGAAGAATACTTAGATAATGCTAAAGATGATGAAAGCAATATTAATTATGTATAAAAGGAGGTAAATATGGATATAGATAAGACAATGAGCTTTAAAGTTGAAAAGGATAATTCAATAAAAGCACAAGACATATTAAAACAAGTTTATGATGCTTTAGTAGAAAAGGGATATAATCCAATAAATCAAATAGTAGGATATATATTATCAGGAGATCCTACATATATAACTAGTCATAAAAATGCTAGAAATTTGATTAGACTTATAGAAAGAGATGAACTTTTAGAAAAAATGGTTAAATATTATATTCATATTGTAGACTGATATGAGAATACTTGGAATAGATTATGGAGATTCTAGAGTAGGTATTGCAATTACAGATCCATTATGTATAATAGCTCAAGGATTGGAAACTATAAATTATAATGGAAATGATAAAATACTTTTAAAAAGATTAGAAAATATTATAGATGAATATGATGTAAAAACAATAGTTGTTGGAATGCCTATAAATTTGAAAGGACAAGAAACAAAAAGAGCTGAAATAACTTATAAATTTATAAATAAATTAAAATGCAAATTTTCAAAAATTAAAGTAGTAACTATGGATGAAAGACTAACAACTGTTGAAGCTCACAGAACAATGAATGATTTAAATATAGATAAAAGAAAAAAGAAAGATATAGTAGATACAATATCAGCTGTTTATATATTAGAAAAATATATAAATATGAAAAAATAATAGTTTATTTTTGTAGAAATACAATTATATATAAAAAATGAAAGGAGAAATATATGGAAGAAGAATATTTATCAAATGTAGTCATTTTAAATGATGAAGATGGAAATGAAGTTAAATTTGAATTCTTGGATATAATAGAATTAGATTCAGAACAATATGCAATATTATTACCAGTTGAGGAAGACGATGAAAATGAAGGTGAAGTAGTAATATTAAAAATAGAGGACAATGGAGAGAATTCAGATGAAGAAACTTATGTGAGTGTAGATGATGAAGAAACATTAAATAAAGTTTTTCAAATGTTTAAAGAAGAATTTAAAGATGAATTTAATTTTTCAGATGAGGATTAGAAAAGGGAGTATAGTAGAATGAAAATTTTACTATACTTCTTTTTTATAAGTTATATTTTTTTTATTTATATCATATATTTCAATAATAGAAAATTAAATAGGTGATAAAAATGAGAAAAATTAAAAAAAAAGAAAATAAATTTGATAAATTGCTAGATATACCAAAAGAGATAACAACTAATATTCCTAAAATAATAATAAATGGATTTGAAGAAATTTTAATTGAAAATTATAAAGGTATATTAGAATATGAGGAAAATTTAGTAAAGATTGCTTCATATGTAGGCATTATAAATATTAATGGAATAGATTTAAAATTAAATCAGATGAAAGATGATACAGTTTCAATATTTGGACAAATAGATTCAATTACAATGGAAAAAGATATCGACAATTAGGAGGATAAGTAGTGTTTTTCAAAATATTATTTAATTATGTTTTAGGATATGTAAATATAAAAATAGAAGGATTTTATATTGAAAGATTTATAAATATTTGTAAATCAAAAGGTATATTATTATGGAATATGAAAAGAGAAAAATCAAGTATATTATATGCAAATATAGGTATAAATGACTTTAAAATAATAAAAAACATAGCTAGAACATCTAATTGTAATATAAAATTAAATAAAAAAATGGGATTACCATTTGTTTTCAATAAATATAAAAAAAGAAAGGTATTTTTCATTTTATTATTATTGGTATTAGTTATATTATTGATATCATCAAATTATATATGGAATATTGAAATAATAGGAGATAGTGAAATAAATAAAAATGAAATTATTGAAGAATTAAAAAATAAAGGTCTTTCTATAGGAATTGCAAAAAATAAATTGGATGTGAAAAGTGTTATTAATGATATAAGAATGGAAAGAGAAGATATTGCATGGATGGGTATAGATATAAAAGGAACAAATGCAATTGTAGAAATAGTAAAAACTGATGAAAAACCTGAAATAGTCAAGTCAGATGAATATTGTAATATAATATCAGAAAAATCTGGTATTATAACAAAAATAAATGTGAGCAATGGTACAGCAAAAGTAAAAATAGGAGATATAGTAAAAAAAGGAGATGTATTGGTAGAAGGAAAATTAGAAGGAAAATATACAGATCCAATATATGTTCATGCTACAGCAGATATTGAAATAAAAACATGGTATAGTATAAGAAAGAATTTTGAATATAAACAAGTAATTGAGCAAAGAACAGGCAACTCTGAAACAAAATATTCAATAAAGATTAATAATTTACAAATAAATTTGTATAAAGTACTTTCAAAATTTGAAAATTATGATACAATAAATGAGAACAAAAAATTAAGTTTATTTTCTAATTTTTATCTCCCAGTTGAAATAATAAAACAGGAAAACTATGAAAAAGAATATAAAACAGTTCAATATAGTAAAGAGGAATTAAAGAAAAAGAGTATAAATGAATTAGAAGAAGAGTTAAACAAACAGATAAATGACGAAAAGAATATTTTAGATAGATATGTTAATATTAAAGAAAACAATAGTTATATTGATGTTGAATTAGTGTATGAAGTATTAGAAAGTGTGGGGACAAAAGAAAAAATCAATTTATGAAAGGATGAAGAAACATGGAAGAAAAAAGTGTTAGAATTTACGATACAAATACTACATTTTTTAGAAAAATTACAAATACTTTAAATAAATTGTTTGTTCCAACTAAAGTTGGTATAAATAGTTTTTTAATATCACTAAAGAGAAATAATTTATTAAAAGCATATAATATGTATATTAGTAGTAATTTACCAAAAGATAAGAAAGAAAGTTGCTTAAAAAAATATGAAGATTATTATGCAATTTATCTTGAATCAATTGATAAATATATAATGGAATCAGTATATAATAATGTAAAAAATGGAACTGCTACTGAATTTGAAAAACTTGCATTAACAAATTATTACGAAATAACACATTTAAAAGATAATGAATATTTAGAATACAAATATAGAAAACAAAAATATCTATTAGAATTAGATTATGAGACAATAAATAGTAGTGGAAAAATAAAATTGAGAAATAAATATTTAGAGTTTTATATAAATAAAATGGATCTATTATATAAATCTATTTTAAAAAATTATTCAGTTCAATTGTCTGATAATATACATACTAATAAACAATATAGAAATAAAATATATTTAAATATTTTTGATACATTAGATGAATATGTTCAAAAAATAATATCTATAAAATTAGAAATATCTAAAGAAAATGATAGTACATTATTAAATAAAGTATACAGCAAATATGAAAGATTTACAGTTGGTAAATTAGATGAAAAAGATAAATTAGAAAAAAATGTAGTTTTACTAGGAATTAGTAGAGAATTGTTTACACATAGTTTACCACTTGTAGTTGCAGAACAATGTTATATATATTTAATAGAAGATGTAAGACAATTAATAATTAATACAAAAAATGAAGAAAAAACTGAAGAAGTATATAGTATGTTATTAGGTATTTTAAAAGAATTTAATTCAAAATTACTATCAACAAAGATTTATTGGCAAAACCCAAAAGATAGAGAAGAATATAAAGAGTTTTGGAATAAATATAATAATGAAGAAAATGATTTAAAAAAAGAAATATTACTATTAAAAAAAGAACTAAAAGATGTTTATAAAAGTACAAATGATTACACAAAATTAATAAAATATTACAAAGAAAAACTTGTTAGATTTGGAGCAATGAGAAATATAAAAAATAAAATTAAATTTATTAATGGAAGGTATATTTGTAATGATAGACTTAGTAGAAATAGAGTATGTAGGAATAAATAATAATAAGGAATATGAAATATTAATAAAAAAAGTAATAAAAAGTTGTTTTGAAGTTGAAAATATAGATAAAAATAATTTATATGTTAATATAATACTTACAACTCCTGATATAATTAGGCAATACAACAAAAAGTATAGAAATATAGATAAGGAAACAGATGTATTATCATTTCCTATGTTTGAAAAGGAGGAATTAATATCATTTAGTACAAATGTACAAGAGGTCTTAGGCGATATAATAATATCTATAGATAGAGTTAAAAAACAAGCAGATGAATATGGTCATAGTTTTGAAAGAGAATTGTCATATATGACAGTTCATGGATTTTATCATTTAATGGGGTATGATCATTTAGAAGAAAAGGATAAAAAAATCATGAGAGAAAAAGAAGAATATATATTAGATAGTATAAATATTACAAGGTAATGGGGAGAAAAATGGAAAAAAAAGAAAATGATAAAAGATTACATAATAAAAACTTTTTTGAAGCTTGGAAAAATGCTGCAAATGGTATTATTTATGGTACAACTACACAATCTAATGTTAGAAAGCAATTAGTGATTATAGCATGCGTAATGATAGCAAGTTTATTTTTTAATTTATCTAAACTTGAATTTATATGCTTAATTTTTGCATTTGTATTAATTATATTTGCTGAAATGGTAAACACAGCAATAGAAACAGTTGTTGATTTATATACTGATTTATATCATCCAAAGGCAAAAATAGCAAAAGATGTAGCTGCTGGAGCTGTTGTAATAGCAGCATTAAATGCTTTAATTATAACTTATTTTATATTATTTGATAAAATAGGTGTAGAAGGTACAAGCATTATAAAAACTGTAATAAATTCACCAGGATATTTAGCATTTGTTGCAATATCATTAGTAATAATAGTAACAGTAGCTTTAAAGGCTGCTAAAATTAATGACAGATTAAATAAAAAACAATTAATAGTAAGTGGACAATCAATGATTGCTTTTTGTGCTGTTACAGCTATATGGATTAATACAGAAAATATAGTAATAGTTGCATTAGCATTAACTATGGCAATTATAATATCTTTAAATAGAATTGAGAGTAATCAAAGAACTATTCTTGAAGTAGTTTTAGGAGCAATTTTAGGAATACTAATAACACTTTTAGTATATGGATTAACAATATTAAAATAGGAGGATTATATGCCTAGAAATAGTAAAAGAGCAATAAGTAATGGAAATAAAAAAAAGAAAATAATTGTTTTTGTTATATTAATTTTTCTAGTGATTTTTATTTCTGGAGGAGTATTAGCATATAAGATAATTACAGAAAATAATAAAAAAAATGAAATAAGTAATAATGAAGAAATAAAAGAAGAACCTATTGTAGTAGAGTTAGAAAATAAAGAGGAAAAGAAAATAAATATATTTCAAGGAACTGATAGACCTATAGCTTTTATGATAGATAATCACAAAAGTGCACAGCCACAAGCTGGGTTAAATGATGCATATATTGTTTATGAAATAATTGTAGAGGGTGGAGAAAGTAGATTAATGGCATTATTTAAAGGAAAAAATTTAGAGAAAATAGGTCCTATAAGAAGTTCAAGACATTATTTTTTAGATTATGCGATGGAAAATGATGCAATATATGTACATTATGGTTGGAGCCCTCAAGCACAGTCAGATATATCTACATATAAAATAAATAATATAAATGGAATTTCAGAAAGTAATAAGACTTTTTGGAGAGTAAAAGACAAATCTGCGCCACATAATGCTGTTACAAGTACAGAAGAAATCTTAAAAGTTGCCCAAAAGAAAAATTATAGGACAACTTCTGATGAAAAGAGTGTATTAAATTACATAACAGAAGAAGTTAATTTAGAAAATGGACAAATTGCAAATAAAATAACTATACCTTATTCTATATCAAACAAGGTGGAATATGAATATGATATAAATACAAAAATGTATACAAGATATTCTAAGGGTAAAAAACAAGTAGATTGGGTTACAGGGGAAGATGTAAAAACAAAAAATATAATTATTACATTTGCAAAAAATTATACTTTAAATGATGGCGAAAATAAAGATAGGCAAGGATTAAATAATATAGGAAGTTTAGATGGATATTACATAACAAATGGAAAAGCAATAAAAATTACATGTAATAAATCTAGTAGAACTGCAAAAACTATATATAAAGATCTAGATGAAAATGAAATAGAAGTAAATGATGGAAATACTTTTATACAAATATGTCCAATAGATGCAGACGTTGAAATTGAAGAATAGAGGTTAAAATGGAAAATTATAAATCTGGTTTTGTTTCAATAATAGGTAGAACAAATGCAGGAAAATCAACATTACTTAATAATTTAATAGGAGAAAATATAGCTATAACAACTTCTAAACCACAGACAACAAGAACTGCTATAAAGGGAATTGTAAATAGAGATAATTCACAAATAATATTTATAGATACTCCTGGAATACACAAACCAAAAAGTAAATTTAATGAATCAATGATTAATGTAGCTTATAATACTATAAATGATGCTGATGTAATATTGTTTGTTGTTGAAGCAACATATGAAAAAATTTCAGAAGAAAATATGAAAATATTAGAAAAATTAAAAAATAAAAACTATAAAGTTATATTAGTAATAAATAAAATTGATGTTGTTTCAAAGGAAAAAATCTTAAAAATTATAAAAATGTATAGTGATATATATCATTTTTCAACTGTTGTACCAATATCAGCAAAGAAAAATAAAAATATAGATATATTATTAGAAGAAATAGAAAAGTATTTACCAGAAGGACAACCATATTATGATAGAGAAGAATACACAGACCAAACAGAAAGACAATTAGTAGAAGAAATTGTTAGAGAAAAGTGCTTGAAATTGTTAAATGAAGAGATACCACATGGTATATATGTTAGTGTTGAAAAAATGAAGTTACGAAAAAACAAAAAAGGAAAAGAAATATATGATATAGATATAACAATATATTGTATTAGAAAATCTCATAAAGGAATAATAATCGGAAAAGATGGAAATATGTTAAAAAAAATAGCCACATATTCAAGACAAAAGATAGAAGCTATTTTAGGTGTGAAGGTAAATATGAAAATATGGGTAAAAGTATCGGAAGATTGGAAAAATAACAGTAATTTTACTAAAAATATATTATAAAAAGTTACAATTTACTCTATATGAATTTAATATAAAAATACTCTAATTGTATTTAAAATTTAATTAATATCTCATTATATCAAATTCTTTATCTAATAGTAACTATAAAAAATTTAATGAATTAGAATGTATTAAAAAAGAAATTTTACACATGATAAAGTTAGGGGTAAAATATTTCTAATTAGGAGTTGATAATTATGATAAAAAAAATGGCATGGAATACTTTTAAGCAAACAGGTAATATAGATACATTTTTAGAATTTACGCAGATAAAAAATTTAGAGGAAAATATACTAGGTGAGAATGATGAGGAAAATAAAAACAAAAGGGATAATAATTGCAGAAAATAATATGGGCGATTTTGATAAAATGATTACTATGCTAACACCAGGTTTGGGAAAAATTAGCTGTGCTGCCAAGGGTGCAAGAAAAACAAGAAGTTTTCTTCTAGGTAGCACTCAATTTTTATGTTTTGGGGATTATTTGCTATATGGTGGAAATGGAAGTTATAATATAAACTCTTGTGAGACAATAGAAATGTTTTATGATATTAGGACTGATTTAGACAAATTAAGATATGCAGTACATATTACAAAAATAATAAATGATGTAACAACAGAAAATCAAAATAGTTATAAAATATTACAACTTTTTTTGAATACATTATATGTAATAACATATAAAAATATGAATTTAGATTTTTTATTAGCAATCTTTAAAATCAAATTATTATCAATTATAGGGTATAGACCTATAATTGATAAATGTGCTAATTGCAAAAATACAGATAAATTGAATTATTTTAGTATATTATATAATGGCTTTATATGTTCTGAATGTTCTATCTTAGATAAATCAAAAATACAAATAAATGATAATGTTAAAATGGCAATAAAATATATAATAGGTTCAGATTCAAAAAAAATTTATTCGTTTGATATACCAGACGAAGATAAGAAAATATTAGAAATAATTTCTAATTTGTTTTTAAATGAAAAATTGGATAAGCAATATAAATTACAAGATTTATTTTAAAATCTATTTACAAAATTGATGTATTAATTTATAATACAAGTGTAATAGTTGAAATTTGATTGGAGGAATAATTATGGATATAAAAATAGTAGGTAAAGATATAAAAGCAACAGAGGCTATTAAATCTTATACAGAAAAAAAATTAGAAAGAATAAATAAATATTTTGATGATAACATTGAGGTTGTTGTTACAATAAAAACAGAAAAAAACGAGCAAATTGCAGAAATGCATGTTAATGTAAAAGGAGAAATTTATAGAGCTGTAACTTCACATACTGATTTATATGCTTCTATAGATAAAGATATTGATATATTAGAGGGTCAAATTAGAAAATGGAAAACAAAAAAAGAAAGACAAAATAAAGCAGAATCTATAAAACAAAAAAATATTGATGGTATTGATACAAATCATTCAAAAATAGAAAATGAAATAATAAAAACAATTTATTATGATATTAAACCAATGACTCCAGAAGATGCAAAATTAAAACTACAAGAAAAATATGATAATAGATTTTTAGTATTTATAAATATAGAAACAAACAAAGCAAATGTAATTTATAAATTAAAAGACAATATAAATTTTGGATTATTAGAACCAGAAGTATAATAATAAGTAATTATCTAGAGGTAAAATCTAATATAAGGTTGTATGGGCGAATATTGTTTCGCCAGTACTAAAAAGATATTTCTAAAAAATTTAACATATTAATTTTAGATGTAAATAGGGATATAATAAAAATAGATAGGGACGCCTAAGTTCTTATCTATTTTTTGTGCCAAAAATTACTAGTTTAAAAAAGTTTTTTTTACACATATTATATATTGAAAAGACATATATAAGTTTTTTCAATATATAATATGATAAAAATCATATCCTAGGAGGTGAATATAGTGGCAAACAATAGTTCAAACAAAAAATTAGTTCCAGAGGCTATGGATTCATTAGACAGATTTAAATATGAAGTTGCTAGTGAAGTTGGTGTTAACTTAAAGAATGGTTATAATGGTGATATATCTGCAAGAGATGCTGGTAGAATAGGTGGAAACATGGTTAAGAAAATGATACAACAAGCTGAAAATCAAATGATAGGAAAATAACCTAGCAAATACAGTTAGAAATTTTATAATTGAGTAGGAACTGAATAATTATTTTATTCAGTTCCTACTCGATTTTCATTATAGACATTCATGATTCACGGCATACGAATTTGAAATAATAATATCTTATAAATTTTTCGGCTCAATACGATATTTAAGAATTTGTAAAATAATTTAATAGAATAATTGTATGGGAAAGCAGTGTTCGCACGTTCTACGGAGCTATTCTCAAAAAATTGAATTTATAAATTTTAGCTGTTAATAATAAATGTTGATAAAAATTGGAAAAAGAATTTTTTTGTATTATATTGAAATAAATTATTGGAATGTTATAATATTAAATGAAGGAGATAATATTATGTATAAATTTATTGCAATTGATTTAGATGGTACTTTACTCAATTCATATGGTGAGATTTCAAATGAAAACAAAGAAGCTTTAAATAAAGCTATAGATAAAGGTGTGCAAATAGTATTAACATCAGGTAGAATTAGTAAAGCGATAGAATATATATCAAATCAAATAGGGAGAAATAATTATTTAATTTCTGGAAATGGAACAACTATATATGACCTAAAAAATGATGTAGAAATATATAATAAATGTATGTCAAGAGAGACTGCTTTAAAAATAATAGAAATATGTGAAGCAAATAGTATATACTATAGTGTTTTTGGAGAAAAAACAATAATAACAAAATCATTGAGTTATAATGTTTTAGTCTATAATAGTGAAAATTATAAAAAATCACCAGATATGAAGACAAAAATAAATGTGATACCTGATGTGTATGATTACATAAAAAGTTCAAAACAAGATAAGTTTTCAAAAATTACAATATGTGATAGTAGTAATATAATATTTAAAGGAATAATAAAAAAAATGAGGCAAATAAAAAATATTGAAGTTTTAGATGTAGCACATATGTCTAGAAAGAAAATAAGAAAAGGAACTAGTCAATCTGAATTACAATATTTTTATACAGATATAACAAATAAAGACGTAAATAAATGGAATGCTATAAAGTACTTAATAGATAATTTAGGGATAAATAAAGAAGAAGTTTTAACAATAGGAGATAATTCAAATGATAAAGAAATGATAATTAATGCAGGTCTGGGAATTGCAATGGGAAATTCAGCACCTAAGATTAAGGAAATAGCAGATGATATTGTTAAAAGCAATGATAATAATGGAGTAGCAGAAGCATTATATAAATATGTAATATAACGTTTATATTACTAATATATTACATTTATATTACGAATGCGAATTATATTGTTTTAAGAAAAAAAATGTTGTATAATGAAATAAATAATTATATTTTAGATTATAGTAAATTGAGTTTTTTATAATCTAAAAGAATGTGTTATGTATGTTAAGGAGGAATATAAAATGGCTATAAGTCCTATGCAAAGAAAATCAAGAAACTCATTCCTATTAGGAATGTTATTAATGCTAGTAATAGCAGCAATAGTTGTTGCTATATTATTTATGCAAATACTTGGGATGAAAAAGGAAGAAGCTCAAGTAGATAGTCAATCAAAAGTTGTATTTATGTTATCAAGGGATATAAAATCAGGAGAGAGTATAACTGCTGCTGATGTTAAAAGTGTAAAGGTTGTAACTGATATGTCAACAGATAATATTGCTACAAGTAGCGATATGTCAGATGCAACAATTGCAAGAATAGATTTACCTAAAGGTGCTATATTATCAACATCAATGATTACTACAACAGATGAGAAAGTAACTAATGACTTAAGAGTACAGGAATATAATATGATAGTTTTACCTACAGATTTGGAAAAAAACGATTATGTAGATATAAGAATATTATTTCCAAATTCTCAAGATTACATAGTAGTTTCAAAAAAGAGAATATTACAATCTAGTTCAAATACTATATTTATAAAGATGACAGAAGAAGAAATATTGACTATGAGTAATGCTATTGTTGAAGCATATCAAGTTGATGGATCAATGATATATGCTACAAAATATGAAGATCCTGGTTCTCAAACTGCTGCAACACCAACATTCCCAGTGAGCAGAGAAACTTTAGGTGTAATAAATGCAAATCCTAATATAGTTAATGAAGCAAAACAGGCATTATGGGCTAGATATAATCAAGAAGCTCAAGACAGAAGAACAGAAATAAATAATGTTTTATCTGCAAATGCTGATGGTGCTACAGAAAAAATAAAATCAAAAATTGATGAACAAATTGAAAAACAAGCAGAAGAAAGAGCAAGATATATTGAGACTTTAGGAACAGGAGCAGATTATTAATATTTAGTGGAGGTAACATGAAGAAAATAGGTTTTATTGGTGCATATGATAAAACAGACTTCATCTTATATATTGCAAAATTTCTTATAACAATGGGAAAAACAGTATTGTTTATAGATACAACAATAACTCAAAAAGCAAAATATGTAGTGCCGGTTATTAATCCGACAACTACATATTTTACAGAGTTTGAAAGCATAGATGTGGCTGTTGGATTTAAAAAGTTAGAAGAAATAAAAGAATATTTAGGATTAGAAAATGATGAAAAAATAAATTATGACTATGTATTTATAGATGTTGATTCACCTGAGGTGTTTAATAATTTTAAAATGACTGAAGCTAATTTGAATTATTTTGTTACATCTTTTGATTTATATTCACTAAAAAAAGGATTAGAAATATTAAGTGGAGTAGAAACTACAACAAAAATGAAAAAGGTTTTATTTTCAAAAGAAATAAATCAAGATGATGATGAATATTTAAATTTCTTATCTTTAAGATACAAAATAGAATGGGATAAAGATAGAATATATTTTCCATTAGAGCAAGGAGATCAAAGTGTAATAATAGAAAATCAAAGAGTGGCAAAAATAAAGATAAGAAATTTGAGCAATCAATATAAAGATAGTTTATTAACAATGGTAAGCCAAATATCTGAAAACCAAGATTATGGTGAATTAAAAAAGATAATGAGGAGTATAGAAAAGGGAGTGTAAAAATGGCTATTGTATCATTTTGGAGTAATGGAAAAGAAGAAACAGCAAAAACTTTATCAATAGTGTCAATTGCTACTAATATGGCTATAGAGCATAATTATAAAATATTATTAATGTCTACTAATTATAATGATGATACTTTGGAAAGTTGTTATTGGGAAAAACAAAAAAAAGAAAGAAAAATAATAACTGATATAATGCCATCACAAGGACATGTATTAGATTCAGGTATTGAAGGTTTGGCAAAATTGATAAAAAGTAATAGAGCAACACCAGAAGATATAACTAATTATACAAAAATAGTATTTAAGGATAGATTGGAAGTTTTATTAAGTATTAGATCTAGTTCATATGATGAATACTTAAGATTAAGATCTTTATATGTTGATATTTTAAAAAATGCAAATAAATATTATGATTTGATTTTTGTTGATGTAAATAAAGGATTAGATAATCAATTTATTAGAGAAATTTTAGAAATGTCAGATTTAATAATAACTAATTTAACACAAAGGAAAAAAATAATAGATTCATTTATGGAGATAAAAGCTAAAGAAAAATTGTTTAAGAAAAAGAATAATATGATATTAATTGGAAGATATGATAGATTTTCAAAATATACTGCTAAAAATATAGCAAGATATATGAATGAAAAAAATGTGATATGTGTTATTCCGTATTGTACACTTTTTTTTGAAGCTTGTAATGAATCAAAAGTGGCAGATTTCTTTTTAAGATTAAAAAATGTAGATGATTCAGATAGAAATGCAGTTTTCTTAAGAGAAGTTAATAATGCATCTGAAGTAATTGATTATAAATTAAAAGAATTAAAAGCAACACTTTAGATTTGGAAGGAGTGTAAATATGAGTCCAACTAATTTAATATTAATTATACTTGTATTTGTTATCGCAATTGCAGCAATAGCGTATTTCTTAAATAAAAAGAAAAAAGCAGAAAAAGAAATTGAAGAAGAAGAAACAGATATTGATGATAAAACATATACAATAGATAAAATGAAAGAATTTGTAAAGAAAAGATTAAATGAAATTACAAAAATAAATCTTTATGATATAGGATTATCAGAAGAAGAATTAAAAAGAAGAAAACAAAAGAAATATGAGTTAAAAAAAGCATTAAAAGGTTGTACATATGGTGATGTAAATGATAAAAAATATGTTAAAGAATTAATATATGATTTATTATCAAAAGAATATGGTGTTGATGAAACTAATATTTCAAAAGCAATACCTTTTGATGTTCCTTCAATGCTAACAGCACAAGATAAATTCGATATATTAATTTATATGTATAAAAAAGAATTTGGATATGAAGCTTTAACACAATTAATAAAAAAATATAATTTAGCTGTATTAAAGTATACAGCTGGAGAGGCAAAACCTTCATATGTTATAACTGCTGAAGAAATTAGTGATATATATGAAAAAGAAGATTTAGTATTATCATTTTCAGACAAATTAAGTGTAGTAGTTCAAAGAATATATCAATATTATAAGGGATATAGTAGTATTGATGAAATAAGAGATATGAACATAGATGGTGTTTCAGGGGGAGTTTCTGGTTTACCAGAATCATTCTTAAGTCAGGTTGCACAAACTGATGGTGATTATTTAGATCAAGTTTTAGAGCACAAAGTACCAAGAGCTTGTGATAGTATATGGATATTTTTCCAAGGTAAATCAATCAGACTTGCTTTCCTTTCTTTTGGAACAGAAAGCGAATTAAAGAGAGTATGTCAAAATATATATAAATACAATAACCCAGGTCAATTATCAGATACAAATGGATTTAAGATAAATGAAATGAAAGATGGTTCCAGAGTCGTTGTTGTTAGACCTAGTTTCTCAGAGACTTGGGCATTCTTTGTAAGAAAATTCGACGTAAAACGTGCAACACTAGAACAATTGATTACATTACCAGGAGGTAATGAAGCAATAGAATTATTAAAATATTTAGTAAAAGGAGCCAGAGTTGTTTCTCTAACAGGTGAGCAAGGTTGTGGTAAAACAACAATGCTTATGGGTATGATAGAAAATATTTATGAAACAATGAACATCAGGGTTCAAGAAACAGCATTTGAGTTGCATTTAAGAAAAATATATCCTACAAGAAATATTTTATCATTTAGAGAAACAGATACAATTTCTGGACAAATGGGACTAGACGTTCAAAAGAAAACTGACGGTTCTGTAAATATTATCCGGAGAGGTTGCAACAGATCCAGTTGCTGCATGGATGATTCAAGCTGCACAGGTTGCTAGTAAATTTACTTTATTTACTCACCATGCTAAAACTTTTCCAAACTTAGTAATGGCTTTAAGAAACTCATTATTGAAATTAGGAATGTTTAATGATGAAAAAACAGCAGAAGAACAGGTTGTAGGAGTTTTGAATTTTGATATACATTTAGTAAAGGATTTTAAAGGTAGAAGATACATTGAAAGAGTAACTGAATGTATACCACAAGAAGATAGAAATGAATATACATTTGATCATAGAAATGAAAAGACTTTAGATAAGAAAATAGATAAGTTTTTTGATAATGCTACATATTATTTTACAAAATCAACTAATAAAGAATTATATAAATGTGTAAATATAATGGAATATCAAGATGGAAAATATGTAATGACAAATAAAATTTCAGATGAAAATATTAAAGAAATGCGTAATAATATGGATGAATCTGATATTGAAAAATTTGAACAATTTTTAGAGAGAAATTGGGGTAGCTCAAAAAAAACAGTAGAAAAAGAAGTGAAAAAACGTACTAAGAAAGAAAAACAAACAAAATAATTAACTTCCAAAAGATAAGGAGGTACAAAACTGTATGTCAGACCAAATTATAACTTATGTTTTGTATATAGCAGGAGGGCTTTTTGCCTTAATAGTTATAGCATATCTAATATTAATGAAAAAAAATAATACAAAAAAAGCAAAACAATTAAGACAATTAAAAGAAGGTACAAAAGTAAAAAGTTTTTCAGCAGATATTTTATATCAGAGACTTTATCTTACATATATAAAAATACCTTTTTTAAAAAGATATGTTTTAAAATTAAGAAGAAGGCTTGAAATTATAAATATTGAAGATGAGTATGTAACAAGAAAGCAAACAGCATCAATTATTACTAAAGCTTTAATGGTAATTATACCTTTTACAATATTAGTAATAATATTAACAAATCATAATACCTTATTAATGTCAATATTATTGATATTTGAGCTTTTCTTAATAGAAACTGTTATGGATGGAATGGCAGATAAAATTGACAATAAATTATTAAAACAACAAATAGATTTCTTTGCAGAAATAAGACATGCTTATCATGAATATAACATGGTTGAAGAAGCTATATATGAAGTAGCACAAAATGATGAATTAGAAATATCAAGACAAGCAGAAAAGATTTATGAAATACTAATATCTGATTTCCCAGAAGAGGAATTAGAAAAATATTATGATGTTGCGCCAAATAGTTATTTAAAGGAATTTGCAGGAATTTCTTATTTAACAAAAGAGTTTGGTGATAGAAAAATAGATAAAGCATCTTTATATTTAAAAAATTTAAATAATATAACTCAAGAGTTGCAATTGGAGATATTAAAAAGAGATAAGCTAGATTATGTTTTTCAGAGTTTATCTGTAATATCTGCAATACCAATTTTGTTTATTGAACCAGTAAAAAATTGGGCAGTTTCACAGTTCTCTTTTACAGATACTTTTTATAGTGGCAAAGGTGGAGTAATTGTTCAGATGTTAATAATAATAGTAACATTTATATGTTATGTATTAACAAGAAAATTGAAAGATAATGGCGGAAGTAACAAAGGTAGAAGTACAGATAATCCAATTCAAGCAAAATTATATAAGATAAAAATTGTTAAAAAAATTGTAGATTTATTTATGCCTAAAACAGGTTCAGCAGATTACAGAAAAATAATAAAATTAATGAAGGAATCTGCTTCTAAATTAAAAATTGAGTGGCTTTATGTAAATAAGATATTAGCTGCAATATGTACATTTGTAGTTGTATTATTCATATCATTCCAAATGCATAAAATTGCAAAAGAATATGTTTATGAGCAACCGACATCTGATTATAATATTTTAGGTGATATGAGTGATTCAGATTTAAATAAAGCTATGAAGAAGACTGAACAAGATAATGAGATATTAAATTCATTATCAAAAAAACAAAATGTAACAAAAGATACAGTAAGACTTGAGGTTAAATATTCAAGTTATTATGAAGGTGTTGATGATGCACAAATAGATACAGCAACAGACAGAATATATTCTAAATATCAGACATTACATTCAGAATATATTCAATGGTTTGAAGTATTGTTAGCATTTGTTTTAGCAGCACTTGGATATTTTGCACCAAACTGGTTATTAAAATTCCAAATGAAAATGAGACAGTTGGAAATGGAAGACGAAGTAATGCAATTTCAAACTATTATACTTATGCTTATGAAAATAGAGAGGGTAAATGTTGAAATAATTTTAGAGTGGTTAGAAAGATATTCAAATATATTTAAAGAACCAATTTCAAAATGTGTTAATAACTATGAAAGTGGAGCTTGGGAGGCTTTAGAGGAATTAAAAGAAGATGTGGCATATGTGCCTTTAGTTAGAATAATTGAAAGTTTACAAGCAGCAGTTGAAAAAATACCAATAGCAGATGCTTTTGATGAATTAGATACAGAAAGAGCATATTATCAAGAAAGAAGAAAAGAATCAAATGAAAGATTAATAGCTAAAAAAGGAAGAATAGGTAAAGCAATAGGATTTGCTCCAATGGTTTTATTATTTGTGGGATATTTAATTGTACCATTAGTTGTAATAGGTTTAACAAGTATGATGAGTTCTTTCTCAACAATGTCAACAATGATGTAATTTTATAGGAGGAGTATTATGGAAAATGCTTCAAAAGCACTAGCTATGGCAGGAGGATTATTACTAGCAATAATTATTATTGCAGTATTAATGTATGTTGTACAAAATACCGCTAGTTTAAAAAAGGCAGAAGAAGATAAAGAAATAGCTGAACAGATAACAAAATTTAATATGGAATATGAATCTTATGAGAAAACATTACTTAGAGGCACAGAACTTGTAACGCTTATTAATAAAGCAATAGCAAATAATAAAAAATATGAAGATAGTGACAAAGTGTATGATATAGATATACATTTTAAATTAAAAACTCCAATAAAAGAAACAATAGTTACTGTTGAAGAAGGAAAAAAGAAAAATACAGAAGAAAAAGTTACTTTTGGAGAAGCTAAAACATACAAACTAATTGATAATAATAGAAGTGACAGAATAAATGCAGATATAAGCCAGTTTATGAATATAGGTGCTTTAAATAGTACAGATGCATATGAAATAATAAATTATAAAGATATAGATAATTATCAAATGGTGTATAGTGGTTTTACAGATTTTAAAAGAAAGATTTTCAAATGTACAAAAATTGAATATAGTAATGTGACAGGAAGAGTTAATTTATTGGAGTTTGAAGAAGTTGACTTAAAAGAAGATACGAGCGGTTATTAAGGGGGGATTATTATGGAAGAAAATGCATCAAATGCCTTAATGATAGCTGCTGGGGTTCTTATAAGTATTTTAATTATTTCACTGGCAGTATATCTTTTTAATAGTTCATCAGATTTTGCAGAATCATATTATGCAGAGATTGATTCAAAAACAACACAAGCCTTTAATAATGAATTTGAAATATATAATAGGGATAATGTAACAATACAAGATATTGTTAGTTTAGCAAATTTTGCTAGAGATACTAATATAAAAAATGAAGTTGAAAATGATAAAAATAATTCAGTATATATACAAGTGATTTTATATAATGGTTCTAAACATTTAGAAACAATGGATAGAGAGGAATTATATGAATTCATGGAAGAAAACACATTTATTGACAACAATCCAATAAATGGTGAGCAAACATTTAGATGTAAAGAAATAGAATATGACGAAAATACACAAAGAGTAAATAAAATTGTTTTTGAAAAAAGTTAAAAAACATATAATTACCAAATTTTAAAAATTGTATTAAAAAGTTGCATAATAAGACAAAAGGTATTATAATATTATTGAAGGAGTTTGTAAATTGAAAAAAAGTCTTTATATAATTATTGCTATTTTTATTATTATTTTAGGTATTACTTTAATATTTATATCAAATATTAAAAACATTTATAAAGAAGCTCAAAAAGAAAATTATAGTTATGAGAAATGTTTAAATCAAGAAGTTATGGGAACAGAAGTTGCCTCATTGATAAATAAGGCTGTAGATAATAATGAAAAATACAATATAAAAAAAGATGATAAAGGAAATTATATTGATGATAATAATTATAGTATAAAGATATATGTCAAATTACAAACAGATGGTAAGTACTATAATATGGAAACAATATATAGCAATAATGTAGCAGAATTTGTAAAAAATTTTAATTTAGAAAATTTCAAATGTACTAATATTACTTATCATAATTCTACTAAAAGAGTAGCTACTGTATATTTTGAAATACTAGAAGGTTAATTATTTAGCTATATAAATAATTATAAATTAACAAAAGTAAAAAAGGAGGGGAAAAGATTATGGAGAACGCAACAAAGGCACTTATGATAGCAGGAGCTGTGTTAATAGCAATATTGATAATTGGAGTAGGAATGATGATATATAATAGTGCACAAGGAAGTATAGAAGGAGCAACAAGTCAAGTAGCACAACAAGAATTAGATATATTTAACAATGGATTTGTACAATATGAAGGAAAAAGATCAGGCTCACAAGTAAAAGCATTAATGTCATCAGTAATAAATAATAATAATCAAAATGGTGAAAGTGGAAATAATGTGCCTGAAAAAATAATAGAAGTAATAAGTGGAGGAAAAACAGTAACATCAGTGACAGATTTAACAACAATAAGAGCATCAATAGTAGCAGGAAAACAATATAGTGTAGCTATAGGATATAATACACAAGGATATGTACATACAATAACAATAACAGATTTATCAGGCAGTGGAACAGGAGGAGCAAACTAATTAAAATAATATAAATTACAAAAGTATAAAGGAGGGGAAAAGATTATGGAGAACGCAACAAAGGCACTTATGATAGCAGGAGCTGTGTTAATAGCAATATTGAT